>JBJHBG010000071.1:3823-26454 GCA_050485385.1 Geminicoccaceae bacterium | reverse complement strand
GGCGGCGGTGGCGGCGGTGGCGGCGGCAGCGGGTGGTAGGCAAGAGGCAGGGGGGTTTTGGCCCCCTGCAACCCCCGACTGACGGCCCTTGGCCGTCAGCACTCGTCGGGGGGGTGCGGGGGGCGAAAAGCCCCCCGGGTCCTTCAGCAGCCGTAGCGCCGGTCGAGATGGGCGAGGAAGGCGGCGGTGCCGAGGGCGCTGCCCGTGGCGTCCTCGACCAACGTCTCGAACGGCACGGATCGGGCGCGGCCGTGGACGTGGGTGCGCAGCCAGTCGAGGAGCGGGGCGAAGTCGGCGCAGGCGAGCCGGTCGTCCAGCTCGGGGATGGCCCGCTCGGCCGCCTGGAACAGTTGGGCCGCCGTGAGCGCGCCGAGCGAATAGCTCGGGAAGTAGCCGAACGCGCCGACCGGCCAGTGGATGTCCTGGAGGCAACCGGCGCCGTCGTCCGGCGGCCGGACGTCCACCAAGTCCGCCATGAAGGCGTTCCAGGCCTCCGGTAGATCGGTCACCTCGAGCCGACCGCCGATCAGGTCCTGCTCCAGGCGGTAGCGCACGACGATGTGCAGCGGATAGGTGACCTCGTCGGCGTCGACCCGGATCGGGCCGCGCTCGACGTGGTGGTAGAGGCGCAGGAGGTTGTCGGCGGCGAGGGCCGGGTCGTCGCCGAACGCGTCGCGCAAGAGGCCGCCGAGATGGCCGATGAAGGCGGGCGAGCGGCAGGCCTGCATCTCGATCAGCAGCGACTGGCTCTCGTGCAGCACCATGCCGCCGGCGCGGCCGACCGGCTGGTGGCGCCATTCGGCCGGAAGGCCGGCCTCGTAGAGCGCATGCCCGGTCTCGTGCAGCACGCCCATCAGGCCCGTGGCCACGTCCCGCTCGTCCCAGCGCGTGGTCATGCGCACGTCGTCGGGATTGCCGCCGCAGAACGGGTGCGCGCTCTCGTCGAGCCGGCCGTGCTCGAAGTCGAAGCCGACCTTGGCCATGAGCGCGAGCGCCAGTGCGCGCTGCTGGCTCGCGGGAAAGACGATCGACGGCCGGCGCGGCGGGGCCTGCCGGCCGAGGATGCGGTCCAGCCGCGGCGGCAGCGCCTCGGCGAGCTGCCCGAAAATCAGGTCGATCTGCCGGCGATGGACGCCCGGCTGATAGTCGTCGAGCAGCGCGTCGTAGGGATCGAGCCCGAGGGCCTCGCCCTTGGCCTCGGCGACGGCGCGAGTGAGCGCCACCACCTCCGCAAGCTCCGGCAGAAGGGCTGCGAAGTCGGCGGCCGGCCGCGCCCGTCGCCAGGTCATCTCGCAAGTGCTCGTGGCCTTGGCGAGCGCGCCCACGAGGTCCGCCGGCACGGCGGTGGCGCGGACGTGCGCACGCTGCATCTCACGGAGATTGGCCCGTGCCCACGGCTCGTCCGGCGGGTCGGCCGCAGCGTCGGCCAACAGTTCGCCCACGGCCGGGTCGGCCAGCAACTCGTGGGCCATCACCTCGAGTGCGGCCATGGCGTCACCACGGCCGCCGTTGGCGCCGGCCGGCATCATCACCGAACGATCCCAGGAGAGGATGGAGAGGGCGTGGCCGAGGGCTGCGAGGCGCTCGAACCTACGCTCCAGCGTGGCGTAAGCGGGCATGGTCGGGGGCATCCAGGACGAGGTCCGGCTTCGGCGCCGCATAGAACAGGCAGAGGACGTAGCTCAGCACGAAGAACAGCGCCACGCCGGTCGCCTGATGCACCACCGCGGTCCACACCGGCACGTAGA
This sequence comes from Geminicoccaceae bacterium, assembly GCA_050485385.1. Taxonomy (GTDB): domain Bacteria; phylum Pseudomonadota; class Alphaproteobacteria; order Geminicoccales; family Geminicoccaceae; genus RECO01. The sequence goes on along the minus strand of JBJHBG010000071.1, from coordinate 24,706 downwards.
GGACGATGACGAGCGCGCCCCAGACGACCTGGACGAGGAACAGGGCCGGCAGCACGAGGAGCGCCCGCCGAACGTGCGCGTCGCCCTGGCGCCAGCCGACCCACAGCAGCAACAGCACGAGCCCGCCGGAGATGGCGGCGAGGGCGCGGTGGAAGAAGTGGATGCGGACATAGGGGTCGTCGAGGCTCGGCAGCCACTCGCCGTTGCACGACGGCCAGGTGGCGCAGGCGAGGCTCGCGCCGCTCTTGGCCGTCACCGCCGCGGTGATCATGGTCATCAGCACGGCAACCCACGCCGCCGCCGCCAAGAGCCGCGGCGCCTCGCCGATCGGGCGCTCGGGCCTCGGCCCTGCCGCCACGTAGAGCTTCACCATGACGGCGAACAGGACCAGCGCATTGCCGAGGTGCAGGGCGACGGACCAGGGACTGTTGGCGTCGAACACGGTGATGCCGCCGAGCTTCGCCTGGATCAGCAGGAGCACGGCGAGCAGGACGGTCCAGCTCACCAGATCGGGCCGGCGGTGGCGGTGCCGCAGGCTGATGACGAGGACGGCGAGCACCAGCGGCCCCACCACCACGCCGGCGATCGCCCGGTGGACCCACTCCAGCATGACCTGGAAATAGGTGTAACCCACGTCGCCGAGCGCTGCGAACTGGCCGGGTGTGATCACCCAGTACCCGTAGCAGGTGGGCCAGTCGGGACAGGAAAGCCCGCTGTCGGTGCTGCGCACCCAGGCCCCCAGCACGATCAGCGCATAGGTCCAGACCAGCGTTGCGGCCAGCGTCCAGCGCATCGCCCTCAAGCTGCGTTCCTCTCTCGTTGGAAGCCGAACACAAGGTAGATCACCGCCAGCCCGAGCGCGAGGCCGAACCAGGTGAGCGCATAGCCCAGATGGTTGTTGGGCAGGTCGACGACGACCGGCTCCGGCAGCGGAACCCCGTCGGCTGCGGGGCCTTCCGTGACCTCCAGCACCACCGGCAACAGGTCCGCGCCGAAGGCCGCCTCGAGCGCCGCGAGGTCGTACCAGAACCAGCGGTTGGCGGCCGGGTCGTTGGCCGGGGTGAAGGGTGCGGGCTCCAGCCCGTCGATCCAGCGGAGCACGCCCGCAAGCGGGACCGGCTCGGCCGGCGTCGCCAACGGCGTCGCCGCGCGATCCGCGCGCCAGCCGCGGTTGACGACCAGCGCCCGGCCGTCTTCGAGTTCGGCCCGTTGCAGGACGAGGTGGCCCGGCTCGGCGGCACGGGCGCGCACGCCGAAGCGCAAGGCCGGCTCCGACGCGAGCGCGGCCGTGACGGCGACGCGCCGATGCGTCCAGCTCGCGTCGAGGTCGGCCGTCGGCGGCAAGGCGACCGGTGCTTCGGCCTGACGTTGCTCCAACTCGGCGATCAGCGCCGTCTTCCAGGCCGAACGGTCGAGCTGCCACGTGCCCAGCATGACGAGGACCGGCAGACAGGCGAGAACGGTCAGGGTCGGCCAGAGGCCGGGGCGAAACGCCATCGGGCTACTCGAACTCGCAGCGAAGAGGCCCGCAAGGGCTGCGCCCAAGACGGGGGCAACGGCGCGCTGGGACCCTAGAAGGTGATCGCCGGCTCGCTCACGACACTGTGAAGGGAGCCCCAGAGGTAGACCGTGACGAACAGGAACAGCCAGACGACGTCGACGAAGTGCCAGTACCAAGCGGCCGCCTCGAAGCCGACGTGCTTTTCCGGCTTCAAGGTGAGTTGCGCCGCTCGGATGGTGCAGACCAACAGGAAGATGGCACCGACCAGCACGTGGAAGCCGTGGAAACCGGTCGCCATGAAGAAGGTCGAGCCGAAGATGCCACTCTGCAACGTGAGGCCCAAATCGTAGGCGTGGATGTACTCGTAGACCTGAAAGCCCATGAACACGGCGCCGAGCGCCACGGTCAGCAAGAGTGCCTTGAAGCCGTTCTCCTGGTCGCCCTCGCGGACGGCGTGGTGCGCCCAGGTCAAGGAGCAGCCCGAGGCGAGCAGGATCAACGTGTTCAAGAGCGGCACGCCGAAGGGCGGGATGGTCTCGACGTCCAACGGCGGCCACGCGGTCGCCACCGTATCCGGCTGCACCAGCGCACCCCAGAAATACGCCCAGAAGAAGGCGAAGAAGAAGAACACCTCCGAGGTGATGAACAGCGCCATGCCCAGCCGCAGGCCGTTGTTCACCACCGGCTTGTGCTGGCCGGCATAGCTCTCCCGCAGCACCTCGCGCCACCAGCCGACCATGGTCACCAGCACACCGGCGAGACCTGCGAAGAAGACGACGGCACCGCCGCCGGCCCCGTGCATCCACATCACGGCGCCGACGGTCAGGACGAAGGCTGCCATCGAGCCGACGAAGGGCCAGGGGCTCGGGTCCACGAGGTGGTAGTCGTGCTTCACCTCGTCGTGGTGGCCGTCGGCGTGCGTCGCCATGGGTAGGTTCCTCGCGTTCGATCGTTACCGGAGGGGTCAGCCGTCGCTGCCCGCGTCGGTGGGGATGGGCGTGGCGGCCAGCTCGCGGGTCGCGGCCTCCGCCTTGAAGAAGGTGTAGGACAGGGTGATGGTGGACAGGTTCGCCAAGGCCGGATCGTCGAGGATCGCCGGGTCGACGAAGAAAGACACCGGCATCTCGATGCTTTCGCCCGGTGCCAGCACTTGTTCCTCGAAGCAGAAGCAGGCGATCTTGGCGAAGTAGCGCCCCGCCTCGAACGGCGTCACGTTGTAGACGGCGGTACCGACCACCGGGACGTCGCCCCTGTTCTCGGCACGGTAGAAGGCGAGTTCGTTGGCGCCGACCTGCACGTCGATTCGGCGCTCCAGCGGCTGGAAGGACCAGGGGAGGCGGCCGTCGACATCGGCGTTGAAGCGGACCTGGATCGCGTGATCGCTCACCTGATCGGGGGCTCGCTCGGCCATCTGGGTGGTGCCGCCATAGCCGGTGACGCGGCAGAAGAGATCGTAGAGCGGCACCGACGCAGCGGTCAGGCCGACCATGGCGACGATGATGCCGACCCCGAACAGCGCCGTCTTGGTGTTGCGGTCGAGACTCATGCAGGGGCTCCCATCCGCACCAGGGTGATCAGATAGAAGAGGCCGACGAGGCCCAAGAGCAGCGCCGCCAGCGCCAGGTTCTTGCGCCGCAGCCGCCGCCGATGGTCCGGATCGTCGCTCCTCACCATGCGACGGCTCCGAAGATCGCACCGTCGACCATCATCGCGCCGAGCAGGAGGAACAGATACGCGATCGACACCTTGAAGGCGCGGATCGCCACCATCTCCCTGCGGTCGCGCCAAAGCCGCAGCACGTGCCAGCCGTACCAGAGGCCGAGGCCGAGGGCCGCCGCACCGTAGAGCGGACCCGTCAGGCCGAGGGCGAAGGGCAGGAGCGTCAGCGGCACCAGCACGGCCGTGTAGGCAACGATGTGACGGCGGGTCACGGCGTCGCCCGCCACCACCGGCAGCATCGGCACGCCGACGCGGCCGTAGTCGCCCGAGCGGTAGAGCGCCAGCGACCAGAAGTGCGGCGGCGTCCACATGAAGATGATCAGGAACATCAACACCGGCAGCAGGCCGACGTCAGCCGTGACCGCCGCCCAGCCGACCACCGGCGGCAAGGCACCGGCAGCACCGCCGATGACGATGTTGTGCGGCGTCGAGCGCTTCAGCCAGCGGGTGTAGACGACGCAGTAGAACAGGATGGTCCCCGCCAGCAGTGCGGCCGCAGTCCAGTTCAGGGCGAGGCCCATGACCATCACCGCAATGATGGCGAGCGTCACACCGAAGGCGTTGGCTTCGTCCGCCGCGATGCGGCCGGCCGCGGTCGGCCGCAACCGGGTGCGGCCCATGCGCTGGTCGATGTCGATATCGTAGGCGTTGTTGATCGCCGCCGAGGCGGCCGCCCCCGTGGCGATGCAGAGCATGGCCACCAGCGCCAGGAACGGGTGCAGCCCGCCAGGCGCCAGCACCAGACCGGCGAAGCCCGAGAACACCACCAGCCGCATGACCTTGGGCTTGGTCAGCACCCAGTAGTCGCGGACCTGCGAATCCGGCAGTGCGGCGGCGGTGGCCCGCTCGGGGGCGGCGAAGGCCTCGCTCATTTCACCTCGGGCAACTCGTTGAAGGTGTGGAACGGCGGCGGCGACGAGACGGTCCACTCCAGCGTGTCCGCACCCTCGCCCCACTGGTTGTCGGCGACCTTCTCCGTGCTCGCGAACGTCTTGTAGAGCACGTAGCAGAAGTACAGCGCGCTGATGGCGGCGATGTAGGCGCCGATGGAGCTGACCATGTTCCAGCCGGCATACGCGTCCGGATAGTCGGGGATGCGGCGCGGCATGCCGGCCAAGCCCAGGAAGTGCTGCGGAAAGAAGGCGAGATTGACGCCGACGAAGGTCAGCCAGAAGTGGATTTTACCCATCTGCTCCGGGTACTGATGCCCGGTCATCTTGCCCACCCAGTAGTAGAAGCCGCAGAAGATGGCGAAGACGGCGCCGAGCGACAGCACGTAGTGGAAGTGGGCAACCACGTAGTAGGTGTCGTGCAGCACCGTGTCGATGCCGGCATTGGCCAGCACCACGCCGGTCACGCCACCGACGGTGAAGAGGAAGATGAAGCCGATCGCCCACAGCATCGGCGTCTTGAACTCGATGGAGCCGCCCCACATGGTGGCGATCCAACTGAAGATCTTGATGCCGGTCGGCACCGCGATGATCAGCGTAGCCGCCATGAAATAGGCGCGGACGTCGGGGCTCATGCCGACGGTATACATGTGGTGCGCCCAAACGATGAAGCCGATCACGCCGATCGCGACCATCGCGTAGGCCATGCCGAGATAGCCGAAGACCGGCTTCTTCGAGAAGGTCGCCACCACATGGCTGATGATCCCGAACGCCGGCAGGATCATGATGTAGACCTCGGGGTGCCCGAAGAACCAGAACAGGTGCTGGAACAGGACCGGATCGCCGCCGCCTGCCGGATCGAAGAAGCTGGTGCCGAAGTTGCGGTCGGTCAGCAGCATGGTGATGGCGCCCGCCAGCACCGGCACGGCGAGCAGCAGCAAGAACGCCGTCACCAGCATCGCCCAGGCGAAGAGCGGCATCTTGTGCAGCGTCATGCCCGGCGCGCGCATGTTGAAGATCGTGGTGATGAAGTTGATGGCACCGAGCAGCGACGAGATGCCGGCGAGGTGCAGCGAGAAGATGAGGAAGTCGGCGGCCATGCTCGGATGGCCGATCATCGCCGACAGCGGCGGATAGAGCGTCCAGCCGCCGCCGAAGCCGCCGACGAACATCGACATCACCAACAGCGCCGCGGACGGCGGCAGCAACCAGAAGCTGATGTTGTTCATGCGCGGGAACGCCATGTCCGGCGCGCCGATCATCAACGGCACCATCCAGTTGCCGAAGCCGCCGATCAGCGCCGGCATGACGAAGAAGAAGATCATGATCAGGCCGTGCGCGCTGATCAGCATGTTGTAGAGGTGGTAGTCACCGCCGAGCACGTTGTCGCCGGGCGTCATCAACTCCATGCGCATGACGATCGACATGAGCATGCCGACGATACCCATGGCGCCGGCGAACCACAGGTAGAGCGTGCCGATGTCCTTGTGGTTGGTGGAATAGAGCCAGCGCTTCCAACCGGTCGGCATGTGCTCGTCGTGATGACCCGCGGCGGCGTACGCCATGAACCTCGTCCTCCTCGAAAAGCCGTCAGCGCTCGGCGACGCTCAGGTCACCGCCAACGCGGGCATACATGGTCTGCGCCTGCTCGACCCAGGCGGCGAACTCCTCCTCCGGCACGACGCGGATGGCGATCGGCATGAAGCCGTGACCGACACCGCACAGCTCCGAGCACTGTCCGTAGTACATGCCCGGCTCGTCGGCGCGGAACCAGGTCTCGTTGAGCCGCCCGGGGATGGCGTCGCGCTTCACGCCGAAGCTGGGGACCGCCCAGGCGTGCAGCACGTCGGTCGCGGTAATGAGCACGCGCACGGTGGCGCCCGCCGGAACCACCACGTCCTCGTCGGTGGCGAGCAGCGCCGGCTTGCCCTGCGCTTCCGCCTCCTCGCGGCTGAGCATGAAGGCGTCGAAGGTGAAGCCGCCGTTGTCCGGATACTCGTAGGTCCAATACCACTGCTTGCCGATCGCCTTGATCGTCAGATCGGCCTCGGGGATCGTGTCCTCGTAGTAGAGCAGCTTGAACGAGGGCACGGCGATCACGACCAGGATCAAGACCGGCACCGCCGTCCAAGCCACCTCCAGAACGGTGTTGTGGGTGACGCGCGACGGCGTGGGATTGACCGACGCGCGGAAGCGGACGGCGACGTAGAGCAGGAGCGCCAGGACGATCACGCAGATGACCGTGATGATCACGAGCATCAGGTCGTGGAACGCGATGACCTGCTCCTTGATCGGCGCCGCTGCGGCCTGGAACCCGAACTGCCACGGCGTGGGCTCGGCGGCATGGCCGGGGGCGGCGCCGAACAGCGCCGAAAGGCCGAGCCCGCCAGCAACGTACGGCCAACTCTTCATGCGTCTTTCCCCTTCGACGACAACGCGCGGTTCCTGCGGCATGGCGCTGCGTTTAGCACCGTGATCGCGCGGCAGACAACCTCATCACCCGGCATCGGGCGCATACGTCACTGCGGTGGCTGCACCGCAGCCGGTCTAGTGGCCGAGCTTGGCGCGGATGCGCCGGACGACCGCCCAAACCGCCAAAATCACTACCGGAACGGCGATCGCGAGGACGACGTCGGCCGTGCCGGGCGCGACGGCGAAGGCCGATCCCTTCAGCACGTACGACAAAAGACCGAGAAGGTAGTAGCTCACCGCGGCGACCGACAGCCCCTCCACCGTCTGTTGCAGACGGAGTTGCAGGCGCGCACGGTTGTCCATCGAGGTCAACAGCGACTGGTTCTGCGCCTGGAGTGCCAAGTCGACCCGCGTGCGCAGGAGGTCTGCGGCGCGGCCGATGCGCTGGCCCAGGCTCTCCATCCGGCCCTCGACCGACCGACAGGTGCGCATGGCCGGCTCGAAGCGGCGGCCGAGGAAGTCGCCCAAGGGCTCGAGCCCGCCCTCCCGCTCGAGCCGGAGGCGGTGCAGGCGCTCGTGGACCAACTCGGCATAGGCGCGCGTCGCGCCGAACCGGTAGGCGACGTCGGAGCTGTGCCGCGCGTGCTCGGCGGCGAGCGAGGTCAACCGCTCCAACAGGTCGCGCTCCTCCGCCTCCGCCCGCGTGCTGGCGGTATGCACCGTGAGGTCGACGAGGCGGGCCTCCATCTCGTCGAGGACCGGCATCAGCCGCCGCGCCGCGACCAGGCCGAGCAGCGCCATCAACCGGTAGGTCTCCAACTCCAGCACCCGCTGCACCAGCCGGCCCAGTCGGGTCGGATCGAAGCCGCCGTCCTGGATCAGGATGCGGCCGAAGCCGTCGCCATGCAGCCGCAGGCCGGTCCAGATGCGGACCTCCTCGCCGGCCATGCGCCCACCCATGAGATGGTGACCCTCGAACGCCTGGGCCAAGGCGTTGCGATCCGGCGCGGCGGCTGCCGCCGCGAGCACGGCAACGTGGCTCGCCTCGACGAGTTCGCCGGGCAGGCTGGCCAGCCAGTGCGCGGGCAACAGGGTCATCGGCGGCGCGGCGAAGGGCTCGCGGAACGGCCCGCCGCGCACCAGCATCAGGGTCGAGAACTCCGTGTGCCGCTCCCAGCGCAGCTCCAACTCGCCCAGCCGTGCGACGTGGTGCAGCGCCCCGACGCCCGGCGGCAGCGCGCCGTAGGCGGCGCAGAGCTCGCCGATGGCGTGGCGCTCCCGCGCGGCACCGGTCCGGCCGCTGAGCATCGCCAAGTGGCTGATGCGCGCCGGCGCCTGGAGGCGCGGCGCCGGACGGGTGTGCATCTCCGCGACGATGGCGGCGCGGTCGGCGTGCGGCTGCAACGGTGCCGAAGTCGGGCGCTTCTCGTCCAACGGGATCTCCACGACCTCAGGACGCCCGGTGAGGTGCGGCTAGGGCGAGCACCGCAAGGCCGGCGAGCGCCGCCGTCTCTACCCGGAGAATAGTCGGGCCGAGGCCGACGGCCACCCCCGATGGCGTCGCCTCGAGCAGCGTGCGGTCGGCCGGAGCGAAGCCGCCCTCGGGGCCGACCACGAGGTCGCCCGAACCGTGGCGGGCGACGGCCTCGGTCAGCGGCAGGGCGTCGCTCCGCTCCAGGGCCTGGTAGAGCACGCGCCCCGGCTCCCGCGCCGCCAGCCAGTCGCCGAGCGGCACGGGCGGGTCCACGTCGGGCACCGTCAGCCGCTCGCTCTGCTCCGCCGCCTCGATCGCGATCGCCCGCAGCCGCTCCAGCTTCACCCGCTCCTCGCCCGTGCGTTCGGTCAGCACCAGCCGTATCGCGGCGACGCCCAGCTCGCACGCCTTCTCCACCGCCCATTCGAGCCGTTGCCGCCGGATCGGCGGCAGCGCCAGGACCGGCCCCGATGCGACCACCTGCGGGCGCCCGAGGGCCTCGACGGTGAGCGTCACGTCCCGCCTGCCGACGGCCAAGGCGGCCGTCCACTCGCCCGAGACGCCGTCGAAGACGCGGATGCGATCCCCGGTCCGGCAGCGCATCACGCGGGCCAGATAGTGCGCCTGGGCCGGTGCCAGGACGCGGTCGGCCCCGGTCTCGAGGGGCGGCTCGACGTAAAGGCGGATGGCGCGTTCGATCATGGGTTCGGTTTACGCTGCAAGGCACCGTGCTATGAAGCCGCCATGTCGGAAGTCGAGAGCCTCATTCGCGACCGCGAGCACGAACGCCTGCACGGCTGGCCGGCGAAGCGCCGTGCCTTCGGCGAACTCGCCCGCTGGGACCGGCCGATCGGCGCCTGGCTCCTGTTTTGGCCCTGCGCCTGGGGCGTGGCGCTCGCTCCGGGCGCACTCGCCTGGTGGCTCGTCCCGCTCTTCCTGCTCGGCGCGTTCGCCATGCGCGGCGCCGGCTGCACCGTCAACGACCTCGTCGACCGCAGGCTCGACGGCCACGTCGCGCGCACCGCCACCCGCCCGCTGCCCTCCGGCCGCGTGACCGTGGTGCAGGCGCTCGGCTTCGTCGCCGCCCAGTGCCTCGTCGGCCTGTTCGTCCTGGTTTTCCTGCCACCCAAGGCGCAGCTCGTGGCCCTTTTGTCGGTGCCGCTGATCGTCATCTACCCCTTCATGAAGCGGGTGACGTGGTGGCCGCAGGCCTTTCTCGGCATCACCTTCAACTGGGGCGCGCTGGTCGGCTGGACCGCGGCCACGGGCGAGCTGCACCTCCCGGCACTCGTGCTCTACGCCGCCGGCATCGCCTGGACCCTCGGCTACGACACGATCTACGCCCACCAGGACAAGGAGGACGACGCCCTGATCGGCATCCGCTCGACGGCGCGCCTGCTCGGCGACCGCTCGCGCCCATGGGTGGCGGGGTTCTATGCCCTGACGGTCGTCCTGCTCGCGGCGGCGCTCTGGACGGCGGAGGCCGGATCGCTCGGCTATCTCGGCCTCGTCGCCGTGGCCCTCGCCTTCGTCTGGCAACTGCGCGGCTGGCAGCTCGACGATGCGGCCGACTGCCTGAAGCGCTTCCGCATGAACCGCGACGTGGGCCTCGTCGTGTTTCTGGCGCTGCTCCTCGGCCGGGTGGCCCCGTGACGCGATGGCCTTGGAGGACCAGACCCGGGCCTGGCTGAAGCGCGCGGGCGAACTCTGGCCCGGCTGGGGCCGTATCGAGGAGGGGTTCCGGCGCTTCGGCGAGGCGGTCGCCGGCGACCGGCTGCGCCTCGCCGTGACCGGCCTCTCGCGCAGCGGCAAGACGGTGTTCGTCACGTGCCTCGCCCACCATCTGGAACGCGGCTCCGGCCTGCCGTTCCTCAACGCCGTGGCCGACCGCCGCTATGTCGGCGCGAAGGTGGTAACGCGGCTGCCCAAGGGCGTCGATCCCTTCCCCTTCCGCGCGCATCAGGCGGCACTCGCCGGCGAAACGCCGCATTGGCCCGCACCCTCGACCGACCTCAGCCTACTCCGTCTGGAGCTGCGTTTTCGGCCGCGCTCCCGGCTCCGGCGCAGCTTCGTCGAGGACCGCAACCTCGTCGTCGACCTGATCGACTATCCGGGCGAGTGGCTGATCGATCTGCCGTTGCTGCATCAGTCCTACGCCGACTGGGCGGCGGTCACCCTCGCCCGGCTGGGCAGCCCGCTGTACCGCAGCGCCATGCAGCCGTTCCTCGACGCGCTGTCCTTGGCACCGCTCGATTCGCTCGCCCGCAGCTACGTCCGCGGCCTGCACGCCTGTCGCGACCGGCGCCTCGCCCTGCTCCAGCCGGGGCGGGCGCTGACGCCGACCGCCCTCGACGTGCCGCTCCAGGCGATGGTGTTCTGCCCGGTGCCCCCCGGCCACCCCCTCGAGGGCGAGTTCCGCGACCGCTTCGCCGCCTACCGCGAACGCTGGGTGCGCCCCTTCAAGGAACACGTGGTCGATGCCGTCGACCGCCAGGTCGTCCTGGTCGACGTGCTGGAAAGCCTGAACCGCGGCCCCGATCACTTCGACGACACCCGTGCCGCCATCGCGATGATCCTGGAGGCGTTCAACTACGGCCGCAGCGCCTGGTGGCAACGGCTGCTGGCGCCCAAGGTGGACCGGCTGGTGTTTTGCGCCACCAAAGCCGATCATGTCGCCAACACGCAGCACGCCAACCTGAAACTGCTCCTGCAGGACATGATCGACGACGCCGCCCGCAGGGTCGCCCTCGAGGCCATTCCGGTGGACACGCTGGCGGTGGCCTCGATGCGCGCCACCGACACCGTGCGCACCGACCACGACGGCCAGCGGCTGTCCTGCGTCCGCGGCGTCTTGGCGGAGACCGGCCAGGAACGCATCGTCTTTCCGGGCGAGGTACCGTCGACCATGCCCCGCGGCGAGGAGTGGGACGACCAGCGCTTCGACTTCCGCCGCTTCGCGCCGCGGCGCCTGGAGTTGGGCACACCCAGGGAGGCCAATGGCGGCGGCCACGGCCACATCCGGCTCGATCAGGTGCTGGAGGCGGTGATGGGGGACCGTCTCGGATGAAGCGCCGGCCGTTCGCGCTCGATCCGGCCGAAGCCGTCGTCGTCGACGAGCCCAAGCGCCCGGCGCCGGTGTTCGACGCGCCGCCGCCGCCGCGCTTCCGGCTCGGCTGGTGGTGGTTCTGGGCCGGCGTCGGCGGCGTCACGCTCGCCCTGCTGATCGCCGAGTCGATCGCCAGCACGCTGCAGTGGATGCAGACCCAGCCGCTCTTCGGCTACCCGCTCGCGGTCCTCCTCGTGGCGACGCTCACCGCCGGCATCGTCATGCTGGTGCGCGAGGTGCGCGCGGTCCGCCGGCTTGGCTCCCTGCCCGACCAGCGGGCCGATGCCGCCCGCCTGTTGACCTCCGATCTGCACGGCCACGCCACCCCCTTGATCGAGCCGGTCCTGGAGCGGATCGACGACCGCCCGGCCCTGGTCGTCCGTTTCCGCGAGCACGACCACGACGCCTTGACCGACGGCGAGCGGCTCAAGCTGTTCGAGCGCACCGTCGTCATGGGCATGGACGATGCCGCCTACCGCGCCGTCGTCAGGGGCTCGCGCGACATCGGCGTGCTCACGGCCCTCAGTCCGCTCGGGCTGCTCGACGCGGCCCTGGTCCTTTGGCGCACCATGGCCATGCTGCGCGACGTCGCCCGCGCCTACGGCCTGCCGCTGGGTGCGGTGGCCAGCGCCATGCTGCTGCGCCGGGCGGTGCGCAACATGCTGATCGCCGGGCTCGCCGACCTCGTCACCCACGGTGCAGCCAACGCCATGGGTGCTGGCTTTTTGCGGCTCATGTCGGCCAAGGCGGGCCAGGGAGCGACCAACGCCATGCTGGCGGCAAGGCTGGGGTGCGAAGCCATGACCGTCGTCCGGCCGATGCCCTTCGTCCTCGCCGAGCGCCCCAACCTCAAGCGCCTCGCCGGCCGCATCCTCGCCCCCGCCGAGCCCGGCGAAGGCACGTCCGTGGTCAAGCAGGGCTAGGGGTGGTGCCGGGGGGGGCCATCGGCGGCACGCCGCTCATGCGCCACCGCGAAGCTCGGCATCGCGCAGGAGCACGTCGTCCGCCGCCAGCCGCAACGCCTCGCCCGGACGCTCGACCACGCGCAGCCGCTGGCCCCATGCCGACAAGGCCACCCGTTGGCGGTCGCGCCGTAGCGCCGGCCCGAGGCCGCTCGACAGGAGGTCCACCTCCGCGGCGACGCACTGCCGGCGATTCCGGGGACGGCCTTCAGGTCCAGGACGAGGCAACGCAAATGCCGGCCGTCGAGGGCCAGACGGCCCCAACAACGGGCGCGTTCCGCATGTCGGTCATGATCGGCACCCGTGCCGGCCTCGTCGCAACCCCGCGAAACGGCGGCGCCGTCGCACACTCGTCACGGAAGTCGCGTCGCCCACCGTTCGTGGTAAGCGGGCGAGGGCGCATTCGGCCCCTCATCGCCTTCCGTCAGCATCTTGAACAGATGCACGGCGGGGATCGCGCCGTCGAAGCCGACGGCGCCATAGGCGCGACGTGCCGGGGCGTGGGCGGCGTCACCTCCGGTGGCGACGTAGGCGACCTCCGCACCGCGGCGGCGGAGGTCGTCCAGCACGAAGGCGTACATGGCCCGGCCGATACCCTGGCCTTGGGCCTTCGGATCGACGGCATTGAGCCCGATCTCGCCCGTCTTTCGCTCGGCGTCGAGGCTCGTGAAGACGAAGCCCACGACCTCCCCCGCCCGCTCGGCGACGAACAGGCGGGCCGCCGGGTCGGCAGACGGCACGGCGCGGAAGGTCTGGGCATAGCGCTCGCGCCAGTCGTCGTAGTGCAGTTCGAAGATGCGGCGGCCGAGTGCGGCTTCGAACCCTGGGTGGATCGGTGTGACGGCGGCGATGCAGGTCGCCAGCGGGCGCGCCCGGTCGGCTTCCTCGAAGGTGCGGAAGCGGAGGCTCAAAACCGGTTCACCGGCAACTTCAGGAAGGTGCGTCCGGCGGCGTCCGGCTCCGGCAGACGGCCGCCGCGCACGTTCACCTGGAGGGCTGCGAGCATCCGCTTCGGCAAGGCCAGGGTCGCGTCGCGGGCCTCGCGTTTCGCAACGTAGTCGGCCTCGCTGACGCCGCCCCGCAGGTGGACGTTGGCGGCGCGCTGCTCGGCGACCGTGCTCGCGCAGGCGGCGGCGCGGCTGTCGGGCGGATAGTCGTGGCCGACGAACAGGCGCGTCGTGTCGGGCAGGGCCAGGATGCGTTGAAGGCTGGCGTAGAGCCGGCGGGCCGAGCCGCCGGGGAAGTCGCAGCGCGAGGTGCCGAGATCGGGCATCATCAGCGTGTCGTGGACGAAGGCGGCATCGCCGACGCGGTAGGTCACCGACGCCAGGGTGTGCCCCGGCGAGAACCACACCTCGATCGCCAGTTCGCCGAGCGGCAGCCGGTCGCCCTCTTCCACCAAACGATCCCATTGCGAGCCGTCGACCGCGAGCTCCGTCTCGAGCCCGTAGATCTCGCGCCAGAGCCGCTGCACGCCGACCACCTCGGCGCCGATCACCCGTGGCGCGCCGAGCACCGACTGGAGGTAGGGAGCGGCGATCAGGTGGTCGGCGTGCGGATGGGTGTCGAGGATCCACACGACGTCGAGGCGTTCGTCGCGCACGTAGTCAAGCACACGGTCGGCGTTGTCGGTGCCGGTGCGCGCGGCCACCGGATCGTAGTCCCAGACGACGTCGATGGTTGCGGCCTGCCGGGTGGCCGGGTCGTGCACCACGTATTGGAAGCTGCCAGTGGCCTCGTCGTAGAAGGGCCGTACCACGGGTTGCGCCGGCATGCTGACCTCCGCGTCGCCGTTCGCCGCGTCACCCTCGCTTGTAGCGTCGCCGGGACCCTGGAGGCCGCTCGGACCATCGTCGCAGATCGGCGCTTCGTCAGGCGCCTCCCTCGGCAGGGCGGTGGCGCCGGGAGCGAGCCGGCACGGCGCCGCGCCGTGGCCGGAAGAACCCGCGCAGCAAGGCGGCGGCCGGGACGTCGCCGATGAGGCCGTAGACCTCGGGGCGGTGGTGGCAGCTCGGGCTCTGGAAGATGCGGGGGCCGTGGTCGACACCGCCGCCCTTCGGATCCTCCGCCCCGTAGTAGAGCCGGCGGATGCGCGCGAAGGCGATGGCCTGGGCGCACATCGGGCAGGGCTCGAGCGTGACGTAGAGATCGCAGCCGACCAGCCGCGGCGTGCCGAGCCGGGCGGCGGCGGCGCGGATGGCGAGAATCTCGGCATGGGCGGTCGGATCGGCGAGGCCCTCGATGCGGTTGCCGGCACGGGCCAGCACCGCGCCCGCAGCGTCGACGACGACGGCACCGACCGGCACCTCGCCCAAGGCCGCTGCCGCTTCGGCCTCGGCGAGTGCCGCCGCCATCGGCGCGGGCAGGCTCGCGAGCGGCCGGCTCACGGCCCCGGATCGGCGCTCGGCAGCAGCACGAACTCCAACGACGCCGTACCGTCCGGCACCTCGTCCACGGCGAAGTCCAGGCCGACGTCGCCGCCGGCGGGGATCGGCACGCGGCCGACTCGGACCATGACCTCGCCGATCCAGGCACCCTGCCGGCTGAGGAACTTCACCCGCACGCGGTCCACCGCCACGTCGCGCCGGCCCTCGTTGACCGCGCGGGCCGAGACGGCAAGACGAAGCCCGCCGTCGACCTCGGTCCAGGCGGGGTGGACCTCGGCCAGTACCGGCGCCGACCCGGCGAGCAACGGAATGTGGTCGCGATAGGCGTAGCCGAAGCTGGCCATGCCGCCGACGAGCAGCAGGAGGGCCACCGCCCAGAGCCCGCCGACGAGGAGCTTGCGGGCATCGCTCGGGGCGCTGCGCGGGGGCTTCGGGGGTGCTGGCCTCGGCTGACGCTCGCGCCGGACCTCGGGCTCCGGACGCGGCGCCGGGGTGCGAACCGGCGTTGGCTCCGGTGCCTCCGCGTGCGGCGGCACCGGCTGCCAGACGGTGCCGCAGCGATGGCAGCGCACCTTGGCCGGCAACGTATCCAGGCGCGCGAGCTTGCGCGCATAGTCGGTTCCACACGAGGGACAGGCAAAGGACACGGTCGACGCTTTCCGCTTCACTGACGATCCCGGTTGCACCGTCACACAGTATGACAGATCTTATCCTAGCAAATCGTTAGTCTCGCACGGCTTTCGATGGCCATGATGGCGAGGGGACCATGGAACGAGCCGAGCCGGTCGTCCGCCTGCACCGCCTCGACGTGGGGCCGCTGCCGGGACGGGTGCTCGTCGAAGCGACCGACTGGGACCTCCGGCCGGGCGCGGTGGCGGCGGTGGTCGGCCCGATCGGCTCGGGCAAGTCCTCCTTGCTGCGCACTCTTGGCCTGCTGCAACCGCCGTTGGCCGGCGTCTACGAGTTCGACGGCCAGCCGGTCGCGGAGATGCGCCCGGCGGCGAAGGCGGCCGTGCGCCGGCGGCTCGGCCTCGCCTTGCCGGACCTGCCGTGGGTGGCGGAAGCGACCGTGCGCGACAACCTCGCCCTGCCGCTGAAGGTGCAGGAGACCCAGGCCGCCGCTATCGACCGAGTGGTCGGCGACTTCCTCGACTGGCTCGGGCTGGGCGGGCGTGCCGACGCACCCGCCTTCGGCCTGTCCGACGGCGAGCGGCGCCTGTTGAGGATCGCCCGCGCCGCCGTCACCCGTCCCGACCTGCTGCTCGCCGACGAACCGCTGGCCGGGCTCGACCGGGGTGCTGCCGACCGCGTGCGCCGGCTGCTTTTGGAGTTGGCACGGCTCGGCACGGCGGTGGTGGTGACGGCAGCCGAAGCGGCCGCCACGGCGGGTCTCGCCACCGAGACGTGGAAGCTGGACGAGCGCCGCCTCCGCCCGGCCGACGCCGCGGCGCTGCGGCTCGCCGGATGAGGCGCCGCGGGGAGCGGAGCCCGTTGCCCGGCCTGGAGGCGGCCTGGCGCCGCAGCCGCCTGTTGCCGGAGGTCGTGGGACTCGCGGCGTTGGTTGCCGGGTTGGTGCCGCTGCTCGCGTGGCAGGGACTGGAGAGGGGCCTCGACGCCGTTACGCTGACCCTCGCCGTCCCGGCGGCGACGGGCGCCCAGGCCCTCGAAAGCACCCTCGCCAATCTCCGGCAGAGCGCGCCCCTGGTTGTCGTGGAGACGGCACCGAGTGCGGCCATCGAGGAGCTTTGGGCGTCGCTGCACGGCGCCGACGCGCCGGCTCCGCTGTTGATCGACGTCCGCCTCTGGCCGGCGGCGGCCCTCGATGCCGCAGCGCTCGCCCACAATGTCGGCGAGGCGTTGCCGAGCGCCGTGGTGGAGGTGCATCCGACGCCGCTGCCGGCGCCCTGGACGACCTGGCCACTGATGGGCCTGTGGTCTGTCCTGGCGCTCGGCCTCGGCTTCCGTGTCCGCCGCGGTGTGCGCCGGCTCTTGACCGTGCAACGCGACGCGCTGACCCTGCTGGTCGCCTTCGGCGGCAAGCCCGAGCGGATCGACGCCCTGGTGGCGGAGCCGGTGCATCGCCGCCTCACGCTCGGGGCTGCCGTCGGCGCCGCGGCCGGCGGCGTTGCCGGCCTCGCCCTGGTCCTCGCCGGCCATGCGCTGCCGTGGTCCAGCCTCGCCCAGCATCCGTGGTGGAGCCTCGCCGCCCTCACCCTGGCCACGATCCTCCTCTGCCCGCTCGTCGTCCGTCTCGTGGCCCGCCGCGTCCTCGACCGCCGGCTGCGCCTTGCCATGGCCTGATCGCCGATGATCCTGGTTCGTTCCGTCGCCTTCCAGGTCGCCTTCGTCGGCTGGACGGTGCTCTTCGCCCTGTTCCTGTTCCCGCTGTCGTTCTTCCTGAACGACGCCGGCCTGCGCCGTTGGGCGCGCCGCTGGGAGGGCGGCGTCCTCGTGCTGCTACGCTGGCTCGCTGGCATCACGCTCGAAGTGCGCGGCACGCCACCGCAGGAACCGTCGCTCATTGCCTCCAAGCACCAGTCCGTCCTGGAGACCGTGGTCTACCACCGTATCGTCCCCGACATCGCGATCCCGCTCAAGGTCGAGCTGACGCGCATCCCGCTGTTCGGCCGCTACCTCTTGGGTGCGGGCTGCATCGCCGTCGAGCGCGACGCCGGCACGAGGGCGATGCGAGTTCTGATTGAGGCGGCGAAGCAACGGCTCGACCGGGGCCTTTCGCTCCTGATCTTCCCCGAGGGCACGCGCGTGCCCCCCGGCGAGCGGCGCCCCTACCGCCCCGGCATCGCCGCACTCTACCAGCAGCTCGGCCGCCCGGTGGTGCCGGTGGCGCTCCATACCGGCCACGTCTGGAAGCGCGGCCCCTTCGCCAAGCGGCCGGGACATGCGGTGATCCAGTTCCTGGAACCGATCCCACCCGGCATGGACCGCCGCGAGTTCATGCAGCTTCTGGAGGATCGCATCGAAGACGCCAGCGCGGCGCTGGCCGCCGAGCAGGACGTCACGGCCGCGCCGGCCGCTCCTCCGCCACCACGCTGAAGCGGCCGAGCGCGAAGGCTTCGTCGAGGATGGTGCGATCCGCGCCCACCGCATCGAGGATCGCCTGGACGTCGTTGGCGCCGGTGAAGTTGCAGGCGACCGGGACCCCGGCCGCGGCGAAGGCGTCGGCCGCGACCTCCAGAACGTGGTCGTTGCGGCTGTGGACGGCGGCGGCGACCGCACCCCGCGCGCGGGCGCCGTGCGTCGCCCGCTCGATACTCTCCGCCGTGTCGCCCGTGCGGACGAGGAACGCCACGGGCGAAGCCTGCAAGGGTGCGTAAAGCGCCTCGTCGCAAGCCTCGACGGCGAGCAGCAAGGGCGTGGCCGTGCGCGCCCGGGGGAAATCCGCGATGGCGAAGCTCGTCGTGTCGCGCACGATCCGTCCGAGCGAGCGGGCGAGCCGCAGCGCGTCGGCCGTTGCCGGGTCGGCGACGGCGCCGCAGACGGCGGCCGCCCGCTCGGGCATCGCCAGCAGCCGGTCGAGGGCGGCACCGAGCGCACCGGCCACCTCCTCGAAGGCGAGCGTGCCGCGGTCGGTGGCGATACCGTCTGCCGGGACGAACAGGTTCTGCGGGCGGCTCGGGACCTGACCCGCGTGCAGGGCGACGGCAAGGGCCAATGCATCGACGAGACCGGCGAGGTCGTCGGTGCCGTCGATCACCACGGGATTGGGGCCGGTCGGGGCCGTGCGCACCCGCGCCTGGGTGGCGTTGGCACGGAGCAGCGTGCCGAGCCCCGGCTCGCCCGCGTGGTCGATCAGCCGCACCGCCGGATCGAGCGCCAGCCGTCGCACGGCCGGCGCGTCGCGCGTGTCGACGCAGAGTTGGACCACGTCCGCCGGCTGTCCGGCTTCCACCAGCGCCGCGCGCAGCGCCCGCACCACGAGGGCCAGCGGCAGGACGGCGCGGGGGTCCGGCCGGACCAGTACCGGATTGCCCGCCACGAGGTCGGCGAACAGCGCCGGCAGGGCACCGTCGTTCGGGCTCGCGGCGCCACCGACGACCAGCGCCACGCCCACGGGCACGAGGCGGAAACGCCGCCTGATGCGCGCGCCACCCTCCCGCTTGTGGGCGGTTGCGGAGGGCACCCGCTTCGCCGCCTCGAAGCTCCAGGCCACGGCCTCGACCGCACGTTGCAGGCCGGTCGAGGCGAGCGCCAGCGCGGGCGGCGCGCCGGTCGTGTGCATGATCGCCCGGGCCAGCAGGTCGCGCTCGGCGTCGAGGCGGCAGAGCGCCTCCAGCGCCACGGCGGCCCGCGCGTCCACCGCTGCCGCAGCCCAGGCCGGCGCTGCCGCGAGCGCTGCCTGGACGTGAGCGTCGGGTCCGGCAGCCGGATAGGTGATGCGCAGCGGCACGCCGTAGGCCGCCGCCTCCTCGCCCAGCCGGCCCGTCTCGACGGCACCCGGCAGCGGGAACGGCCGGTCGCGCAGCCGGTCGACCGCCACCTCGGCGGCGCCGGCGTCGAACGGCCGGTCGGCAAACGCCCGCCAGAACCCCCGCTTGCGGGTGGCCGCCAGTGCGGCATCCAACAGCCGTCGATGGGTCTCGGACAAGGCCGACATCGCGTCTCCGGTCGTTTCGGGGCGCGCCGGTTGACTCCGCCGCGGCCCTGGTCCTCCACTAACGGCGCGGCGTCGTTTGGCAAGGACCGCCGCCGAGTGGGAGGGCGGTCATGACGGTCTCGACGATTCGCTACGAGCCGATGGCGGGCTGGGCGCGGATCACGCTGCATCGGCCGGACAAGCTGAACGCGTTCACGGCCGCCATGCACACCGAGCTGCGCGTCGCCCTCGACCGCGTCGTCGCGGACGGCATGCGGGCGCTGGTGCTGACCGGCGCCGGCCGGGCGTTCTCCGCCGGTCAGGACCTCGCCGACCGCGACTTCCCCACCGGCGAGCAGCCGGATCTCGGCGCCACGCTGGAGCGCGACTACGCGCCGCTGGTCCGCCGCATCCGCGCGCTGGAATTGCCGGTGATCGCCGCCGTCCACGGCGTCGCCGCCGGCGCCGGCGCCAACGTCGCACTCGCCTGCGACGTGGTGATCGCCGGCCGCAGCGCCCGCTTCGTCCAGGCCTTCGCCAAGCTCGGTCTCGTGCCGGACGCGGGCGGTACGTTTACCCTCGCCCGCCATCTCGGCCCGGCGCGGGCGATGGGCCTGGCGCTGACGGCGGAACCCCTCACCGGCGAGCAGGCCGCCGCCTGGGGCCTGATCTGGCGGGCGGTGGACGACGACCGCGTGCTCGCCGAGGCCGACGCGCTCGCAGCAGCCTTCGCCGACGGCCCGACCCGCGGCTTTGCCCTGACCAAGCGGGCGATCCAGCGTGCCCAAGAGCAGGGCTTCGACGCCCAACTCGACGCCGAGCGAGACCTCCAGCGCGAGGCCGGACGCACGGCCGACTACCGCGAGGGCGTGCGCGCATTCCTCGAGAAGCGCGCGCCGCGCTTCGTCGGGCGCTGATCGTGACGCCGCTCGCCCCGGAAAGCACCGTAGGCGTCGTCGGCGCCGGTACCATGGGCCGGGGCATTGCCGAGGTGGCGCTCGTCGCCGGCCACGTCGTCCGCCTTGCCGACCAGGAGCCGGCGGCCGTCGAAGCGGCCCGCGCCGCCATCGCCCGGCGGCTCGAAGGTGCCGCCGCCAAGGGCCGGATCGCCGATGCCACGGAAGCGCTGGCGCGGCTGCGCCCCACGGCGAGCCTCTACGAGCTGTGCGACGCAGGGCTGGTGATCGAGGCCGTGGTCGAGGACGCGGACGTGAAGCGCCGCGTCTTGAGCGAGGTCGAGCGGCAGGTGCCCGAGGCGATCCTGGCGAGCAACACCTCGTCGCTCTCGATCACGGGCCTCGGCGCCGGGCTCGCCGATCCCGGCCGGCTGGTCGGGCTCCACTTCTTCAATCCGGTGCCGGCCATGCGGCTGGTCGAAGTCGTCACCGGCCTCGCCAGCCGGCCCGAGGTCGTGGCCGCGGCCAAGGCGACGGTCGAGGCATGGGGCAAGACCGCCGTAGTCTGCCGCTCGACGCCCGGCTTCGTGGTGAACCGCCTCGCCCGCCCGTTCTACGGCGAGGCGTTGCGGCTGTTGGAGGAGCAGGCGGTCGACCCGGCGACGCTGGACGCGCTCTTGGTCGAAGCGGCGGGCTTCCGCATGGGGCCGTGCGCGCTGATGGACCTGATCGGCCACGACGTGAACCTCGCCGTCACCCGCTCGGTGTGGCAGGCCTTCGGCCACGATCCGCGCTACCGCCCCTCGCCGCTCCAGCAGGAACTGGTCGACGGCGGCCGGCTCGGACGGAAGTCCGGCCGGGGCTTCTTCGACCATGGCGAGAACGTAGCGCGCCCGGCCCCCGCGACCTTTGCCACCTGCCCGCCGCCGGCGGCGGTGACGC
>JBJHBG010000071.1:0-3813 GCA_050485385.1 Geminicoccaceae bacterium | reverse complement strand
GGCCGGCGGCGAGCGCGTCCTCGGCTCGCTCGCCGCCGCCGCCGAGGCGGCCGGAATCGAGGTGCTGCGCGACCCGCTCGCCGAACGCTCCGGCATCCGCCTGCTCGATGGCGGCTGGCTGGAGGTGACCCGCGGCCGGCTGGCGACGCAGCGCGCGCGCGAATTGGGCGATCCGGTGATCCTGCTCGATCTCGCCATGGACGACGCGGCTCCCGGCCGCCTCGCCCTCGCTCCCGCCGACGTCACGCCGCCGGCGACGCTGGAGGCCGCGGTCGGCTTCTGCCAGGCGACCGGGGCCAAGGTGAGCGTGATCGACGACGTGCCGGGCATGGTGGTGATGCGCACCGTGGCGATGCTCGTCAACGAAGCGGCCGACGCCCTTCTCCAGGACGTCGCCCGCGCCGACGACCTCGACGCCGCGATGCGCGACGGGGTCAACTACCCGCTGGGGCCGCTCGCCTGGGCCGACCGGCTGGGTGCGGCCCGCATCGTCGCCGTCCTCGACGCGCTCGACGACGTCTACCGCGACGGCCGCTACCGCGCCTCGCCCCTGCTCCGCCGCCACGCCCTCACCAACCGCCGCTTCACGACGTGAGCGACGACGCCCGAGCAGGCCCGCTGCCGCACCCCGAACGCCACCGGGAGATGCTGGAGCGCTACGGCTTCGGGCTGTTCGCGCTGCCGCCCTATCGGGACGCGGCGGTCGGCGACTGGCGGATCGTTCGGCACGGTCGCGCGGCCGTCGCCGGCTACGTCTCGGGCGTCACCCTGGAGCCCCGGCGTCACGTCCTCTACCACGGCCGCAAGCCCTGGATGTCGACGAGCCTGATGGAGCAGGAGAGCCACGGCTTCCACGTCGACCGCGCGCGGGGCGTCGTGGTGGTCGCCGGACTAGGCATGGCGATGTACGCCCACGCCGTCTCGCTGCGGCCCGAGGTCGACCGTGTGGTCGTGGTCGAACGCGCCCCCGAAGTGATCGCCATCGTCCGCGAGGCGGTGGCGCCGGCCCGCTGGCCCACGCGCGACAAGGTGACGATCCTCGAAGCCGACGCGCTCGCTCTCGACCTGGCAGAGCGCGTGCTCGCCGCCACCGACGGCCGCGCCCCGGACTACCTCTACGCCGACATCTGGCAACGCTCCGACGCCCCGGAAGCCCCTTCGGAGACCGCCCGCATGGCCCAGGCGCTTCGTGCCCGCGCCGCCGGCTGGTGGGGCCAGGAACAGGCCTTCGGCCTCTGGTGCCGGGACGGCGACAGAGAGCCGGACGCAGCCTCCCTCCGCGCCTACGCCGACCATGTCGGCGTGCCACTGCCCATCACCGAGGGCTACGTCGCCTTCTGCCGCGACGTCGCCGCCCGCTTGCCCCGCAGGCGCTGGTCCGGCCGGCTCTGGCGGTTGCTGAAGCGGGCAGGGGGGGCTTGATGGCCCCACCCTGCAACCCTCCAGAACTTTTCGGGGGTCGCAGGGGGCCAAAAGCCCCCTGCCCCTTGCTTCTACGCCTGCGCGATGACCGGCTCGACCTTCAGGAGTTCGGCGGGCTCGATGTGGCAGGCGATGGTGTGGCCGCCCGGGAACTCGCGGATGGGTGGGGCTTCGGTTTCGCAGATGGCGCCGAGCTTTCTCGGGCAGCGGGTCTGGAAGGGGCAGCCGGGGGGCGGGTCGAGCGCGGAGGGAAGGTCGCCCTCGAGCACGATCCGCTTCTTCTTCACGCGCGTGTCGGCGATCGGCACGGCGGAGAGCAGCGCTTCGGTGTAGGGGTGGTAGGGTGGGGAGAACACGTCCTCGGTGGCGCCCTGCTCGACCACGGTACCGAGATACATGACCACCACCCGGTCGGCGAGGTAGCGCACGAGCGACAGGTCGTGGCTGATGACCAGCAAGGTCGTGCGGTGTTCGCGCTGGATGTCCATCAAGAGCTGCGTCACCGCCGCCTGCACCGAGACGTCGAGGGCGGAGACCGGCTCGTCGGCCACCACCACCTTGGGCTCGCCGGCGAAGGCGCGGGCGATGCCGACGCGCTGCTTCTGGCCGCCCGAGAGCTGGCGCGGGCGGCGATAGTAGAAGTCGCGCGGGAGCTTCACCGTGTCGAGCAGCTCCATCACCCGTTCCTTCACCTCGGCCCGCTCCTTGGCGACGCCGAACTTCCGCAGCACCCGAGCGATCTGCGCGCCGACCGTGTGGCTCGGGTTGAGCGTGTCGAACGGGTTCTGGAAGACCATCTGGAGATAGCCGACCATCGCCCGGTCGCGCTTCTGCACCGGCAGGTTGGCGATGTCTTGGTTGTCGAGGAGGGCGCGGCCTTCGGTGGCCTGCTCGAGGCCCATCAGGACCTTGGCGAGGGTGGACTTGCCGCAGCCGCTCTCGCCGACGAGGGCGACCGTCTCCGCCTCGAAGGCGTCGAAGTCGATCTTCTCGTTGGCCTTCACGAAGCGCGACGAGCCGCCCCCGATCAGCGCCATCAGCGAGCGGTCGTGCAACTCGTAGTACTTCTTGAGCTGGTCGACCTCGAGCACCTTGCGGCCGAGGACCGTCGCTCGAGCCTGCTGGCGCTTGGGGGCCGCCGCCTCCCAGTCGATCGCCTGGAAGCGGCGGCAGCGGCTATAGTGGCCCGGCTCTGCGGCCACCGGCTCCATGGCGATGACGCCATGGTCGCAAACCCCCGCCGCGAAGTAGTCGCAGCGGGGGCCGAAGTTGCAGCCCTCGGGCCGCTCGTGCGGCAGCGGGAGCTGGCCCCGGATCGGCAACAGCGGCCGCGCCCGCTTGTCCGCCCCCGGCAAGGGGATCGAGTTGAAGAGACCCCGGGTATACGGGTGACGCATGGCGTCGAAGACCTGGGCGACGGAGCCGACCTCGACCGCTTCCCCCGAATACATCACGTTCAGGCGCCCGCAGGTCTCCAGGATCAGCCCGAGATTGTGGCTGATGTAGACCATCGAGGTGCCGAGGTCGGACGAGATCTCGCGGATCAGCTCGACGATGCCGGCCTCCACCGTCACGTCGAGTGCCGTGGTCGGCTCGTCGAGCAACAGCAGCGAGGGGTTCGACAAGAGCGCCATGGCGATGCCGACGCGCTGCTGCTGGCCGCCCGAAAGCTGATGCGGGTAGGCCTCCATCAGCCGCTCGGGGTCCGGCAGCTTCACCCGTTCCAGCATCTCGCGCGCCCGCACCCGCGCGCCCGGCTCGTCGATGCTTTCGTGGTGGAGCGGCACCTCCACGAGCTGGCGGCCGATCGTCATCGCCGGGTTCAACGACGCCATCGGCTCCTGGTAGACCATGGCGATTTCCGAACCGCGCAGCCGGCGCAACTCCTCGTCGCTCATGGTCGCCAGATCGCGCCCCTTGAAGCGGACGGTGCCGCCGACGATCCGGCCGTTGCGGCCGAGATAACGCATGATGCCGAGGGCAACCGTCGACTTGCCGCAGCCGCTCTCGCCGACCAGCCCCACGGCCTCGCCCGGCATGACCTCGAGGTTGAAGTCGATCACCGCCGGAATCTCGCCGGCCCGGGTGAAGTAGGAGATCGACAGGTTCTCGCAGCGAAGGATCGGCTCGGTCATGGCGCGCGCCTCGCTGCCGGTGCGGGAAGGCGGGAGGCGGGGGGCTTTTGGCCCCCCGTGCCCCCCGGGCGACGGCGTTGCCGTCGCCGATCATGGGGGTGCAGGGGGCCATAAGCCCCCTGCTGCTGCGTCTCCGTCGCCGCCATCGCCCTCAATCCCGCAACGAGAGTTCGCGCAATCCGTCGGCCATCAGGTTGAAGCCGAGGATCAGGCTGGAGACCGAAAGTGCTGGGATCAGCAGCATGTAGGAGAACTG
>JBJHBG010000070.1:0-26713 GCA_050485385.1 Geminicoccaceae bacterium | reverse complement strand
TTGGTCTCCGCGTCCCGTGGCTGCGCCCGCTTCGCACTCCCCGTTCCTGCCATCGCTTTCCTCCTTTCCACGCAGCCTGGGCCATCCCAGACTGCACGACAAGGAAGTTAAGAGGACACTTCAACGGCCATCACGAAATGCATCTCTCGCCTGAACCAAATACAATAAGGGCCTAGCCTAGTAAACGCCACCCGTCACCCTTCGCAAAAGAAAACGCGCACGACAATCCCTTTCTTCATAATCCAAAATGCTGAAATGTCCCCAGCGCTTTGCGTAATGATCGATCAAATTCCAGAAACGAAGGTAGCAACCGAAGTCTTGCCAAATTCTGATGCTGAGCAACCCTGGCGAAAGGAAACCGCCGTGTTGCGCTGCGACCCCCCGACCCTACCGTTGAAATAATGTCTTTGATCACTCGCTTCGGATCGTCAAGCCGCTCAATTTCGGTTGCACGGTCCGGAATATTTGCAAACTGATAATTTGCCGAAAGGCCGAACGCAGAGCGCACTGCGCACAAATCCACGAGACACCATGCCTCAGTTTCCTTCCTCGGCTTAATCGGTATACACCTCAAACAACAGAATTCACATCTTTCACAGATCATCTCGCATAACTGCGAAGTTCTACTGGCAACATTTTGCGCGAGATTAGCACCGCCCATATCTCCGTGGACAAAAAATAAGCTTATGGCATCTCTACCTCTACACACTTCCGATGCAACAAAGTCAAAAGCTCGCGCGTTTGGACCATATATCTCAACCGGTTGCTCCGGCACTTCAGCAACTGGACCATTTGACGTCCGCACAACGTCCTCAATTAGTCGAGGAATCAAACTCCCAAAATACTCGCCATCAGTATTTCCTTCCACATACAGTGCCCATGATATATACGTCATGCCGCATCCGAATGACGTTGCAAAAGCCTTTCCACTTCAAATCGTGTCAGCACATTTTCTGGTTCGACGAGGTCACTGATGGCTTGGATCGAACGACGCATTCTCGTTTTGCGTTCGGTTGAATGCCGTCCCATAACTTTCACGACATCAGCGACAACGATCTCCTCATCCAGTAGCGATTTCATCACAACAGGCGAGTGCGTGTTGATGAGCACCTGGAAGTAATCTTGTGAAAAATCCTCCGTTGACCCTCTAATTAACTCAATAAGCGTGCCGATCCTTCCCTCGTGGATTCCGTTTTCTGGTTCCTCAAAACATAATAACCCACTACGTCTTGGATCATTTAGCAATGTTATCAAAGCCAGGATACGCAATGTTCCATCAGAAATTACTCGTGAGCTAAATTGTAGCCCTTCGCTCATCTCAACCTCATAGGCATACTCCTTTTGGTCGCTCGACGATACGCTTCGAAGCTGCCGCGTCGACGGTATCAATCTTGCAAGGTCGCCGGATATATCGGCCAATCTTCCGTCTGGCCGCTCGGAATCACCTGTCTCATCTTTAATTTTTGCAATTACGGCAGCGAGATTAGATGCATCTGGCAAAAGCTCGCGAGGCATGAATCTGTCATTCTCTTTTCGGGCTTCTTGTGGATTAATTTGAAGAAAACTCGGGTGTGCTAGAAAATCCTTTAGTCCATATAAATGCGGAAATTCGGCTGAGGCGATCGTCGAGAGTGCTGTCCTTGTAGCCTCGGATGCAGGCAAGCGAACCGGCTTGCCTGATTTGCGGGGGCCGTCTTGTCGAATGCGAAAAGAGGCCACGTTCTTCTCGCTTGTGTCGGTTTCAAGAAATGCGGATAAATTACCACTATACATGATACCGCTCAATGATTTGAGAAATTGAGCTTTATCTTCTTTCTTTTTGATAGGTATGCAACTTTCATCTAAGACATAAATTTGACTCATGCCGCCGTCACTTGCGGCGCGCGCACCGATTGTAACGGAGTACCGTAGGCGCTGAGATTTGAGCGTGTAAGAAGAACCAAACTGATCCGACCCCTCCGGCTTCAGAAGGACCTCGACGGAAAATTTCATTTTGCTCCAAGTTTTATGTTCGGTCTTTCGAAATAACTCATCCGGCTCGCCTCGCAGATGCGTCATGGCAGATCTCACGTCACTCTGCGCAAGTTTGGATAGGAGCTTTATTGCGTCGAAAAGATTCGACTTGCCGCTTGCGTTAGGACCAACAATGGCCGAAAAAGGCGTCAGATCTATCGCGAACTCCTGAAATGTTTTGAACCCGTCGATTTCGATTCGCGTTAGCATTTCTTGTAGTCTCGCCCTCTGCAAACGCTGTCGTATCCCATTGAAGCAAAAGCCTGTGCGTGCGTCGAGAGATTGCATCTCCGGCTCGCTGCGCGTTGACGCGAACGGCGGTCCCGTGATCTACCTCCGCGCCCTCGCGGTCCGCGAGGACCAGCAAGGCCAGGGCCTCGGTACCGCCCTGATGATCGACGCCATGCGGCGCTGCCTCGCCATCGCCGACCGGATTGGTGCCGCCGCCATCGTCCTCGACGTCCTCACGGGCGCCCAAGCCGAACGCCGCTGGACCTTCGCCACCAACCTCGGCTTCCGCCCCCTCCACGACCCCGCCACCCCCAACCGCGCCTTCATCCCCCTCGCCGCCGTGCGCGCCACCCTGGCCTGACGGGCGGCGGCTAGGATTTCGTCCCCTTTCATGCTATCCTCCGCGACGCTCTTTGGACTTCGTCGATCGCCCACGGCCCCGCCCCGCGCGCGACCGCCATTGCCGAACGAACCCAGAACCGCCCTTTCTCGCCTCCAATCAACGCCTTACACGTCCATCGACCGGCTTCCGGCCGGCCCGTTCTCGCCGTCTCACCCGCCCCGTCCCCACGGAGTGCGGCCGGCAGCGCCGGCCGCCGGGGGGTGCGGGGGGCCGAAAGCCCCCTGCCGTCTTTCTCCCCCGTCGTTCCTGCATTAAGACCACGGTCTCGGTGCGGCCGCGCCGGGTCCTGGGAGACGTGCATGCGCTCGACCGCGCGCGGCGCCGAGTGGCGGACGCCGGACAATCTGTTGTTGCTGATGAGTTTCGGCGGTGCGCTGTCGTTCGCCCTTTGGACCGCGCTGATCAACAATTTCGCGGTCGAGCGGGCGGCCTTCACCGGCGCCGAGATCGGCGCGTTGCAGTCGATCCGCGAGATACCCGGCCTCTTGGCCTTCACCGCCATCTACGTGCTGTTGGTCATCAAGGAGCAGCGCTTCGCCTATATGAGCCTGGTACTGTTGGGCATCGGCACGGCGATGACGGGCTTCTTGCCGAGCTTTTGGGGGCTGGTCCTCACCACCACCTTGATGTCCATCGGCTTTCACTACCACGAGACCGTGCTGCAAAGCCTGTCGCTGCAGTGGTTGCGGAAGGACCGGGCCCCCGTCGTGCTCGGCCGCATCGTCGCCGCCCGCAACGCTGCCACCATCTGCATCCTCGCCTTGATGTGGCTGGGGTTCACCTTCCTCGACTTCGGCTACGTCGCGGCCTATGCGCTCGGCGGCGGCATCACGCTCGCCATCGGCTGCTACGTCTGGCTCGGCTTCCCCCGCTTCCCCGAGATCGTGGCGCAGAACAAGAGCCTCGTCCTCCGCCGCCGCTACTGGCTCTACTACGCCCTGACCTTCATGTCCGGCGCCCGGCGGCAGATCTTCGTCGTCTTCGCCGGCTTCCTGCTGGTGGAGAAGTTCGGCTACTCCGTTGCCGAAATGACGCTCTTGCTTCTGTTCAACAGCGTCATCAATCTGTGGGCCGCACCCTATGTCGGGCGGCTGATCCAGCGGTTCGGCGAGCGGCCGATGCTCCTGCTCGAGCATACGGGCTTGGTCGCCGTCTTCCTCGGCTATGCCGTCGTCACCAGCCCTTGGGTCGCCGCCGGGCTCTACGTCGTGGACCACGTGTTCTTCGCCATGGCCATCGCGCTCAAGACCTACTTCCAGAAGATCGGCGACCCGGCCGACATGGCGCCGACCGCCGCCGTCTCCTTCACCATCAACCACATCGCGGCGGTGGTGATCCCGGTCCTGTTCGGCCTGATCTGGCTGTGGAGCGCCCAGGCCGTGTTCCTCATCGGTGCGGCCATCGCCTCGGTCTCGCTCGGTCTCGCCTTCCTCGTCCCCTACCACCCGGCCGAGGGCAACGAGACCACCTTCGGCCGCACCCGCCCGGTGGCGGCGGAGTAGCCCGATGAGTGGCCGCACCCTGCTCCCGACGGTGGCAGCGGCAGCGGCTAGTCTCGCCGTCGCGACCACGCCGCTGGCGGCCCTCGCCGAGCAGATCGAGGGCGTGCCCGTCGTCCGGCGGATCGACGTCTCGGAGGTGCCGCCCGGCACCGAGCAGCGCTTTTGGTTGCGGGCCGGCTCGACCGCGGCGGGCCAATCCTATCTGGTGCCGGTGATCGTCATGCGCGGTGCCGATGACGGCCCGCGCCTTTGGATCTCGGCGGCGGTGCACGGCGACGAGTTGAACGGCGTGCGCGTGGTGCAGCGGCTGTTCGAGACGCTGTTGCCGGACCGGCTGCGGGGTACCGTGATCGGGCTGCCGGCGGTCAACCTGCCGGGCCTGGAGCGGCACAGCCGCTTCTTCCCCCTGGCCGAGGACGGCGGCAGCCAGGTCGACCTCAACCGTGTCTGGCCCGGCGAGGACGGCCCCGCCCACGCCGCCCGCCGCTTCGCCTTCGACGTCTGGCAGGGGCTCGCCGCCGATCAGGTCGACCTCGCCGTCGACCTGCACACGCAGACCCGCGGCGCCGAGTTCCCGATCTTCGTCTACGCCGACGCGCGCGAGCCCTTGGCCGAGGGCATGGCCCACGCGCTGGGCCCCGACATGATCAAGATCGATCAGGGGGCACCGGGCAGCCTGGAGACGGCGTTCATGGAGGCGGGCGTGCCGGCGGTCACCTTCGAGATCGGCGGCCCCAAACGCTTCGATTCGGTCCTCATCGACCGGGCCCTTTTGGGCCTGCGGGCGCTGATGATCGACCGGGCGATGCTCGACGAGCCCATGCCGGCGTTGCCGGAGCCCTATGTCGGCAACGAGGAGGCCACCGTGCGCGCCGTCGCCGGCGGTTTCGTCGAGGTTCTGGTCGGCCTCGGCGAGCCCGTCCTCCAGGGACAAATCGTCGCCCGTCAGGTCGACCTGTTCGGCGACCCCATCGCCACCTATACGGCGCCCTTCGAGGGCCGGGTGCTGTCGATCGCCACCGACCCCTTGCGCGAGCCGGGCGCCATGCTGGTGCGGCTGCTGCGCTTCGCCGATCCCGCCAGCGCCCGTTGAGCCATCCCCGTCGAGCGGCAGCAGGCTTCAGAAATGCGCACGGATCGGCTACGTCACCGCGGCATCCACTGCGAGAGTGATCATGGGCGGGCCGACCTTCAACGACATGCTGCGAGCGATCATCCAGGCGCTCGTCACCACGTGGCGGCCCTGCCAGCCCCTGCTCGTCATGGCGGCGGTGATCGCGCTGGCGATCTCGGCCGTGTTCGGCCTGCTCGCCCCGGGCGACATCGGCGAGGGCCTCGCCGGCATGCCGCTGATGGTCCTCACCCTCGCCGTCTCGGCGGGCGTGGCGGGCTACCTGGTCAGCGGCGATACTACGTTCACGACGCTCGACGGCGTCTTCCGCCAGCCGCGCAGCTACCGCTTCGTCTTCCGCTACCTGCTGGTGAGCCTGGGCCTGACCCTGCCCTTGGTCGCCATGATCCCCGTGCTGGCCGCCGCCATGCAGGGCGATACGGTGGGTGCCGGCACCGCCCTGACCGCGGTCGCCATGGTGCTCGTCGTCGTCTATCTCGCCGCCCGGCTCGCCATCTTTCCCTACACCACCTTCCTCCGCGAGCCGCTCGGCCTCGGCGACAGCTGGCGGCTGACCGAGGGCTACGTGCTGCGCATCGTCGGCTGCATCGCCCTGTTCGCGGTCGGCATCCTCGGCCTCGTCACCCTCGTCACGCTGGTCTTCGGCGGGCTGATCCGCACGCTCGCCAGCATCACCGGGCTCGGCGGCGGGGCGGCGACGACCATGGCCGTCCAGGCGATGGGCCAGATCGCCGCCGTCTACGCCATCGACTGCGTCTACGGCACCCTCACCCGCCTCCTTACCGCCCCCGGCCGCCCCGTCGCCCTGTTGCCGGAGGACGAGGAGGTCTGAGCGGGCAACCGCGCCTTGCCGGTGCTGGACCAGCCAGCGGCCTAGCGTAACGCGTCCGGCTCGTCCAACCCGCGCAGCCAGGCCATCCGCTCGGCCAGCCAAGCACTGAGCACCCGGCGCTCCGCCGTGGAGAGCGTCGAGGGATCGCGGCCGGCGAGGGCCAAGCCATCGTATCCGTCGGCCGACACCTCGTCGCGCAGCCCTTGCACGCGATAGGTCGCAACCGGATAGGCGATGCCCCTGACGCGGACCTCGCCACGCTCCTCGCAGACCACCTCGTCCTTCACGTGAGCGTAGGTCTCGTAGGAGACGAGCACGCCGCCCGGCGGGGCCTCGCGCTCCAGCCGCGAGGCGAGATTCACCGCTCCGCCGACGATGGTGTAGTCCATCCGGTCCTCGCTGCCGAAGTTGCCGACGGTGCAGTAGCCGGTGTGAATGCCGATCCGGCAGCGGAGCGGCGTTTCGATCCCCATGTCGCGCCAGTGTCTGGCGAACTCCGCCATGCGCGCCTGCATCGCGAGCGCCATGCGCACGCAGGCGAGCGCGTCCTCCTTGACGCCGCGGCTTTCGGGGTCGCCGAAGAACAGGACGATGGCATCGCCCACGTACTTGTCGATGGTCGCACCGTGCGCCAGCGCGATCCGCGACATCTCCGTCAGATAGTGGTTGAGGATTTGCGTCAGGTCCTCCGATTCCATCTTGTCGGTGATCTCGGTGAAACCAGCCACGTCGGTAAAGCAGATGGTGAGCTTCTTGCGCTGGCTGGCGATCTCGACGTCCTGCTGGCCGGTGAAGATCGACTGGTAGACCTGCGGCGCCAGGTACTTGGCGAGCTTGGTCGACAGCGCCTCCAGCACGGTGGTCTTTTCGGTGAGGTCCGCCTCGCGCCGCTTCAGCTCGGTGATGTCGGAATAGACGGCGACCGTGCCGCCGTCCTCGGTGCGCCGCTCGCTCACCATCACCCAGCGGCCATTGCTCCGGCGCTGCACCTGCGGCTCGCCGGGGTCGCGATGACGGGCCAAGCGCTCGCGCACCCAGTCCTCCTCGCAACCGATCGCGTCGGCGACGTAGCCGCCGGCCACGGCACGCCTGACGATGCTCTCGAAACTGGTACCGGCGGCGAAGTCCACGGCAGTGCCTGGATAGAGCATCTCGCGGTAGCAGGAGTTGCACACCACCAGCCGGTCGTCGGCGTCGTAGCAGGCAAAGCCTTCCGAGATGCTCTCGATCGCCTCGGCTAGGCGTCGCTCGGTGACGATGCGCGCGGCTTCGGCCTGCCGCAGCGGCGTGATGTCGTAGACCCAGCCCAGCCGCTTGGCACCAGCGAGGCCGACATGCCCCCCGTGATAACCGACCTGGACGAAGGACAGGAGCAGATGGAGCGACCGGCCCTGCTTGGTCCGCCAGACCACCTCCTCGTTCAGCAGCGGCCCACCCTGGGCTCGAACGCACTCCAGCAGGCGGTCTCGATGGTCGAGGTCGACCCAGAAGCGGCGCGTGTCGCACAGGTGCAGTTCCGCCTCGTCGTAGCCGAGCATGTCGCGCAGCCGCCAGTTGTGGACCAGGAGGCGCCCCGCATCGTCGACCGCGACAAGCCCGGCGGGGCAATGCTCGACGAGGTCGCGCAGCTGCCGTTCCTGCTGCACGAGTTCCGCCGCACGCTGGACCAGGGCGGTCACGTCGTAGACCCAGACGACGCGCTTGCCGCCGACGAAACCCACGCGGCCGCCACGATAGGCCACCTGGACATAGGACAGGAGCAGGTGGCGGAGCTGGCCTTTCTTGGTCTTCCAGATCACCGGCTCGTTCAGGAGTTGGCCACCATGCCGGCGCAGTACGGCGAGGTTGGCACGCCGATGCTCGAGGTCGTGCCAGAACAGACGGGTGTCGATGCCCTCGATCTCGTCACGCTCGTAGCCGAGCATTTCACGCAGCGCGGCGTTGTGGAACAGCAGGCGACCGTCCTCGTCGACGATCAGCAGCCCCGCCGGACAAAATTCCAGCATCTCGCGGAACTGGCGCTCCTGTTCGGCCGCATGCACGCTCCGCCCCGGTATCCGCAGCGCCGAACGTCCCGTCGAACCCGTTCCACGAGCTGCCATCGCCGGTGCCGCCGTGCGGTGTTCCGAGGTGACGCATCATCGACCGGAAGATGGTCTCCTGGCAATCCCCTGTGTCAGGCGCGCTGACGGTAGCGCTCCAGCTTGGCCTGCCAGCCGGCGGCGTCGACGATCTCGCGGTTGACGATGCCGCGCGGGATCTCGCCGCGCTTGACGGCGAGCACCGCCGCCACGTCGGCAGCACCGATGCCGGCGAAGCACTGGTCGGTCCAACAGAGCGCGTGCGGCGCCAGGATCACGTTGTCGAGGGTGGTGATGGGCTCACCAAGCGCCGTCGGCTCCTCGCGGAACACGTCGAGCCCGGCCCCGGCGATCCGCTTCGCCGTCAGGGCTTCGTAGAGCGCATCCTGATCCACCACCGGACCGCGCGCCGTGTTGATCAGATAGGCCGTGGGCTTCATCTGCGCGAGGCGCTCGGCATTGACGAGGTGGTGCGTCGCCTCGCTCAAGGGCACGCTGACCGAGAGGAAGTCGCTCTCGCGGAACAGGGTCTCTAGGTCGACCAGTTCGACGCCGAGTTCCTGTGCTGCGGCCGGATCGGCATAGGGGTCGTGGGCGACGAAGCGCATGCCGAAGGGAGCCGCCATGCGGAACGCCTCGGCGCCGATGCTGCCCATGCCGAGCTGGCCGAAGGTGCGGCCGATCAGCCCCGTGCCCATGTGCAGGCTGCGCTCGGCCCAGCCCTCGGGGCCGCGGCGGACGAGCTGGTCCTTGACCATGAGGCGGCCGGCAAGGGCCAACACGAAGGTGAGGATCGCCACCGCCACCGGCCGGCGCACGCCGTCGGGCGTGGTCACCAGCGCCACGTCGTGGGCATTGCAGGCGGGCACGTCGACCGTGTCGTAGCCGACGCCGAAGCGGGCGACGACCGCGAGCCGGCCGCTCTGCGGCACGCTCGACGGCGCGAAGCGGGCACCCAGCAGGATCAGCGCGTCGACGTCCTCGAGACCGGCGGCCGGCATCACGCCCTCGACCGGATCGACCCAGCGCAGGTTCAGGTTCGGCTCGCGCTCCAACGGCCCGAGGTCGAAGTCGGGATAGGCCATGCTGCCGTCGGCTTTGCGGAAGTCCCCGCTCAGCGCCACCTCGAAGCTCGCCATCGTCAGGCCTTTCCTTTCTTGCTCTTGCTCTTGGGTTTGGCCGCCTTGCGGCCGGGGGCGACAGCGGCGCGGATGCGGTCGACGCCGTCGCGCACGGCGGCCTGCAACAGCCACACGTCGCCGCCATAGATGATCATGTCCCAGCCGTCCTCGGCGAGCGCGACACCGCTCGCCACGTCGCCCACGAGGCGGCCGATCGGTTTGCCGTGCCGCTTGCCGGCCTTCGTCACGCGCTTCAGCGCCGCGAGGTACTCCGGGTGCTCGAACTGGCCGGGAATGCCCATGTCGCAGGTGAGATCGAAATGGCCGACCCAGAGAACGTCGACGCCCGGCGTCGCCGCGATGGCGTCGACGTTCTCGATGCCCGACCGGGTCTCGATCAGGGCGACGAAGGCGGTGCGGGCATTGGCGTCGGCCAGGGCCTCGACCACCGGGCCGCTGCGGTAGCGGTCGTTGGCGAGGCCGAGGGCAACGCCGCGACCACCCTTGGGCGTGTACTTCATGTGGTGGACGACCTGGGCCGCCACGTCGGCCGAGCCCACCATCGGCACGACGATGGCCTCGGCGCCGACGTCGAGGGCGCGGGCGACATGGTCGTAGGTGCCGGACGGGATGCGCACCATGGCCGGCAAGCCCGCCGCCTCGAAGTAGCGGAGCGTGCGGTGCACCGTCTCGAACGAGTTGCCGCTGTGCTCCATGTCCAGCCAGGCGAAGTCGCAGCCCGCCTCCTTCAGCACGTAACCGATGCCGGGCGTGGTGAACTCGCCGACGTAGTGGCCGAGCTTCAGCCCCCGCTTGGCGACCATGTCCTTGAACGACGGGGTCATGGGTCGCACCTCAACCGTTGCAGATGGCGCGGACGCTGGCCTTGACCTCGTCGGGCTCCAGCACGCGGAGCCAGTCGTCCTGCAAGAGCTTCGGCTTCGCCTGGGCGATGGCGAGCTTGGCGCCGTCGGAGAACTGGCCGGGGAACTCCTCGAACAGGATGGCGAGTTCGATGCCGAGATGGCCGAGCATGAAGTCCATCGCCGCTTCCTTCGGCACGCCCTTGGCGACCACCGCGTCGGTCGCCTCGCGCAAGGCCGTCACCAGGGTGGCGCCGATGGTCTCGGAGAGCGCCGGCTCCAAGAGCGCCATGCCCTCGACCGTGGTGCGGTGGCTGCGGATCACCGGCTGGTAGATGATCTTCGCCACCTCCTCGCAGAGCGCGAAGTGCGCCTCCGGCCCCTGCATCAGGGCCGAGACGATGGCCTGGCCCGCCGCCACGCCGCCGAAATAGTCCTTCTGCGCCTCGGCCGTCTTTTCCCACTTGAAGAGCGGCGGGTGACAGGGGTGGGTGACGAAGTAGGTGACGTCGGCCCGCTCGGGCATCTCCCCCGCGTGCGGCGCCGCCGCATCGAGCATGATCACGGCACAGCCGGGCTTGAGCTGGCCGACGAAGGTGTGCGCGATCTTGCCGATCAGCGCGTCCGGCACCGCCATCAGCACGATGTCGGCATCCGCCAGTGCGGTTGCCTGATCGACGCAGTCGACGCCCAGTGCCTCCTTCAGCCGCGCGCGCCCGGCCTCGCCGATCTCGACGTGATCCACCGTGAAGCGCGAGCCCTTCAGGTTGGTCGCGAGCCTGAGCCCCATCTTGCCGCCGGCGCCCAAAAGCGCGATCTTCGTCATTCGGACCTCCCCTTCATGCCGGCCGCCCGTCGGCAACCGCGCGGAAATACCCGAGCGGGCCCATCTGCCCGCCCTTCAGCGCCACCTCCAGCCCGTCGATGGGGGCTTTTTCGGCGTGGGCGCGGGACAAGGCGCAGGCCGGTGCCAGCTCCACCTGGGCCTCCAGCGCCCGCACGCCCAACTCGTCGAGCGCGAAGCCCGAGCTGTCGCCGCCGGCCACCGCCACGCGCCCGACGCCACCCTCCCGCACCAGCCGCGCCAGGATCGCGCCGAGGCCGCGGCCGATGCGCTCGTTGACCTCGCCGATGTCGAGCCCGGCGGCGGCGACGACGGCGCCCAGTGCCGCCACGGCCTGATCGTCGGGACCCATGGCGGTAAACACCAGCGGCCGGCCGCCGGCTTCGAGCATCGCCAGGGCCGCGTCGCCGGCTTGGCCCAGCGCCTGCGGCCAGGCGGCGGCGTCGACGGCGGCCCGCACGTCGAGGCGGATCAACCCGAACCCGTCGCGGTCCGCCTGCTCGATCTGCCCGGCCGTCACCGGCGAGCAACTGCCGGAGACGGCCGCTGTCTTGGCCGCGGTGGCGGTGCGGCGCTCGGGCGGGGGGCCGAGCAGGCCCGCGCGCTGCCAATGCGCCACCAGCGCGTATTCGATGCCTTGCGAGCCAAGGGCGAACAGCCGCTCGCCGCGGCGCTCCCAGATCAGCCGTCCGGCGGCGGCAAGGCTGTCCTCGTCGATGACGTCGAGGGCCACGATCTCGGCACCCCGTGCGAGTTCGCGGTCGAGGGCCGTAGCGGGATCGGCGCGGAGGTCGAGCAGGTCGACGAGGCCGATGCGGCGCTCGGTCTGGTCGCGCAGATGGCGGCGGACGTCGGCCTCGCGCATCGGCGTGACGGGGTGGCGCGACATGGTCGGATGACGGTCGAGCCGATAACCGACGCCGTCGACCGCGGCGAAGAGGTTGCCGAACAGCTGATAGCGATGGATTGCCGGGGCCGCCACCAGCAGGGGATGCCACGCTCCGCCGAGGATCGGGGTCGCAAGGTCGGCAGCCTTGCCGATGGAGCCGACATGCGGCGCCGAATCGAAGGTCGAGCAGACCTTGTAGTGGGTGAGGGCTGCACCCTCGGCGGCGAGCGCTTCGAACACCGGCGGCAGGTGCTCGTCCATCCAGCTCGGGCTCTTCGCCCGCGCCACGCCGGCGATGCCGAGGCCGGGCAGATGAGCGAAGCGGGCCAGCAGGTCCGGCGTCGGCAGGCCGAGAAAGAGCACCGTCGGCACGCCGGCGAAGGTGAGCACCTCCATCACGGCGGACGAGCCGGTGAAGTCGTCGCCGTAAAAGGCCACGAGGCGGCCTTCGGGCAGCGCACTCATCGGGCGTACGCCCCGAGTGCGGCCCTCAGCTCCGCGTGCTCGTTCGCGGCCGTCTCGAGCTCGAGCCCGGCCGCCGCCGCCTGCCACGCTTGGCGCAGGCTCTTCACGCCCGCCTCGATGCCCAAGGGATGCGCCATGATCCCGCCGCCGGCGGCAAAGATCAGGTCGGTCGAGCCGAGGGCACGGTAAGTGTCGACTGCCTGGAGCGCCGACTGACCCGAGCTGAAGACCGGCATCGCCACGCAGGCCTTCGCCTCGAACATCGGCTGGAGGAGGCTCCGGGCCGCCTCGATCACGCTGGCGTCCTCCTCCGCGAACTTGTTGCGCAGGCCGTTGACGTGCATGTGGTCCGCGCCGGCGAGCCGCCAGATCTTCGACCACGCCGGATAGGAGAAGCCCAGCAGCGGGTGGCGGGAGAGTGCTCCCCAGCCGTTGCGGTGGGCGTGGATCGGCAGAGCGGCATGGCGGCGCAGCTCGATCATGCCGACGAGCCCCACGGCATTGAGGCTCGCCATCACGCAGGTGCCGCCGAGCGCGGCGACGAGATCGTGACGACGGCGCATCTGGTCGAGATCGCCCGTCAGGTTGAAGGCGACCATGACCTTCTTGCCGCTCGCGTCGGCATGGCGGTCGACTACGGCCATGACCGCCCGCACCCGCGCCTCGAACGGACAGTGCGGCCCATCGGCCTGCAGCTCGTCGTCCTTCACGAAGTCGATGCCACCGCGGCAGAGTGTGTCGACCAATTCGGCCGTGGCGTCGGGCGAGAGGCCCACGCTCGGCTTGACGATGGTGCCGATCAAGGGGCCGTCCGCCACACCCGCCAGCCGGCGCGTGCCCGCGATGCCGAAGGCGGGGCCGGGATAGGCGTCGGCGAAGGCGTCGGGCAGGTCGAGATCCAGGAGGCGCAGGCCGGAGAAGGCGTGCAGCTCGAACAGATTGCCGGCCACGGTGGCGACGAGGTTCGGCAGGGACGGCCCGAGGTTCTCCAAGGGCCAGGAGAGGTCGACGAGGCAACGGCGATAGACCGGACCCGCCTTCGCGCCGGGCAGACTCGGTTCGGTGACGTCCTCGACCACCGCGAGGGCCTCGATCCGGGCACCGTAGCGGGCCTTGAGCTCCGGGGTCTCGCCGGGCACGGCGACGAAGGTTCCGCTCGACTGCTCGCCCGCCATGGCCTCGACCGCGCGGCGCGGATCGTCCGCGGTCTCCACCAGATAGCGCGCATGGATGCGCCCGGTTCGGGCCGCCAGCGGCTGCATCGACTTGCCTCCCTCGAAGGCCGCCTGCCGTCGACGCGGCAGTGATCGTTCGGCCGCGTTGGTGTTAGGCCAGAGATCCGCGCGGCTCAAGGCCGGGAGAGCAAGAAAACCGTGATCCAGCCGAGAATGGCGAGGCCCAGCACCAACGCCCAGGCCCGCCAGACGAGGCGCACCGCCGCGTGCACCTCGGACGGGCCGGGATCGGTCCGGCCGATGCCGATCCACGGATCGTCCACCCGGCCGCTGGCGTAGATGCGGGGCCCGGCGAGCCGGAGGCCGAGGACGAGCGCCATCGCCGCCTCGGGCCAGCCGGCATTCGGCGAGCGGTGCTTGGGGGCCTCCCGCACGACCGCGCGCCAGAGTCCCGGCCGGCCGGCTGCGAGCAGCAGCAGGACCGCGGTCAGCCGCGCCGCCGGTAGGTTCGCCACATCGTCCAGGCGGGCCGCCGCCCAGCCGAAGTCCCGGTACCGCTCCGACCGATGGCCCACCATGGAATCGAGCGTGTTGATGGCCTTGTAGGCGCAGAGCCCGAGCGGTCCCAGGAGGACGAGCCAAAACAGCGGGGCCACCACTCCGTCCGCGTGGTTCTCCGCGGTCGATTCGATCGCCGCACGGGCAACGGCGGCCTCGTCGAGCTGCTCGGGATCGCGGCCGACGATGCGCGCCACGGCGCGGCGGCCCTGGTCGAGCTCGGCCGCGAGGCCGTGGGCCACGGCCAGCACGTGCTCGGCGAGGCTTCGCTGGGCGACGAGCGTGCTGCACAGCACACCCACCACGAGGAGCCACGGCCATCGAAGACCGGCCAGTGCCCCGAGCCCACCGCCCACGATCGCCGCGGCCGACACCGTCAAGGCGACGAGGACGATGCCGGCGCGGCGCTTCGCCGCGGGCGGGTCCGCCGCCGCCCAGAGGCGCGCTTCCAGGCGTGCGATCAGACGTCCCAACGCCACCACCGGATGGGGCACGGAGCGATAGAGCCACGACGGCTCACCGGTCAGAGCGTCGACGGCCATCGCGATCACGACGAGCGCCAACGCGGACTCCAGGGGCAGAACGAGCACGGCACTCCTCGGCTGGCGGCAACGGGCGCGGATACCCCTTGGTCGCGGCAGCGGTTCGGCCTACCCATGCGCCATGACCACGCCAGCGCCGAGCCGCCATGCCGCCCCCTATCTCGAGGACCCGGCGGCGATCTACCGCCGATCGTTCGCCATCGTCGAGGCCGAGACGGACTGGACCACCGTGCCGCGCGCCCTGCGGCCGGTGGCGGTGCGCATGATCCACGCCTGCGGCATGCCCGACATCGCCCGGGACCTCGCCTGCTCGGCGGATTTCGTGGACAGGGCGACGACGGCACTCCGCCTGGGCGCGCCCGTGGTCGCGGATTGCCGCATGCTCCTCCACGGCATCCTCGAGGCGGGCTTGCCAGCGGGCAACCCGCTCCGCTGCACCCTCGATCTGGTGGCCGACGGCGGCGGCGTGACGACGCGCTCGGCAGCGGCCATCGACGCGGCGGGAGCGAGCCTCGACGGCGCCGTCGTCGCCATCGGCAACGCGCCGACCGCGCTCTTCCGCCTGCTGGAGCGCTGCCGCGACGGCACCTGTCGCCCCGCCGCCATCCTCGGCCTGCCCGTCGGCTTCGTCGGCGCCGTGGAGAGCAAGGCGGCCCTCGCCGCCGCCGCGCCGGCTCCCTTCCTCACGCTGCACGGTCGCCGCGGCGGCAGCGCCATGGCGGCGGCAGCCGTCAATGCGCTTGCCGCGCTTGCCCGCGACGGGGAGACGCAGCCGTGAGCGTCGACGTCATCGGTATCGGCGCCGACGGCACCGGTGGGCTCAGCCCCGAGGTGCGCCGCCTCCTCGACGGCGCCGAGGTCATCGTCGGCGGCGTGCGCCATCTGGGCTTCGTTGCCGATCACGGCGCGGAGAAGCTCGCCTGGCAGCGTCCGCTGCACGCCACCTTCATGGAGATCGATGCCCGCCTGGAGCAGCGGGTGGTGGTCCTCTCGTCGGGCGATCCGCTCGACCACGGCGTGGCCCGCCGCCTGATCGAGCGCTACGGCCGCGACCGGGTCGCCGTCCATCCCCACCCCTCGGCCTTCGCGCTCGCCTGCGCGCGGCTCGGCTGGTCGCGCGAGGAGGTGAGTTGCCTCAGCCTGCACGGCCGCCCGGCGAGCCGTCTGCTGCGCGAGCTGGCGCCCGCAAAGAAGCTCCTGCTGCTGACCGACGCCAAAAGCTCCGCCTGCGCCATCGCCCAGAGCCTGCGCGACCACGGCTGGGGGGCGAGCACGCTCTGGCGGCTCTCCCGGCTCGGCGCCAGCGACGAGATCGTCGCCGAGGGGCCGGCCTGTGACTGGACCGATCCGACGGTCACCGAACTCGATACCGTCGCCATCGTCTGCCGGCCCGACGCGGGCGGCCACGCCATCGCCGGCTTCGCCATCGACGACGAAGCGTTCGCCAGCGACGGCCAGCTCTCCAAGGCGCACGCCCGCACGCATGCCGTGTTCGCCCTCAACCCGCTCCCCGGCCAGCACCTCTGGGACGTCGGCGCCGGTTGCGGCGGGGTTGCCGTCACCTGGCTGCGCGCGGCCGGCACCGGCCAAGTCAGCGCCATCGAGCGCGACTTCGGCCGCGCCGCCCTGATCCAGAAGAACGCCGACCGTTTCGGCACGCCGGAGGTGCAGGTGGTCATCGCCGACGCGCCCGACGTGTTCGACGAGTTGGACGACCCGGACGCCGTGTTCGTCGGCGGCGGCTGCCACGACGCGGCGCTGCTCGACGCCGCGTGGGCGAGGCTCAAGCCCGGCGGCCGCCTCGTCGCCCAGGCCGTCACGCTCGAGGGTCAGGCGACGCTGGCGGCGGCGGCGGAACGGCTCGGCGGCCGGCTCGTGCGCTTCCACCGCGAGACGCTGGCGCCGCTCGGCGAGAAGTCGACGTGGCGGCCGAGCCTGCCCGTCCTCCAGCTCGAAGCCCGCAAGCCGTGACCGGCCGGCTGCTCGGTATCGGCACCGGCCCCGGCGACCCGGAGTTGGTGACGCTCAAGGCCGTGCGGCTCGTGCGGGCGGCCGACCTCGTCGTCCACGTCCACGCCAAGGGGCGCCCGTCCCGCGCCCGCGCGACCATGGCGCCCCACCTCGCCCCGGACTGCGCCGAGCGCGCGGTCGACCTGGACATGACACCGGATCGACGCGCCGTGGACGCCGCTTACGACACGCTCGCGAGCGACGTCCGCACGGCGTTGGCGGCCGGGCGCACCGTCGCCGTGCTCTGCGAGGGCGATCCCCTGCTCTTCGGCACGTTCCTCTACCTGCTCGACCGGCTCGGCGACGTCCCGGTGGAGGTGGTGCCGGGCATCGCCTCGCCGCTCGCGGCGGCGGCCGCGGTGCCGTGGCCGATCGCGCGCGGCGACGAGGCGTTCGCCGTGCTGCCGGCGACGATGGGGATGGCCGGGCTGCGCCGCCATCTGGCCATGCTCGACGCCGCGGCGATCATCAAGGTGGGCCGCCACGTCGGTCTGGTGCGGGGGCTCCTGGACGAGCTCGGACTGCTCGACGGCGCCGTCCTCGTCCTCCAGGCGACGACCGAGGCCCAGGAGCTGCATCCGCTCGCCGGCTTCGGGGGCGACGGCGCACCCTATTTCGCGCTAGTCCTCACGCGGGGGCTGGGCGGTGCGCGTGGCTGAACCGGCCGTCGTCGTGCTCGGCCGCGCCGGCCTCGCCACGGCCGAGGCCATCGCCGCCGGCCTCGGCGGCGCCGAGTTGCACGCGCCCTTGGCGGTCGCCGCGCACGCCGCCAGTCCGGTCGACGGTGCTGCCGAGCATCTGCGCGCGCTCTTTCGAGACGGCCGGCCCATCGTCGGCGTCTGCGCTGCGGGCATCCTCGTCCGCTGTCTCGCCCCCCTGCTCGCCGACAAGGGCGACGAACCGCCGGTCGTGGCCGTTGCCGCCGACGGTGGCTCGGTGGTGCCGCTGCTGGGCGGCCATCGAGGCGCCAACGACCTCGCCTGCCGCGTCGCCGCCCTCACCGGCGGCCATGCCGCCCTCACCACGGCGAGCGACACCAGCCACGGCGTGGCGCTCGACGCACCGCCGCCGGGGTGGCGCCTCGCCGCCACGAGCGACCTTCGCCGTGTCATGGCAAAGCTCCGCAACGGCGAGCGCGTCGGCGTCGACGATGCGCT
This sequence comes from Geminicoccaceae bacterium, assembly GCA_050485385.1. Lineage (GTDB taxonomy): Bacteria > Pseudomonadota > Alphaproteobacteria > Geminicoccales > Geminicoccaceae > RECO01. The sequence goes on along the minus strand of JBJHBG010000070.1, from coordinate 8,895 downwards.
CGTGCCGGCGCCCTGGCTCGATCCGATCCGCGGCGACGGCCCGGTCGAGATCGCCGTCGGCGTCGGGCCGTCGGCCACGCCCCCGGTCCGGCTGCACCCGCAAGTCCTGGCGCTCGGCGTCGGCTGCGAGCGCGGCACCGACGCGGCGGAGCTGGCGGAACTGGCACTCGCAACGCTGGCCGAGGCCGGCCTCGCCACCGAGGCCGTGGCGCTCGTGGGTTCGCTCGACCTCAAGAGCGACGAGCCGGCGGTGCTCGCCCTCGCCGAGCGGCTGAGCGTACCCGCACGCTTCTTCGATGCCGCGACCCTGGAGGCCGAAACACCCCGGCTGACGTCGCCCTCCGAGGTCGTGTTCCGCGAGGTCGGCTGCCACGGCGTCGCCGAAGGTGCGGCGCTTGCCGCCGTCGGGCGCTCCGGCTGGCTGGTCGTCGCCAAGCGCAAGAGCCGCCGCGCCACCTGCGCCGTCGCCCAGGCCACGAGGCCGCTCGACGCCGCCCGCATCGGCCGTCCCGCCGGCCGCCTGGTGCTGATCAGCCTCGGCCCCGGCGCGCGCGACCAGCGCACGCGCGCGGCCGACAGGGCTCTCCGCCGCTGCACCGACATCGTGGGCTTCCAAGGCTATCTCGACCTCCTGGAGCCGACCCTCGGGGCCACCCGCCACGGTTTTGCCCTCGGCCAGGAGGCCGAGCGCTGCCGCTTCGCCCTCGACCTCGCGGCGGGCGGCGCCACCGTCGGTCTGGTCGGCTCGGGCGATGTCGGCGTCTATGCCATGGCGGCGCTGGTGGAGGAGATCGCCGCCGCCACGCCCGCCTTCCACCACCTGCCGATCGAGACGCTCCCCGGCGTCAGTGCCATGCATCTGGCCGCGGCTCGCATCGGCGCTCCGCTCGGCCACGATTTCTGCGCCATCTCGCTTTCGGACCTGATGACGCCCTGGCCGGTGATCGAGCGACGCCTGCGGGCAGCGGCCACGGGCGACTTCGTCGTCGCCCTCTACAATCCGGTCTCCAAGGCCCGCCGCGCGGGCTTCGAGCAGGCGCTTGCCATCCTGCGCGCCGAGCGGCCGCAGGCGACGCCCTGCGTCCTCGCCCGCCAGGTCGGCCGCGCGGACGAGGCGCTCCGCGTCCTACCGCTGGCGGCGGTGACGGCCGATGCGGTCGACATGCTGACGGTAGTGCTCGTCGGCAGCAGCCAGACCCGGCTTTGGCACGTCGCCTACGACCACCCCCGCGTCTTCACCCCAAGAGGCTACGCTTCGCCATGACCGTGCACTTCGTCGGCGCCGGCCCCGGCGCCCCCGATCTCGTCACCGTCCGCGGTCTCAGGCTGATCCAGCGCTGCCCGGTCATCCTCTATGCCGGCTCGCTGGTGCCGCGGGCATTGCTGGCCGAAGCCCGTTCCGACGCCGTGGTGGTCGACACCGCGAGCCTGACCCTCGACTTGATCGTCGACCGCATGGCCGAGGCCGACGCGGCGGGCCTCGACGTCGCCCGCGTCCATTCGGGCGATCCCTCGCTCTACGGTGCCATCGCCGAGCAGATGCGCCGGCTGGACGAACGCGGCATCGCCTATGCGGTGGTACCGGGGGTGCCGGCCTTCGCCGCCGCTGCCGCGGCGCTCAAGCGCGAGCTGACGCTGCCCGACGTGGCCCAGTCGGTGGTGCTGACGCGCACCGCCGTGCGCGCCTCGGCGATGCCGCCGGGCGAGACTCTCGAAGCCTTCGCCCGCACGCGCGCCACGCTCGCGGTCCACCTCTCGATCAACAACCTCGCCGCCGTGATCCGGTCGACCGAGCCGCACTACGGCCCGGACTGTCCGGTCGTCGTCGCCTACCGCGTCGGCTGGCCGGACGAGACGTTCCTGCATGGCACGCTGGCCACCATCCGCGCCAAGGTGAAGGCGAGCGGCATCACCCGCACCGCGCTGATCCTGATCGGCCCCGTCCTCGGCGATGCGGCCTTCACCGACAGCCGCCTCTACGCCGCCGACCACGATCACGTCTGTCGCGAAGGCTGATCTGCCGCCCGAGCGGTAAGCTTGACACCAAGGCGGCCGGTTTCTACCTCGCGAGGTCCGGCCCTCAGCCGGCCCGTTACCGTGAAGGACGACGATGCCGATCAAGCTGCCGAGCGACTTGCCGGCGTTCCAACAGCTCGCGTCCGAGGGCGTGCAGCTGATCGACGAGCACGCGGCCGCACGTCAGGACATCCGGCCGATGCGGATCGCCCTGCTCAACCTCATGCCGAACAAGGTGCGGACCGAGACCCAGCTCGCGCGGCTCTTGGGCGCGACGCCCTTGCAGATCGAGCTGGTGCTGCTCACCACCGCCAGCTACCAGCCGGCCAACGTCGCTCCGAGCCACCTGGAGCGCTTCTACGTCACCTGGGACGAGGTCAAGGACGACAAGTTCGACGGCCTGATCGTCACGGGCGCTCCGGTCGAACTGATGGCCTTCGAGGACGTGAAGTACTGGCCGGAACTGGCGGCCATTTACGACTGGACGCAAACGCACGTGCACTCGACCTTCAACATCTGTTGGGGGGCGCAGGCGGCTCTGTTTCATTTCCATCGCGTGCCGAAGCATGTGCTGCCGACGAAGCGCTTCGGCATCTTCTGGCACCGCGTCACCGCCAAGAACGGTGCGCGCTCGTCGCTCCTGCGCGGCTTCGACGACGAGTTCCTGGTGCCGGTGTCGCGTCACACCGAGGTGCGCGCGGCCGACTTGCCGGCCACGCCCGGGCTCGAGGTCCTCGCCACCTCGCCGGTGGCCGGTCTCTGCCTGATGGAGGACCGCGCGCACCGCCAGCTCTTCATGTTCAACCATCTCGAATACGACACGGGCACGCTCGACGAGGAGTACAAACGGGACAAGGAGAGCCGCGACGACGTCGAGGTGCCGCTCAACTACTACCCCGGCGACGAGCCGAGCCGGCCGCCGGTCAACCGCTGGCGGGCCTACGCGCACCTCTTGTTCGGCAACTGGATCAACGAGATGTACCAGACCACGCCCTTCGAGATGGCGGAGATCGGCACGGGCCGGGTCGAAGACTGGCGTGGCAGCTGAGGATACGCTCGGTCCCTGTCCGCTCTGCGGTCGGCCCATGGTGCCGGGGCCGAGCGTGAACAAGCATCATCTGGTGCCGAGATCCGCAGGCGGCCGCACGACCGTCTGGCTGCACCGCATCTGTCACGCCAAGCTGCACAGTACGCTCGACGAGCGGGCGCTGGCCACCGACTGGGCCGAGCCCCGGAGCTGGCACCGCCACCCCGAGATCGCCCGCTTCGCCCGCTGGGTCGCCAAGCGCCCACCGGAATTCGTCAAGCGCACCGAGCCGCGCCGACACCGCAGCTGAGGAGTGGAGAGAGAACCCTCCGGTTTTTTTGGCCTTCTACCCGGCGACGGGGGAGCTGCCGGTTGCCTTCCACACGTCGAACAGTTGGGCGAGCGCGCAAGAGACCAGCCGCGCCTTGTCGTCGTCGGCGCGACTGGTCAGCATCACCGGCACCCGTGCGCCGAGCACGAGCCCGGCGCCCTCGGCGTGCGCCAGATAGGTCAACTCCTTCGCCACCATGTTGCCGCTCTCGAGGTTGGGCGCCACCAGCACCTGGGCGTGGCCGGCGACCAGCGAGTTGATGCCCTTGGTCTGGGCTGCACGCACGTCGATGGCGTTGTCCATCGCCAAGGGGCCGTCGACGATACCACCCTTGATCTGGCCGCGCTCGGCCATCTTGGAGAGGACGGCGGCGTCGATCGTCGAGGGGATCTTGGAGTTCACCGTCTCGACGGCGGAGAGCACGCCCACCTTCGGCGTCTCGATGCCGATCGCGCGGGCGAGGTCGATGGCGTTCTGCACGATGTCCACCTTGGCGTCGAGGTCGGGTGCTATGTTGATGCCGGCGTCGGTCACCAACAGCGGATGCGGCAGCCCCGGCACGTCCATCGCGAAGACGTGGCTGAGGCGCCGCGCCGTGCGCAAGCCCCCCTCGCGCTTGGTGACGTGGTGTAGCAGCGTGTCGGTGTGCAGATGACCCTTCATCAAGGCACCGACGCGGCCCTCGTGGACCAGCGCCACGCTCCGCGCCGCGGCCGTCTCGTGATCGGCGCAGTCGACGATCTCGTACGGCGATAGGTCGGCACCGAGGCTGGCGGCCACTTGGCGGATACGCGGTGGCGCGCCGACCAGGATCGGCTCGATCAGCCCGCTCCGGGCGGCGAGCAGGGCGCCGCCGAGAGCGTTTTCGTCCTCGGGCACGACGACGGCTGTCCTCAGCGGCCGTACGTTCGCGCAGGCCCGCAGCAGGCGGTCGAAATGCACGTGGCGCTGCACGAGGAGTTCCGGAATGGGGTGGTGCGGCAGGACGACCTTGCGCTCGGGGGCGAGGACTTGGGCCACGCCGTCGGCGATCAGGCGGCCGTCCCGCGTCTCGCAGCGGCAGGCGAGTTCCACCACGCGGTCGCCGAGCTTGGCGAGCACCCTCACCGTCGCGGTGATCTCGTCGCCGACCATCACCCGATCGTGAAACCGGAGGTTCTGGCTGCGATAGAGCGTACCGACCCCGGGCAGGACGTTGCCGAGCACCGCGGAGAACAGCGAGCCGACCCACATGCTGGGCGCCACCGCTTCCGGCTGGCCGTCGCCGTCACCGTCGAGTTCGGGGATGTGCATCGCGTTGAGGTTACCGGAAGCATGCGCGAACACGATGAGGTCGTTGGCCGTGCAGATCCGGCCGATCGACGCCTCCTGGCCGATCGCGATCTCGTCGTAGAGGTGGTTGGTCTGAGTCAATCGTCGTCTCCGGGGGACGGCAGCGCGCGACATCGTGGGCCGCGCGCCACCCCGTCCTTGTTGCATCGCACCAGAGGCTTGGGAAGCCGACCAACGTGCGGTGGGGCTGCGGCCCAGGGCGCTCTAGCCGCCGAGGACCAGGGGCACAGCGGGCATGAAGCTCTCCACCAGTGACCCCACAACCAAGTACCACCCGTCGACCAGGACGAAGAATATCAACTTGAACGGGAGGGCGATCATCACCGGCGGCAGCATCATCATGCCCATCGACATGAGGATCGAGGCCACCACCATGTCGATGATGAGGAACGGCAGATAGATCAAAAAGCCGATCTCGAAGGCGCGGCGCAACTCGCTGATCATGAAGGCCGGCACCAGGACGCGGAACGGCACGGCCTCGGGACCGTCGATCGGGCCGACGTCGGCGAGGTCCACGAAGAGTGCCAGGTCCCGCTCGCGGACGTGCTCCAGCATGAAGGTGCGGAACGGCGCCGCAGCCAGCTCCAGGCCCTCCATTTCGCCGACCTCATCGTCGAGCAGGGGGCGGATGCCGTCCTCGTAGGACTGCTCGAAGACCGGCATCATGACGAACAGGGTGAGGAACAGGGCGAGACTGATCAGGACCGAGTTCGGCGGCGTGGTCTGGAGGCCCAACGCAGTGCGCAGGAACGCCAGCACGATGACGATGCGGGTGAAGGAGGTGACCATGACCAGGATGCCGGGGGCGAGGCTCAGCACCGTCACCAGCACCATCATGCGGAAAATCTGACCGGTGACGCTGCCGCCTTCGGCGCCGCCGAGCTCGATGCTGACCGACTGCGCAAGGGCGTCGCCGCCGAAGGCGACGAGCGCGAGCGGCAGGGTCGCGAGGAACGCGAGCGCCTTCATGCGTCGTCTCCGGCTGACGTGGTCGAGGCCGGTCGCTGGCTGCGCACGACGGTCGAACCGCCCGGTCCCAGGAGCAGCAGGTGCTCGTGGTCGCCGTCGGTCACGCGCAGCAGGCGGTGGCGGGGGTCGAGCGCCAGCGTTTCGGCCACCCTCAGCCGACCGGTACCGGTCGCGGTCGTGCGTTGCCGAACCAGCCGGAGCACCCAGGCCAAGACCATGAGCAGGCCGAGCACCGCAACGAGCGCGCCGAAGGCTTGGGCGAGACCGCCCAGGTCCAGCACGCTCATGCGGCGTCTCCGGCAGCGCCGTAGCGTAGGGCGTCGGTATAGGCACGGCCGGCGGCATGCCGTTCCGCCACACCCCGCAAGGCCGTCTTGGTCGCTGCATGGGCCTGGCGGACGCGGCCGTGGAAGGCTTCGACCTCGCTCAGCACCATCACCAACGTGCGCTGCACGCCCAAGTCGTCGGGGTGCGCCGCGACGATGGCGAGGAGCGCTTCGAGCTTGTTGGCGAGGCCCTCCAGATCGGCCCGACCCGGCCCGGCGCCGTGGTCTTCCAGCGCTCGCGCATCACGCCTCAGCGCGCTGGCGAGGCCGGCGGCAAGGCGGTGGAGCTGGGCTTGGGTGTCGGCGTCCATCGGCGGAACCTCGATCGACCGCCGGCGGCGCGTGCCGGCAGGGACCGTTCTGCCCCGACAGGGTTAATGGCGCGTAAAGACCTCGGCAGCTTTTGCCGCCGACCGTATCAGGCGGTCAGCGAGAGCCGATCCGGCCCAGGCGCATCGAGGGCGAAGTGTGCCACCTGGCGATAGGCCGTCCGGCCGCGCTGCACGTCGCTCGCCGACGCCTCGCCCGGCGGCTCCGGCCACCAGGCGAACATGCGATCCTCGGCGCCGAGGGTCTCGCTCGGCGTGCCGAGAAAGGCCGCGGTCACGTGCTCGCCGACGTCGCGACCGCTGATCGCCTGGACGACGAGGTTGATCCCGGCAAACAGCAGGCCCAAAGGTCCTCCGTACAGGAGGCCGCCCAGAAGCCGCGGGATGGCGCCGAGTTCGTCGTCGCTGACCGCCCGGTAGGCGGTGCTGACGACGGGCAGGTGATGGAGCGGATTGACGATGTCGAGCAGATCGCTGAAGCCGAGGCCGTCGCCATCCCACGCCTTGGCCTCCCCGGTCGGCGAGGCCTCGGGTCGCGGCACCGGCATCTGGTAGTGACCGGCATAGGCGAGGGTGCCATCGAGCTGCATGCGCCGCTACCAGCAAACTGCGGACCAACCGGCCGGCTCCGGGGCTTTCGCGGCCGCATGGAGGGGGCAAGCCGGCAAGGCTTGCCGAGCAGGAGGCAGGATTGACCGAGCGGTTCGACGACGAGGAACTGGAACGCTATGCGCGGCAAATCGTGCTGCGCGAGGTCGGCGGCATCGGCCAGGAACGGCTGCGCGCGGCCCGCCTCGCCGTGGTCGGCGCCGGTGGCCTCGGCTGCCCGGCGGCGCTGTACCTCGCCACCGCCGGCATCGGTGCGCTGACGCTGATCGACGACGACCGGGTGGCGCTCACCAACCTGCATCGCCAGGTGCTGTTCGAGGCCGGCGATCTCGGCGCGGCGAAGGTCGAGGTCGCAGCGCGGGCCTTGCACGCGCGCACGCCGAGGCTGGACGTCCGCCCGCTTCGGACCCGACTGACGCCGGCGAACGCCCAAGCCCTGCTCGCCGGACACGACCTCGTCCTCGACGGCTCGGACAGCTTCGCCACCCGCAAGACCGTGGCCGAGGCGGCGGCAGGTCTGCGCATCCCGCTCCTCAGCGGCGCCGTCCAGGGCTTCGAGGGTCAGCTGGCGCTGTTCATGCCCTTCGCGCAGCCGACGAGCCCCTGTTTTCGCTGCCTGTTCCCCGACGATCCGGATGCGGCGGCGCTTCCGACGTGCGCCGTGGGCGGCGTGCTGGGGCCGATGGCTGGTCAGGTCGGTACCCTGATGGCGATCGAGGCGATCAAGCATCTGCTCGGCATCGGCGCCGCGCTGGAGGGCAAACTGCTCCTGGTCGACGGCCTGGACGCGCGGATCGACCGCCTAGGCTTGGGCCGCCGGCGCGGCTGCGGCGCGGGCTGGCCGTGCGCGCGAACGGAGCCGGCTCCGAGTACGCCATCTGGGGATTCCGCGCTTGCGAGCGAGGCGCCCCCCCGTTAAGTGGGGCGCCGTGGTTCGCGCCCCGGCTAGGCCCAGCTACGGCCGGCGGCGGTTCGTGGGAGGATCGACGGTTGACCAAGCACGATCTCGAAGACTATCGCCCGACGGACGACGAACCCTATATGAGCGAACGGCAGCTCGCCTACTTCAAGCGCAAGCTGATCGACTGGCGCAACGAGATCATCCGCGGCTCGGGCATGACCCTGCAGGAGCTGAAGGAGGAGGATACCCGCCTCGCCGACAGCAGCGACTGGGCCTCGGCCGAGGTACAGCGCAACTTCAGTCTCAGGACGCGCGACCGCGAGCGCAAGCTGCTCGCCAAGATCGAGCAGGCGCTGCACCGGATCGACGACGGTTCCTACGGCTATTGCGAGGAAACCGGCGAGCCGATCGGCTTGAGCCGGCTGGATGCGCGGCCCATCGCCACCCTCTGCATCGAGGCGCAGGAGCGGCACGAGCGCCGCGAGAAGGTCCACCGCGACGCCTGATCGGCAAGTTTTGCCGGATCGGCAGGACCGACCGGCACGGCTTGCCGGCTCCGGCGCGACGATCCGGCAGGATGTGTCGTCACGAGGCGCGGAATTCCGGGGTTGGCACGAGACTTGAGTAGGGGGCTGCGTCATGATGCAGCTCCTTACCCTTCTGGCCCCGACGCCGAGCCCGAACGCCGCCCCGATCGGTGCGACCGAACAGGGCTTGGCCACGGCGTTCGCCGCGTTGCTCGGCCAGACGCAGGTTTTCGCCGCCGCTGCTTTTAAGGGTGAAGTCGGGGGCCGGGGTGGCGTGGGCTGCACCGGCTATCAGGCAAACGGCGGCCAGCAAATAACGAATTTTTGTCAACATAAGTCGCTCCTAAATCAGAAGAAGAAAGTCAGGCCAAAGCGCGCTTCCAGGTTGTTCACAGTTTTCTCTTCGCCGAGCAGTTCGTGGCTGAAACTGTGATTGCGCATACTCAAATCGAAGGCAATCCAATCGATGGCGTAAAAACGCAAACCTGCGCCCAGGTTGTAGGTAAAATATTCCTGGTCGGCAAAGTT
>JBJHBG010000069.1:0-27106 GCA_050485385.1 Geminicoccaceae bacterium | reverse complement strand
GGGGGAAAGCGGGGTGCCGTTCACCGAGGTCCCGTTCTTCGAGCCGAGGTCCACGAGCTCGAAGTTGTGCTCGCGGTAGCGCAGCTCGGCGTGCACGAGGGAGACGGCCTTGTCGTCCACGAGGTAGACGCCGTCGCGGGGACCTTCATCGCGGCCCATGGGTAAGGGCAAGCGCTTAGGATCGAGCTCGGTGACCTCGGGGAGCTCGCGGGGGTGGCCGGCGTGTCCGATCCTGGTGAGCCAGGTGCGGTCGATCAGCAGTTCTTGGTAGTGCCGCAGCGACCATTCGGTGTCGGGGAAGGACAGGTAGCGGTGCGGGGTGAAGGAGACCGGCACCACGACGAACAAGGGCAGGACCAGGTAGGCCAGCACCAGCCAGGCGAGGCCGACGGCCAGGACGAAGCCGAAGGACGGCCGGAGCTCGCTCATGCGCCGGCGCCGAACATGCGCCGCATGTCGACGAAGCGTGCCGCCACCACGACCATCAGCAGGACCGACACGAGCAGGCTCGAGGCGATCATGGTGCCGAGGCCCCAATTCAGGGTCTCGACCACCTGGAGGCTGATGTACTCGGCGACCATCACCGTCCGGCCGCCGCCGAGGATCGCCGGCGTCACGAAGAAGCCGAGCGAGAAGATGAACACGAGCACGCTGGCGGCGAAGATTCCGGGCGCGGTCAGCGGCAGGAACACCCGCAGGAACGCCGCCCGCGGCGAGGCGCCGAGGCCCCTTGCAGCGGGCACCAGGGCCGGGTTCACGCCCTGCATGTTGGCGAGCAACGGCAGGACGGCGTAGGGCAGCATGTAGTGGACCATGCCGATGATCACGCCGAGTTCGTTGCGCACCAGCGCCAGCGGCTGGTCGATGACGCCGAGCCCGAGCAACGTGCTGTTCACGAGACCGCGCGGTTGCAGAAGCGCGATCCACGCAAAGGCGCGGATCAGCACCGACATCCAAAACGACAGGAGCACGCAGAACAGGATCAGCACCTGGTGCAGCGGCCGAACGTGCAGCATCACGTACGCGACGAGGTAGCCGAGCAGCACCGCGAACAGGGTGGTGACGAGGCAGATGCGGAAGGTGACGCCCAGGATCCGGCGCAAGGCCGCGTTGTCGATCAAGGCCGCGTAGTTGCCCAGGCCCGGCTCGGGCACCGTCACGCTCATCCACAGCACCTGGCCGAGCGGGTAGAGGTAGAGGGCGGCCAGCACGGTGAGCGGCAGGAGGATCAGCGCCCAGTAGGTACGCTGCCGGTCGCGGGCCCGTGGCAGCGTCCTCACGGCCATCGCCCTCCCCCTGCCGACCGCTCGGGCGTCAGCGCCCGGCCTTCCTCGCGACCGTCGTGTGCCAATCGTGGCGGATCACCTCGGTCACCCAGTCGACCATGATGCCGTAGGTCTTCTCACCGGTCTCGGCGGTGGCACCGGCCGGATCGCCGATGATGCCGCCGGTGAAGCCCTCGAACACCTCGTCCGGAAAGCGGTAGCGGCCGACGCCGCCGCCCAGATAGGGCAGCATGTCGCCATGGGCCGCGGATTCCGGCGTGGGCTTCGGGTGGTAGCTCTCGGCCCGGTCCAGCCGGACGAGGTGCGGTGCGGTCGCCAGCACGCGGGCCGTCTCGCCCTCGCCGCCGTGCCCCTGCGGATGCGGCGAAACCAGCATGCCCTTGTAGCGGGGACGGATACCGACCAGCCAGTTCAGCGTCACGACGTCGCAACCGGTGCTCTCGGTCACCTCCTTGGCGACGATCTGCATCACCGGATCGGTCTCGGCGTTGGCGAGCAGGAGGTAGAGCGTCTTGAAGCCGTGCCGCGCCAGTTCGCGGCAGACCTCGTCCATCAGGAGCCGCAGCGCGTCGTGCGACAGCGCGATGGTCCCGGGCAGGTCCCGCGGCGCCTCGCTCAGGAATTGTGGCGGGCCGAAGGGGATGACCGGTCCCATCACCAGCGGAATGCCCTCCTGCGACAGCCGCTGCACGCTGCGCTTGGCAACGTCGATGCCCTGGATGGTGTCGGTGTTGAGCGGCAGATGCGCACCGTGCTGTTCGGTGGCGCCCAAGGGCAGGATGGCCGGCGCGCCTGCTTCGATCGCCGCCGCGACCTCGACCGAGGTCAACTCCTCGAACAGCGGCACGTCGGTGTGGTGGGCGTAGACGGGGAGCGATGCGGCCATGGGGTTCCTCGACGGTGACGGAGCCGCCCGACGACCGGCGGCCGTCCCACGCTAGCCCCGGTTCGCGCCCGCCGACAACACGCCGCGCGCAATGCCGGCATACGCGGGCAGCCTGAGGCGATGACGCCTTAGAAGAACGCCTTCGCACCCATCGCCACCTGGCCGTCGCAACGCCGCGCGATCAGGTCGTAGCCGCCCTCGATCGGCAGCGCTTCGAGGCGGATCGGCTGGTCGACGAAGCAGGGGGTGCGGGCGCGGAACTGGAACGCCTTCGCGGAGCGGCCCTCCTTGCGCATGGCGACGTCGAGCAGCTTGGTCGCGATCAGCGGGCCGTGAACCACCAGCGACGGGTATCCCTCGACCTTGGTGGCGTAGGGATGGTCGTAGTGGATGCGATGGCCGTTGTAGGTTACCGCCGAATAGCGAAAGAGATCGACGCTCGTCGGGCACCATTCCTCGCAGGCGGCCTCGACCGGAGGCAAGGGGCCGGGCTCCGGCAGCCTCGCCGGGGGCGGCGCATCGAGATAGACGATGGTTTGCACCTCCTCGGCGACCACGCGTCCGGCCTGGACGTAGCGGCTCTGGAGTTCGACGAAGATCAACTCGCCGGCGCCGCCCTCCTTGCGCTGCACGTCCTTGATCGTCTGGACCTGCTCGGTCTCCAGCCCGAGCCGGAACGGCGCCAGGCTCTCCAGCCGGGAGCCCGCGAACATCCGCCGCTCCAACCGGACCGCCGGGATGAAGCCGCCCCGCCGGGGGTGGCCGTCCGGCCCCGCCTCGCCGGGGCTCACCACCACCAGAAAGAACGCCCAGTGCCGGCCCAAGGGCAACGTTTGGGGCTCCTCGAAGCGGACGTCGCCGAGGGTCGCGGCGTAGCGGCGGGCGACCAGCGACGTCGGCGTTTCCACCAACACCTGCTCGCGCCCGATCGCCGCCGTGTACTCGGCGATCTCCTCGGCGGTCAGCGGCACGCTCGCCATCCGGTTCCTCCCCACGTCTGCCTCGGCAAGCCGGCAGAACTAACCGAAACCCAGGAGCCGGGCGAGCCCCCCATCACCCCTTCGCCGCCATCTCGTAGAGGTTCCACTGGGTCTTGGCGGCGATGCGGTCGTACAGCGCACGCGCCCGGTAGTTGTCGTCGGCGGTGATCCAGCGCACCACGCCCCAACCCCGCACCCGGGCAAGCTCGGCGAGGAAGTCGAGGAGACGTTCGCCGACGCGATGGCCCCGCGCCGCCGGGTCGACGAAGAGGTCGTCGAGAAAGCCGATGTCGTGACCGCGCAACGGGCTCGGCATGCGGCGGACGTGGGCGAGGCCCTGCGGCACGCCGTCGACCAGCGCCACGTAGCCCTCCAGCTCGTGCGCCGGGTCCATCAGCCAGCCCCAGACGGTGGCCTTGTGCGCGTCGTCGGACGGACGGCGGTAGAAGTCGGCGTAGCCCTGATAAAGCCCGCGCCACCGCGCCTCGTGCGTCGGCGCCAGCGGCACCACCTCGACGTGCATTCTCGACTCCACCGGCCGCCTCGACATCAACGTTTCCTTGACGACTTCGCGGCAAGCTACGCCAGGACCGACCTGTGAAGGAAGCCGGATGTCCCACCTGGTGCTGCTGACGGCCCTGGTGACGAGCCAACTCGTCGTCGCCCTGGCCACCGCCGTACCCGCCACCGGCGACCGCGTGGTGGCGCTGGTCGGGGCGCCTTGGCAGTCCCAGCCCCACCTCGCCGCCCGTCTCGCGGGCGACGATCGCATCGTCGCGCCCGGCCCCTGGGCCAACGTCCTGGTGGTGGAGCTCGACGCGGGCTGGCGGTGGGATCGCCTGGTCGCGCTCGGCGCGCTGCCGCTGCGCCCCGGCCTGCTTTCGCTCTGCGCAGACGGCTTCACGACGGCGACCGCATCGGTGCGGCCGGCTTACGAGGAACGGACATGATCGACGTGAACGATGCCGAAGGCACCCGCCTCCAGCGCATCTTCGAGGTCTACCTGGCGGCCCACGTGCCGCTCCTGGCGGGCGCAGCGCTGCTTGCGGGGAACAGCCCCTGGGGCGTTCTGGTCCTCGCTCTTCTGGCTGCGGTCGGACCCATGGCCGTCGCCCGGACGACCACCGACCGCGACGTCCAGGCCCGCGCCAATGCCATCGGCCTCGTCGCCATGCCGGCCCTCGCGCTGCTGGCGCTGGAGGGCCACGCGTGGCAGGTCGACATGCACATGTACTTCTTCGCCGTCTTGGCCGTGGTGTCGGTGTTCCAGAGCGTCAACGCGCTGCTGTACGCGGCGGGCGCCATCGCGCTGCATCACCTGCTGCTGAACTTCGTCCACCCGGCGCTGGTGTGGCCGGGCGGCACCGACACGCCGCGCGTCCTCCTGCACGCCGTCATCGTGGTGATCGAGACGACCGCCCTGGTCGGCTACGTCGCCCATGCGCGCAGGCAGCGTGTGGCGGCCCAGGCGTTCGCCGCCACGGCCGAGCGGGACCGTGCCGATCTGGTCGCCCGTACGCTGGAGCGGATCGAGGAACGGCTGGGCACGGGCATCGGCCGGCTCGGCTCCTTGGCCGAGGGCCTCGAGGGCGGCTCGCGGGCGCTCCGCGCGCGGGCCGAAAGCGCCAGTCAGGAGACCACGGTCGCCAGCGGCGCCGCCGACGAGGCCTCGAGCGCCGCGCAGACGGTCGCGGCGGCGACCAAGCAACTCGCCGCCTCGATCCACGACCTCACCCGCTTCGCCGAAGGCACCCGCGCCGCCACCGAGCGCTGCACCGCCAGCATGGCCGACGCCGAGCGGCGCATGCGGGACCTCGCCGCCGCGAGCGAGGAGATCGGCCGGTTCGTCGGGATGATCGACGAGATCACGAGCCGCGTGAACCTGCTCGCCCTCAACGCCACCATCGAGGCGGCGCGCGCGGGCGAGGCCGGCCGCGGCTTCGCCGTCGTCGCTGGCGAGGTGAAGAGCCTCGCCGGACAGACCGGCGGTGCCACCGAGGAGATCCGCAACCACGTCGCCACCATCCAGGACATGAGCCGCGCCACCGTCGCGGCGCTGGATGCCGTCGGCACCGGTATCGCCGGCCTCGCCGAGGTCACCGCCGGGGTCAGCGGGGCCATCACCGAGCAGGACGCCGCCACCAACGACATCCGCGCCACCACCGAGACCGCCGCCGGCCACATCGCCGACGTCACCCGCCGGCTGCACGACCTCCGCGCGCTCGTCGAGCGCACCGACGGTGCGGCAGGCGAGGTCACGGCCGTTTCGACCCAGCTCACCGCCTTCACCGAGGAGTTGGACACCGGCATCCGACAGCTCTTGGCGGAGCTGCGCGCGGCCTGAGCCGAGACCTCAGGCCTTGATGCCGGCACCGATGGCGGGCTCGGCGCCGGGATCGAGCGGCCAGCGGGCGCGCACCGGAGCGTCCAGCGGATCGTCGGCGAAGCCGGCGCTTCGCCGCTCCAGCGCCGCCCAGGCGATCATCGCCGCATTGTCGCCGCACCAGCGCAACGGGGGCGCCGCGAAGGCGAGACCCTGCTCGCCGGCCAGGGTCTCCAGGCGGTCGCGCACGACCGCGTTCGCGGCAACACCGCCCGCCACCACGAGATGGCCGAGGTCCGGCGTCGCGGCGCGCGCGGCTTCGACCGCGTGGCGCGTGCGGTCGACGAGCGTGTCGGCCACCGCCGCCTGAAAGCCGGCCGCCAGATCGGCCCGCCACGTCGCCGGCGGCGCCGACTGCGCACGCGCCAGGTGCAGCACCGCCGTCTTCAGGCCCGAGAACGAGAAATGGCAGCCCGGCCGGCCGAGCAAGGGACGCGGCAGCGCGAAGCGGGCGGGATCGCCCTCGGCGGCCAAACGCTCCAGCGCCGGGCCGCCCGGATAGCCGAGCCCCAAAAGCTTCGCCACCTTGTCGAAGGCCTCGCCGACGGCGTCGTCGATGGTCGTCCCCAGCCGGCGGTAGCGCCCCACGCCGGTCGCCAGGACGAGCTGGCAGTGCCCGCCGGAGACGAGCAGGACGAGGTAGGGAAAGGCGATCCCGTCCGCCAGCCGCGGCGTCAGCACGTGGCCCTCGAGGTGGTTGACAGCATAAAAGGGCAGACCGTGCGCGGCGGCGATGGCCTTGCCGGTGACCGCACCGACCATCAGCCCGCCGATCAGCCCGGGACCGGTGGTCGCGGCAATGCCGGCCAGATCGCCGAAGCCGAGACCGGCATCGGCCATGGTCCGGGCGATCAGGAGGTCCAGCACCTCGACGTGGGCGCGGGCCGCGATCTCGGGCACCACGCCGCCGAACGGCGCGTGCGCCTCGAGCTGGCTGCGCACGCGGTCGGCCACCACCAGGCCGTCGCCGCGCACCACCGCCGTCGCCGTCTCGTCGCAGCTCGTCTCCAGACCGAGCATAAGGGCGGTCTGGCCGGCCGGGGTCGATGTGCTAGGGGCTTGATGCATGGACGTGCTCATAGACCTCGGTTGGACCTGATGGAAACGCTCAAGATCGGTACCCGCGGCTCGCCGCTCGCACTGGTGCAGGCGGAGACGGTGGCGGCGCGGCTGCGAGCCGACAGCCCCGGCCTCCCCACCGAGATCGTCGTGATCAAGACCACCGGCGACCACGTGCTGGACCGGCCGCTCGCCGAGATCGGCGGCAAGGGGCTGTTCACCAAGGAGATCGAGGAGGCGCTCTACGACCGCCGGATCGACCTGGCCGTCCACTCGTTCAAGGACGTGGCGACCGTGCTGCCGGACGGCCTCGTCATCGCCGCCGTGCTGCCGCGCGAGGACCCGCGCGACGCGCTGATCGCCGGGGCGGTGACGCGCATCGCCGATCTGCCCGAGGGCGCCGTCGTCGGCAGCGCCTCGCTGCGGCGCCGGGCGCAACTGCTGGCCCTGCGCCCGGACCTGGAGGTCGTGAACCTGCGCGGCAGCGTGCAGACCCGGCTGGGCAAGGTCGAAAGCGGCGCCATCCACGCCACCCTGCTCGCGATGGCCGGCCTCAATCGCCTCGGCCGCCCCGATGCGGCCAGTGCGCCGATCGGCGTCGACGAGATCCTGCCGGCCGTGGCACAGGGGGCCATCGCCATCGAGGTGCGCGCCGATGACGCGGGGATCCGTCCGCTGGTCGAAGCCCTGAACGACGCGCCGACGGCGCGCGCCGTCACCGCCGAACGCGCCTTCCTCCGTGCCCTCGACGGCTCGTGCCGCACGCCGATCGCCGCCCATGCGACCCTCGACGGCGACCGCCTGCACCTCGAGGGCCTGCTCGCCGAGCCCGAGGGCCGACGCTCGTGGCGGGCGGCGCGCACGGGCCTCGCCGGCGATGCCGAAGCGCTCGGCACCGATGCCGGCCGCGAGGTGCGCGCCGCGGCGGGCGACGCCTTCTGGCTCTAGCTGGCGATGGCGACGGTGCTCGTCACGCGGCCACTCGAGGCTGCCGAGCGGACGGCGGCCACGGCCCGCGCGCTCGGTCACGACGTGCTGCTGGCGCCGGTCGTCGCCATCGTCCCCATCGCCGGTCCCCCGCCCGGCTTCGACGACGTCCAGGCGGTACTGGTGACGAGCCGGCAGGCCGTCCCCGCCGTCGCTGCTTGGCCGGGCCTGCCACCGGTCTGGGCGGTCGGCGCCGGCACCGCTGCCGCCCTGCAGGCCTGCTGCGTGCCGGTCGTGGACACGGGCGACGGCGACGGCGCCGCGCTCGGCCGCCGGCTCGCCGCGCGGCTGAAGCCCGAGGCCGGCGTGCTGCTGCACGCCTCCGGCGAGACCATCGCCTCTGGGTTGCAACGAGCCTTGACGGCGGCCGGCTTCCGCTACCGCAGTCACCCCGTCTACCGCACCGCGCGCACCGAGGCCCTACCTCCGGACGTCCGCTCCGCACTCGGTGCCGGCCGCGTCGATGCGGTCACGCTGCACTCGCCTGCGAGCGCCGAAGCCTTCGCCGATCTGGTGCGACGGCACGGTCTCGTCGAGGCCGTCGCGGGGCTGACGGCACTGTGCCTCAGTTCTAACGTTGCGGTTGCGGCAGGTGCCCTGCCGTGGCGGCGGATCGTCGTCGCCGCCGCGCCGGACGAGCCGGCGATGGGCCGGTTGCTTGAAGCTGTCGCGCTTTGATGGTAGCCGTCCGCGTGCACGACGATCGTCGTGGCGCCGAAGATTCCAATCGTGACAGCGCCGATTTCCGAACGTCGGCGCGGGGAGAGACGCGGTCATGGCCCAAGACGACGCGCAAGCCGCTCGCCCGGATGCGCAGCCCCCAAGCCCACCGCCCCGCCCCCGCTACGGCACGGGCTTTTTGATCGGCCTCGTCGGCGGCCTCGTCGGCGCGTTCGGCACCGTCTACGCGCTGCAGTTCCCCCAGGTGCGCAACGCCCTACCCATGCCCGAGCAGGCGGCGCTGATCGTCAATCCCGAGGCCGTCGCACGGATCGGCGCCCTCGAGCAGGAACTGACGCAGCTCCGCAACTTCGCCCGCGAGGCGGACACACGCCAAGGGCTCGGCGCGTTGACGGCCCGCGTCGACACCCTGTCCAACGAAGTCACCGAGGCCGCCACCGCCGCCCAGCTCGCCGAACTCCGCAACGACCTCAGCCCGCTCGCCATGCCCGAGGGCGCCGAGGCGCTGGAGGCACGCATCGACGCGCTGGCGGCCGACCTCGGCACTCTCGGCGAGAGCGCCGCGCGCGCTTCGGCGCTGGCCACCGTCGAGGCAGCGGTGCAGGGTTTCGAGCGGCGGGTCGGCGCGCTCGAGGAGACCGCACCGACGTTGCGCGACGATGTCGACGAACTCGCCGCCGAGTTGGCCGCCGCGAAGGAGAACGTGGCCGCGATCGCGGCGGCCCTGGCCGCGGGCGAAGCGGCGCTGGCCGAGCGCTCGGCGGCCCTGGGCGGCCGGATCGACGCGTCGGCACGTGACGTCGGCGAGGTGCAGAGCGCCGTCGGGGCTGCGGGTGCGCGCATCGACGCGTTGGCCGAGCAGGTGGCGGCGCTCACCGCGCAGGCCGCGACCGCCAGCTCGGCCGCGGAGGCGGCGGGCGCCCGGTCGGCGCAGACCGCGGAGGCCGTGGCGACGTTCACCGCCGAGGTGGACCGGCGGATGGCCGACCTCGTCGCCGAGTTCGGCGCCCTGGACGCGGCGCTCGAGGAGCGTGTGGCGGCGCTGGCGAGCGAGGCCGCAGCGGCCGTGACCAGCGCGGAGGCCGCCCGAACGGAGGTCGAGCGCAGCTTGCAGCGTACCCGTGCCGCCGGTCAGATCGGCATCGCCGCCCGAGGGCTCGAACAGGCGCTCGCCACCGGCAGCGAGCTGCGGCCGGCAAGCGAAACCCTCGCTGCCGTCGAAACGGATGCGATCGAGGGCGAGCAGGCCGAGCGGGTGGCGTCGTTGCGGGCCACGATCGACGGCCACGTCGAGGGCGTGGCCAGCCTGCCGGCGCTACGCGCGAGCCTCGCCAATCTCCGCCCGGCGGTGGAACGGGCCGTCGCCCCACCCGCCGAGGACGGTATCGGCAGCACCTTGCTGGACACCTTGCAATTGCGGGCGAGCGGCCGTGCCGGCGCGGCCGGCGAGGTGCTCGACCGGATGCGGGATCATCTCGACGACGACGACGTCCGCGGCGCCGTGCAGGCGGCGTCGGCATTGCCCGAGGCGGGGCGCGAGGTGCTGAGCGACTGGCTCGTCGCCGCCCGTGCGCACGTCGCCGTCGACGAGGCGCGTCGGGCCTTGCTGGACCTCGGCCGCGACGTGACCGCGAGCGCGGCCGGCGCGTCCTGAACCCCGTGCATCTCAAGAAAGGCGCGTCATGTTCCGGCTGATCGGTTTTCTTCTCGTCACCGGCGTCTTGATGTTCGGCGCCACGTGGCTGTTCGACCACGACAACCCGCTCGAGATCCGCTGGTTCGACGGCGTCGTCTACCAATGGACCCTGGCCTATCTGATCTTGGCCGGCCTCGCCTTCGCGCTCGTCAGCATCGTCCTGTTCGAGGTCCTGCGCGTGGTACTGGGCTACCCGGCGCGCTGGTTCCGCCGACGCCGGGTCAACCGGCGGCTCGAAGGCTTCAACGTGGTGTCCAAGGGGCTGATCGCCGCTGCCGCGGGCGATGCCACCGAGGCCAAGGACTTGCGGCGCGATGCCGAGCGCTATCTCGGCGACCGCGACCCGGCAACGCTGCTGCTAGCGGCGCAGACGGCGGAGCTGGAGGGCAACCACGAGGTCGCCCAGATCAAGTACCGCCAGATGCTGAAGCGCCCGGAGACGCGGCTCTTGGGCCTCCGCGGCCTGATGTCCGACGCCATGGCCTCGGGCGACCAGGAAGCGGCGCTCAACCTCGCTCGTCAGGCCTTCGCCCAGAAGCCCTATACCGAGTGGGTGGTGCAGACGCTGTTCGACCTGCTTACCCAGAACGGCCACTGGAGCGAGGCGCTGCGCCGGGTCGACGACCTCAAGCTCAACAAGGTGGTGGACGCGGACGAGGCGCAGCGGCTGCGCGGCCTGTTGAAGATGCTGATGGCGAAGGACCTGCTCGCCACCGGCGACGAACGCGAGGCCTACAAGGCGGCGATGGACGCGACCAAGCGGCAGCGCAGCTTCGCTCCGGCCGCGGTCTTTGCCAGCGAGATGGCGATCAAGCAGGACCGGCCACGCGTCGCCCGGGAAGTGCTGGAGGAAAGCTGGGCGCGTCAGCCGCATCCGGCGCTCGCCCAAGCTTACGCCGCCCTCGCCCCGAACGAGAGCGCCGAGGGCCGGCTCGCCCGCTTCGAGCGCTTGGCCAACCGCAACCCGTCGCACCGCACCACGCTGAAAACCCTGATGGAGCTGTCGCTTGCCGCGGGCGACACCGAGCGGGCGCTGCGCTACGCGGCCCAGGTGCCCGCCGCCTCGCCCACCGCCGGCACGCTGCAGGCGGCGATCGAGGCCTACCGTGCCCAGGATCCGGCCTCGCCGAAGATCGCCGAACTCGAGGCGCTGGCGGCCCAGGCCCCGGCCGAGGAGGCTTGGGTGTGTCAGGCGAGCGGTCAGGTCGTGGACGACTGGCAGCCCTATGGCCCGACCGGCATGTTCGACAGCCTCCGCTGGCAGTCGCCGCCCCGTGTGGCGACCCTCGTGGTGCGCGCCGACGAGGGGACCTACACCGGTACCACCGTCGACCTGGAGGCCGCACGGGCCGTCTGAACGGCGGCGCGGGAGGGCGTTGACGCCGGCGGCGCCCGCCGCTATCCCCTCGCCACCGAGAGCCGCATTAGCTCAGTCGGTAGAGCACGTGATTCGTAATCACGGGGTCGCTGGTTCGAGTCCGGCATGCGGCACCATCTCTTCGAGTGCTTGGTGGGCGGCGAACGGGGATCTGGCGCGGTGACGTCGCGTTGGCTGGCTTCGGCCGTTCGGGCGCCGTCGAGTCAGTCCAGCGCCAGCAGCAGGAAGGTCAGGTAGCGGCTCTCCGGCAGGGCGGGATGGATCGGATGGTCCGCTCCCGCACCGCCGGAGGCGATCAGCCGCGCCGCACGGCCCGCCTCGCGCAACCCGGCGAACGCCGACTGCAGCAACGCTGGACCCTCGACGTGGTGCGAACAGGACGCGATGGCGAAAAACCCTTCGGGCGCCACCACGCCGCCCGCCGCGCGCGCCAGCTTGCGGTAGCCCTTGAGCGCGACCGGCACGTCCTTCTTGGCGGGCGCGTAGGGCGGCGGGTCGGCCACGACCACGTCGAACCGTTCCTTCGCCTCGATGAGCTTGCCGAGCGTCTCGAGCACGTCGCCCTTGGACACGGTGAGCTGGGCCTGAAGACTGCCGCCCTCGGCGCTCGCGCGCAGGAGGTCGAGGGCGGCTGCGGCCCGGTCGACGGCGTGAACGTGGACGGCGCCGGCCGCGGCAGCCCTGAGCGCGAAGCCGCCCGAGTGGCAGAAGAGGTCGAGCACGCGCCGTCCGGGAGCGAGCCCCGCCACGAGGTCGCGGTTCGGCCGCTGGTCGAAGAACCAGCCGGTCTTCTGCCCGGTCAACGGATCGGCGAGAAAGCCGACACCGCCCTCCTCGACCGTGACCGGCGGCGCCACCTCGCCCTCGACGCGCACCGGCCGGTGCGGCAAGCCCTCCAGCGTCCGGCCGTGGCTGTCCAGCCGGACGACGATGCCCTTGGGCGCCAACACCGCGCGCAAGGCGGCGATCAGCGCCTCGACGGACGCCGCCATGCCGGCGCTGTTGGGCTGCACCGCGAGGACGTCGCCATAGCGGTCGACGACGAGCCCCGGCAGCAGGTCGCCCTCGCCATTGACCAGCCGGCAGAAGCGCGGATCGAGCAGCGCGGTCCGCAGCGCCAACGCCCGCTCGATCCGCCGCTGGAAGAACGTGGCGTCGATGCGGGCCACGTGGTTGGGCGTCAAGAGCCGCGCCACCAACAGCGAAAGGGGGTTGAAGTGGGCGAGACCGTAGAGACGGCCGCCGGGTAGCGCCAGCTTGACGAGGCTGCCCGCGTCGAGCGCCTTCACCTCGTCGGTCATCTCGACCTCGTTGGCGAAAACCCAGGGTGAGCCGCCGCGCAGCCGGCGTTCGTGCCCGCTTTTCAGCGTCAGGCGGGGAAGATCGGTCATGGGTGCGGATCGCCGTTCGAAGGAGGGCCGACCTTATGGCGCGTGGCGCCGGCCTTCGCAAGGAAAGGAAGGATCGGAGGCCAAAAGCCCCCTGCCGCTTGCTTCGCCTTCATGGCACAGGAGACGAGGACAGGGGGAGGATCGCCATGACCAAGCGCCTTGCTTTCGGCTTCGTCGCCTTGGCGCTCGTTGCGTCGCCGCTCACGGCCGAGGCGCGGGGGATGGTCGTGGCGGCGCACCCGCTGGCGAGCGAGGCGGGGCTCGCCGTGCTCGAAGCCGGCGGCAACGCGGTCGACGCCATGGTGGCGGTGCAGGCGGTGTTGGGGTTGGTCGAGCCGCAGTCCTCGGGCCTCGGCGGCGGCGCCTTCCTGGTCCATTTCGATGCCGCCTCGGGCATGCTCACCACGCTCGACGGCCGCGAGACGGCGCCGGCTGCCGCCGGCCCCGCCTACTTCCTGGATGCCAACGGCGAGCCCCTGGCCTTCTGGGATGCCGTGATCCACGGCCGCTCGGTTGGCGTGCCGGGCACGCCCATGTTGCTCGACGAGGCCCATGCGCGCTTCGGCCGGAGCGCGTGGGCGCCGTTGTTCGACCACGCCATCGCATTCGCCGAGAACGGCTTCGAGGTGAGCCCGCGCTTGGCGAACGCGATCGCCAACGCCCGCGGTCTCGACGCGTTCGCGGCCACCGCCGCGTACTTCCTGCCGGAAGGAGCGCCGCTCGAGGTGGGCACCGTCCTGCGCAACCCCGCCTACGCCCACAGCCTGCGCGCGTTGGCGGCGGCGCGGAGTGCGCCCTTCTACGCCGGACCCATCGCCGACGAGATCGTCGCCGTCGTGGGTGAGGCCGGCGGATCGCTGACGGCGGCGGACCTTGCCGGCTACCGGGTAATCGAGCGTGCGCCCGTCTGCATCGCCTATCGCGGCCGCGACGTGTGCGGCATGGGACCGCCAAGCTCCGGCGGGCTGACCGTCGGCCAGATTCTGGGCCTGCTCGAGCACGTCGATCTGCCGTCCATGGGCTATGGCGCGGAGGCCGCCCACCTGATCGCCGAGGCGAGCCGGCTCGCTTACGCCGACCGTGCCCTCTACATGGCCGACAGCGATGTCGTGCGGGTACCCACCGAGGGCCTGCTCGATGCCACCTACCTGACCACCCGCGCCCAACTGCTCGACCCGAGCGTCGCCAACCCCGACGCCAAGGCCGGCAATCCGCCCTGGCGCGATGCTGCGCTCCGAGCTCCCCAGGCACAGCCCGAGCGCAGCGGCACCAGCCACGTCGTCATCGTCGACGGCGACGGCAACGCGGTCTCGCTCACCACGACCATCGAGAGCGGCTTCGGCTCCCGGTTGATGGCCGCCGGCTTCCTGCTCAACAACGAGCTGACCGACTTCTCGTTCCGCCCCGAGGTGGACGGCAGGCCGGTCGCCAATCGGGTCGAGCCCGGCAAGCGCCCGCGCAGCTCGATGGCGCCGACCATCGTGCTCCAGGACGGCCGCCCGCACCTCCTGGTCGGCTCGCCCGGCGGTGCCCGCATCATCGGCTACACCGCACTCGCCACCATCGCCGTGCTCGACTGGGGCATGGACCCGCAGGCAGCCGCGGAACTCGGGCACGTCGGCAATCTCGGCCGCTACACCGACCTCGAGGAAGGCACCGCCGCCGCCGGCTTCCAGCCCGCCCTCGAGGCGAAGGGCCACGAGGTGCGCGTCGTGCCGATGGAAAGCGGCCTCGCCCTGATCCGCCTCGACGCCGGCGGCCCCATCGGCGGCGCCGACCCCCGCCGCGAGGGTGCCGTGCGCAGCGAATAGGGCGGAAGCGAACGATGCGGGGGGGCTCGATGGCCTCCCCCCGCAACCTTTGGCGCGGTTGCCGGCGGGGGCGGCGTCGCCTTGGTTGCGGGCATTCTTGCTGCGAGTGCCGATGGACGAGCTGACCGCCACCGACCCCACCCAGGCCTTCATCCAGCGCTGGCAAGCCTCCAGCGCCGCCGAACGCTCCAACTTCCAGTCCTTCGCCAAGGAACTGTGCCAGCTCTTGGGCCTGCCGGAGCCCGAACCCTCGCGCGACCCGGCCCACGACGCCTACGTGTTCGAGCACCCGGTCGCCTTCCCCGAAGGCACCACCGGCCGCATCGACCTCTACAAGAAGGGCTGCTTCGTCATGGAGGCGAAGCAGGGCTCCAACCAAGCCCTCGCCGACCAGCTCGCCCTCTTCGGCGGCGCCGGCAAGAGCCGCCGCGGCACCGCCGTCCGCAACACCGCCGACTGGGCGCTCGCCATGCAGCGCGCCAAGGGCCAGGCCGAACGCTATGCCAGAGCGCTGCCGGCCGACCACGGCCACCTGCCGTTCCTCGTCGTCGTCGACGTCGGCCACGCCTTCGAGATCTACGCCGACTTCTCCAAGACCGGCCGCGCCTACACCCACTTCCCCGACGCCCAGAACTTCCGCCTCCCGCTCGAGGCCCTCGCCGACGACGCCACCAAGGAGCTGCTCCGCGCCATCTGGGAACGGCCGCAAAGCCTCGACCCGACCGCCCGCACCGAGCGCGTCACCAAGGAGGTCTCGACCAAGCTCGCCGCCGTCGCCAAGGCGCTCGAGGCCACGGGCCACCACCCGGAAACCGTCGCCGGCTTCCTCATGCGCTGCATGTTCTCCATGTTCGCCGAGGACGTGGGCCTCTTGCCGAAACGGGCCTTCTCCACCCTCCTCGCCGAGCTGCGCGACCGCGAGGTGAAGGCCCAACAGGCCGCCTTGTCGGGCTTCTGGGCCGACATGGACCGGGGCACGCCCTTCTCCGGCTACGCCCGCGAGGCCATCCTCCGCTTCAACGGCGGCCTGTTTGCCGACCGCACCGCCCTGCCGCTCGAGCGCCACCACCTCGGCCTCCTGATCGACGCCGCCAAGGCCGACTGGCGCGACGTCGAACCCGCCATCTTCGGCACGTTCCTCGAACAGGCGCTCGAACCCCGCGAACGCCAGCGGCTCGGCGCCGAGTTCACCCCCCGCCGCTGGGTCGAACGCCTCGTCCTCCCCGCCGTGGTCGAACCGCTCCGCGACCGCTGGGACACGGTCAAGACCGAGGTCGTGACGCGCGACCTCGCGGGCGACCACCAAGGCGCCGTGGCCTCGGTCAAGGCGTTCCACCGCGAGCTGTGCACCCTGCGCGTGCTCGACCCCGCCTGCGGCACCGGCAACTTCCTCTACGTCACCATGGAGCACCTGAAACGGCTCGAGGGCGAGGTGCTGGACACGCTCCGCACCGACCTCGGCGAGCCGCAGGAAGCCCTGGCGCTGCGCGGCTCCACCGTCGACCCCCACCAGTTCCTGGGCTTGGAGATCAACCCCCGCGCCGCCCAGATCGCCGACGTGGTGTTGTGGATCGGCTACCTGCAATGGCACTTCCGCACCCAGGGCCGCGTCATGCCGGCGCAGCCGGTGTTGAAGAACTTCAACAACGTCGAGTGCCGCGACGCCCTGCTCGAGCACGACGGCGAGGACCTGGTGCGCGACGAAGCCGGCAAGCCCGTCACCCGCTGGGACGGCCGCACCACCAGGATCGACCTCGTCACCGGCCGCGAGGTGCCGGACGAGACCGCCCGCGTCGAACTGACCACGTTCCGAAAGCCGCGTCCCGCCCCCTGGCCCGAGGCCGACTACATCGTCGGCAACCCGCCCTTCGTCGGCGCCAAGTACCTGCGCGACCGGCTCGGCTCCGGCTACGCCGAGGCGCTGTGGCAGGCCTACCCCGACATGCCGCGCTCGGCCGACTTCGTCATGTACTGGTGGAAGCGCGCCGCCGACCGGGTGCGCACCGGCAAGGCACAGCGCTTCGGCCTCATCACCACCAACTCGCTGCCGCAGACCTTCAACCGCCGGGTGGTGGCCGCAGCGCTCGACGGCAAGCCGCCGCTGTCGCTCGCCTTCGCCATCCCCGACCATCCCTGGTACGTCGACGGCTCGATGGCCCAGGTCCGCATCGCCATGACCGTGGGCGTCGCCGGCATCGAGGACGGAACATTGCAGCGCGTCGTCGACCCTCAACGCAGCGCTTCACAGGGCGGGGATGCTCTCGCCGCGCCAACAGCCACGGGACGAATTCATTCCGACTTGACGCTGTCCGTCGATCTCGACGCTGCGTTGCCACTCCGCGCCAACGAACGTCTATGCTCCCGCGGCGTTCAGCTGATGGGCGGTGGGTTCATCGTCACGCCCGAGCGCGCCCGCGAACTCGGCCTCGGCCGCGTTCATGGCCTGGAAAAACACATCCGCCCCTATCGGAACGGTAAGGACCTCACTCAGCGCGCTAGGGGCGTCCTCGTGATCGACCTGTACGGATTGCGCGAGGACGAGGTTCGCACGAAATTCCCAGACGTTTACCAGTACGTGTTGACAAACGTTAAACCCGACCGCGATGGAAATAACCGGGCCAGCTATCGAACACATTGGTGGGTTTTCGGTGAGCCACGTTCTGAATTTCGCCCCGCAATTGGCGATTTAAGGCGCTTCGTAGTTACACTTAACACCGCGAAGCATCGTGTCTTTCAATTTATCGACGCGGAAATTCTTCCCGATGATATGCTTATATCGATTGCGAGCGACGACGCCTACGTCTTGGGCGTACTGTCGTCAGAGATTCACGTAGTTTGGGCGCTCGCCGCTGGGACGCGTCTCGGCGTTGGCAACGATCCCCGCTACATCAAGTCGCGTTGCTTCGACCCGTTCCCCTTCCCCGATGCCACCGCGGCGCAGCGGGCCGGCATCGGCGCGCTGGCGGAGGAGCTGGACGCGCTCAGGAAGCGCGTGCTGGCCGAGCATGGCGACCTCACCCTCACCGGGCTCTACAACGTCCGCCAAGCGCTCCAGGAGGGCCGTGCGCTGACGGCGAAGGAAAGGGACGTCCACGACAGGGGCCTCGTCTCGGTCCTGGCCGACCTGCACCGCCGCTTGGACGAAGCCGTGGCCCAGGCCTATGGCTGGCCCGTGGACCTCGCGGAAGCCGACGTCCTGGCCCGCGTCGTCGCCCTCAACCGCGAGCGCCGGGCCGAGGAGGAACGGGGCCTCGTCCGCTGGCTGCGGCCCGACTACCAGGCCCCCGCCGCCACGACCGTCGTTTTGGGCGAGCAGGGCAAGCTCGACGTGACCCGCACGCCCACGGCCGCCAAGGCCGCCAAGGCGCCCTGGCCCAAGGACCTCGCTGGCCGCATCGGCGCCGTCCGCACCCAGCTCGCCAAGGCCCCCGCCACGCCCGAGGCCATCGCCTCGGCCTTCCAGCGCCGCCCGGTCGACGACGTGGCCGACATCCTCGCCGCCCTCACCGCCTTGGGCCACGCCCGCCCCACGCCGGACGGCCGCTTCGCCGCCTGACCGGCCGGTCTAGGATTTTCAGCCTGTACGTGTTAGTTTCGCCATCGCTCTCGGGACCGCGCCGCGCGCCTGCGCACGCCGTTCGAATCGCTCCGACGAAACGAACCGGGAGCCCCTTTTTCACTTTTTAGAACAATGACTTGGCATAATGCGCGCTGCCCTTTTCTGCCGTTTCGGGGGGTCCAAGGGGGGACCATCGAGTCCCCCCTTGCCTTCCTTCACCGCCGCCTCGTCTCACCGCTTGCGGCGGTGGTCCCACGGCAGCGGTTTGCGGTCGTGGGGGGCGAGCAGCTTCAGGAGCACGATGCCGACGACGAAGCCGCCGGCGTGGGCCCACCAGGCGATGCCGCCGGCCATGGTTGGGCGCAGCAGTTCGGCGTAGCCCTGCATGAGCTGGAGGCCGAACCACAGGGCGGCGAACAGCATCGCCGGCACGTCGACGAACAGCGGGAAGACGATGATCGGGATCAACAGCGTGATCTCGGCGCGGGGATAGGACCAGGCGTAGGCGGCGATGACCCCGGCGACGGCGCCCGACGCGCCGATCACGGGGACTTGCGAGCCCGCGTTGAACCAGACGTGGACGATGCCGGCGCCGATGCCGCAGAGCAGGTAGAAGGCGAGGAAGCGCGCCGTGCCGAGCCGGCTTTCCATGGCGCAGCCGAACAGCCAGAGCGTCCACATGTTGAAGATCAGGTGCAGCCAGCCGCCGTGCAGGAAGGTGCTGGTGACGAAGGTGGCGTAGTGCCTGAGGCCGAGCGTGGGGATGCGGACGCCTTCGGGCGGGCTGAACAGGATCGGCAACAGCCCCCATTCGACCACGAAGCGTCGGGCGTCGATGCCCTGGAGCCCCTGCATGTGCAGGAAGACGAGGACGTTGAGCGCGATCAGGCCGATCACGGCATAGGGCGTCGTCCGGCAAAAGACGCTGTCGCGGATGGGGATCATGGGCGTGGAACGTCGACCTGCATGACCTTGATGTAGGGCGCCGGGCGGGCCTTGTCGCGCTCGCCTTGCCCGGCCTCGGTCCACCGGCTACGAGACGGCGCAACCACGGAGGAACGGGCGATGGGCGACGAGCTGATCGGGCTGAGCGCACGCGAGGCGGTGCGGCGGCTGAAGGCGGGCGACGTGACGCCGGTCGAGCTGGTGGAAGCGGCGCTCGCCCGGCTCGACGCGGTCGAGCCCGAGGTGAACGCCGTGCCGACGATCTGCGCCGAGCGCGCCCTGGCCCAAGCGCGCGCCGCCGACCGCGACACGCTGCTCGCGGGCCTGCCGCTGGTGATCAAGGACCTGCACGAGGTGGGCGGCGTGCGTACCACCTACGGCTCGCCGATCTTCCAGGACTTCGTACCGGATCGATCCGACCGCGCGGTGGCGCGCATCGAGCGCAACGGCGGCGTCGTGCTCGGCAAGTCGAACACGCCCGAGTTCGGCGCCGGCGCCAACACCTTCAACGAGGTCTTCGGCGCCACGCGCAACCCGTGGGACACGACCAAGTCCTGCGCCGGTTCCTCGGGCGGCTCGGCGGTGGCCCTCGCCACGGGCTCCGCTTGGCTCGCCGACGGCTCCGACCTCGGCGGCAGCCTGCGCAATCCCGCCGCCTTCACCGGCATCGTCGGCCTGCGCCCGACGCCCGGCCGGGTGCCGACCGACAAGGAGGGCAATCGGTTCCAGACCCTTTCGGTGCGCGGGCCGATGGCGCGGGACGTCCGCGACTGCGCGTTGATGCTCGACGTCATGTGCGGCTACGACCAGCGCGACCCGCTCAGCTTCGACGCTCCGGCCACCCCCTTCGCCACGGCCGTCGAAACGCCGCCGAAGCTCGGCCGCGTCGCGTGGTCGAAGGATCTGGGCGGCATCACCCCGGTCGACCCCGAGGTGGCCGCCATCTGCGAGCGGGCGGCCAGCGCCTTCGGCGACCTCGGCGCCGAGGTGGTGGAGGCAAGCCCCGACTTCGCCGCCGCGGTCGAGACCTTCACGGTGCTCCGGGCGGAGCTCTTCGCCGCCAACATGCAGCCGCTCCTTGAGCAGCACCGCGACCTCTTGAAGCCCGAAGTGATCTGGAACATCGAGAAGGGTCTCGGGCTCGATGCCGGCGCCATCGGCGCTGCCGAACGCGCCCGCTCGGCGATGTTCGGCTCGCTCGCCGACCTCTTCGACGAGGTGGACCTGCTGCTGTGCCCGGCCGCCATCTGTCCCGCCTTCCCGGTGGAGTGGCGCTATCTGGAGGAGCTGAACGGCCATCGCTTCGCCACCTACATCGACTGGGTGGCGATCGCGTCGGCCATCTCGCTCACCGGCGCCCCCGCCCTGTCGCTGCCCTGCGGGCTGACGCAAGCGGGTCTGCCGGTGGGCCTCCAGATCGTCGGCCCGCCGCGCGACGAGGCGAGGGTGTTGGCGGCGGCGGCGATGCTCGAGGACCGCATCGGCCGCCTGATCACGAGCCCGCTCGATCCCCGTGCCCCGCGCGGTCACGACGGCGCGGGGCGCTAGGCAGGGCGGTCCGGTCGCAAGCGAGGTTCCGTCGTCGCGGTCTCGCGAAGCGATCGCGTGACGCCCTCGACGTACGCTACCACCGGCGCGCGCGCTCCTTGAGGCGGTCGACGTGGACGGTGAGCCGCTCGCCGGCGACGGTGCGGATCAGCGCCTGCCGTTCGAGGCGGGCGAAGCTGCGGCGGACGTCGGCCTCTTGGGCGCCGACCAGCGCCGCCCACACGGCATGGCTCGGCAGGCTCGGTAGCATGGCGATGCCGTCGGGGCGCAGATAGCGCTCGCTGGCGACGATCAGGCCCCTGGCGATGCGCTCGTCGAGCCAGGTGCGGTCGTCGTCGGCGGGACGTAGCGGGTGGCGGAGGCGCGCCGCCAACTCGCTGCCGACGGCGGTGACGAGATGCGGGCACCGGCTCATCGCGTCAAGGAGGTCGTCGCGATGCAGCCAGCCCACCGTGACGGGCGACAGGGCATGGGCGTCGAGCTCGGACGGCCGCTTGGCGATCGCGGTCACCAGTGCCACCACCGTGCCCGCCCCGTACTCCTCGCGCTTGCCGCTGGGCATCCACTGAAGCTGCAGCGAACCGCGGGTGACGAAGCACACGTGTTGGACGGGCGTGCCGGACGCGCAGAGCCGATAACCGACCGGCAGACGCTCCCAGATCGCTGCCGCGCCGAGCTCGAGCAATGTGTCCTCGGGTACGCCGCGCAGCATGTCGATGCCGCCCAACGTCGTCTCCGTCCAGGTGGCGAAAGACGAACAGGCCATGAGCTGTCCCACAAACGACGGCGTCGAGCGCCGGGAACCCGACTCTATGTGCCGGTTCGTAACGCAAGGCAACTTGGCGAAGCGAACAGCCTATCCGACTATGCCATATGGTACGCGGCAGAGGGGCGACCATATCGGTCGAGAGGCTCATCGGGAGACGAACGATGTTCGGTTTCGGACGCAAGACCACCGTGCCGGCGGCGAGCGAAGCCCTGCCCGGCCGCGCCGCCGCCATTCCCACGGCGACGCACCATCGGGTGACCGGCCGTTCGCTGCGCCCGCCGTTTCCGTCCGGGCTCGTCGAGGCAACGTTCGGGATGGGCTGCTTTTGGGGGGCGGAGCGGCTGTTCTGGCTGGTCGACGGCGTCTGGGTGACGGCCGTCGGCTATGCCGGCGGTCACACCCCGAACCCCACCTATGGCGAGGTCTGCTCGGGGCGCACCGGCCACGCCGAGGTGGTCCACGTCGTCTTCGATCCGGACGTGGTGAGCTATGCGGCGCTGTTGCAGACCTTCTGGGAGGGGCACGATCCGACCCAGGGCATGCGCCAGGGCAACGACGTGGGCAGCCAGTACCGCTCGGCGATCTACACCCACGACGCAGCGCAGGCGGCGATGGCGGCAGCGAGCCGCGATGCGTTCCAGGCCGCACTGGACGCCGCAGGACGCGGGCGGATCACCACCGAGATCGCGCCGGCGGGGCCCCTTTACCTGGCCGAGGCCGATCATCAGCAATACCTGCACGCGAACCCGTTCGGCTATTGCGGGCTCGGCGGCACCGGCGTCCGCTGCCCGGCACCGTCGGAGCCGGTCGCCTGATCGCGAACCGTTCGTGCGCATCGGCAAAATGGCGCGTTCGGCAATGCAGCATGGCCCGCTATGGTCCGCGCGCGCCACGAGCATCGAGGGGAACGCGCCATGATTCTCGACGACCTGCCGGAACCGCTGCGCGACATGGTGGAGGGCAAGCGCGCCTTGGAAGGGCGCGTGGGACTGGTCACGGGCATCGCCAACGACCAGTCGATCGCCTATGGCTGCGCCCGCGCCATGCGTGCGCTCGGCGCCGAGTTGGCCGTTACCTACTTGAACGACAAGGCGCGGCGCTTCGTCGAGCCCCTTGCCCAGAAGCTCGACGCGCCCGAACTGCTGCAACTCGACGTGACCGCTCCGGGCATGACGGAGGCGGTGTTCGAGGCCATCGCAAGGCGTTGGGGCAGGCTCGACTTCGTGCTGCACTCGATGGCGTTCGCGCCCAAGGAAGACCTGCACGGCCGCGTGGTCGACAGCTCCCGCGACGGCTTTCTGCAGGCCATGGACATCTCGTGCCACAGTTTCGTCCGCATGGCGAAACACGCCGAGCCGTTGATGCGGAACGGCGGCACGCTGATCACCATGAGCTATCTCGGCTCGGTCCGCGTGGTCGACAACTACAACATGATGGGGCCGGTCAAGGCGGCGCTCGAGTCCTGCGCCCGCTACATGGCCGCCGAACTCGGCCCCAAGCGCATCAGGGTCCACGCCGTCTCACCCGGTCCGCTCAAGACCCGCGCCGCCTCCGGGATCTCGAACTTCGATCGCCTGCTCGACGAAGCGGCGCAGGCCAGCCCGCTGCACGCGCTCGCCACCATCGATGACGTCGGCTTCGCCACGGCGTTCCTCTGCACCGACTACGCCCGGATGATGACCGGCAGCGTGATCTACGTCGACGGCGGCTACAACATCGTCGCCTGATGCCGCAATGCAGCACAAATCGATACCGATTCTGCGCGCCAGCACGCCACCATAGGTTGTTTTTTTCCACTCATTCGTGATGTTCCCCGCTTAACCCTCTTGACCCGCTCGGTTTTCTTCGCGCACGGTCCCCGCGTACTCACTCGACGGGATCGGAAGCGATGAACCCACCTCAGCACGCAGTCTCGCGTCGCCAGGCGTTGTTCGGCGCCGCCGCCTGCCTCTCGCTCTTGGTGGCGCCGCAGGCAGGCTGGGCCCGTGCCGGCGAGCGCCGCCTGAAGTTCCGCCATCTGCACACCGACGAACGCATCGACGTCACCTATTTCGCCGGCGGCCGCTACCGGCCGGGCGAGCTGTTGAAGGTCGACCACCTGTTCCGCGACTGGCGAGCGGAGCAGGTGACCCGCATCGACCATCGCCTGCTCGACATGCTGCACGACATGCAGGCCCTGCGGCGCAGCTTCGGCGAGGTCGAGGTGCTGTCGGGCTACCGTACGGTCGAGACCAACCATCGACTGCGCCAGCGCTCGCGCGGCGTCGCGCAGCGCAGCCTGCACATGGTGGGCAAGGCGGTCGACATGCGCATCGCCGGCACGCCGCTCGCCGAGGTGCGCCGGGTGGCCCTGGCGCTGGAGGCCGGCGGCGTCGGCTACTATCCCCGCTCCAACTTCGTCCACGTCGACACGGGCGCGGTGCGAAGCTGGGGCTGAGCTGCCCGCTCTACAGGTGCCGGTCGACGAAGCGGACGAGGCGTTGCAGCGCCTCGTCCAGCCGCTCGTGGGACATGGCGAAGCACAGGCGAACGTGCGCCTCGTTGCCGGGACCGAAGGTGTAGCCCGGTGCCGTGCCGACGTTCTCCTCGTCCAACAGCGCCTGACAGAAGGCGAGGCTGTCGGTCAGCCCTTTGATCTTGGGAAAGGCGTAGAAGGCGCCCTCGGGCTCGCGCAGCTCGATCTTGGGGTGCTGGCCCAGCCGGCGGCGCACCACCTCGAAGCCCTCGCGGTAGCCGTCGCGCAAGGTCTGGACGATCGGCTCGCCGATCTCGCCCAGAGCCGCCATGCCGCCGAACTGGGCGAACGAGGTGGCACCCGTGTTGAGAATGGTCGAGAAGGTGGTGAGTTGCTGCTCCAACCCTGCCGGCGCCACCAGCCAGCCCAGCCGCCAGCCCGTCATCGCCCACGCCTTGGAAAAGCCGTTGACGGAAATCAGCGGGTCGTCCGGCGCTGCCACCTCCAGGAACGAGGGGGCCACGTCACCCTCGAACACGTTGCGATGGTAGACCTCGTCGGCGAAGACGAAGACCTCCTTCGCCCGACACATATCCATCACCGCCTTCACGTCCGCCGCCGGCATCACCCAGCCGGTCGGGTTCGACGGCGTATTCACGTAGAGGGCACGGGTGCCCGGACGCATCGCCGCGTCGAGCTTGTCGAGGTCGAGGTGCCAGCGGCCCTCCTTGGCCTCCAGGCGCACGAAGCTGACCTCCGCCGACGCCATCTTCAAGACGCTCAGCACGTTCGGCCAGTGCGGCGTCACCACCACCACATGGTCGCCCGGCCGCAGCACCATCTGCGCCGAGTAGTTCAAGGCGAGCATGGTCGAGCCGGGCACCACCAGCCGGCCCTGGTCGATCTCGACCCCGTAGAGCCGCTCCAGATAGGCCTTCAGTGCCAAGAGCAGCACCATCCGCCCGCGCGGGATGTCGTAGTAGGTGTGCCCCGCATCGAGCGCCGCCTTGGCGGCTTCGCGGATCGGCTCCGGCGTCGCCACGTCGCCCTCGCCCACCCACAACGGCAACAGCCCCGGCCGGCCGAAGCCCCGCCGCACCACCTTGCCGATGCCGCTCTCTTCGAGCGCCGCGAACTCCGGCCGCAACAACCCCTCGATCCCCGTCATGCCGCCTCTCTCCCGCGAGCGAGCGACCCTCATGCCAGACGTCACGGGTTTCGCAAGTGTGGCGGGTGGCGGGCAGACGGAAGGGCAAGTCAAGGGGGCTTTCGGCCCGCTTGGAAACCGCCGAGCCGCGGCGCTCGGGATGGATGCGTTCGCGTCGTTGCCCACCTCGCACGTCGACACAAGTCATCGGGCGAGGCGCGTGGTCAGGCAGGAACGTACGTCAACCCGATCGCATCCTCGCCGATCCGATCGCTGGCGATGAGGCGCAGCGGCGGCCGGGGACCGGCGAAGAACGGCTTGCCGCGCCCGAGGACGACGGGGTGAAGGTACAGACGATACTCGTCGACGAGACCAAGATCGGTCAGGCCTTGCGCCAGTGCTGGTCCGGAAACGGCGATCTCCCCGACGAATTGTGCCTTCAACCCGCGTATCGCCGTCGCGATGTCATCGGAAACGAGCGTGGCGTTGGGGCCTACCGACTTCAGCGAGCCCGACACGACCCACTTCGATTGGTGCCGCCAAGCCGCCGCGAACTCGTGTTGGTCCGCACTCCACTCTGGATGGTCGTCGTCCCAGTACCGCATCACCTCGTACATGCGGCGGCCGTACACACTACCGGCCAAGTCGCGCACCTGCTCGATCCAATGGCGGAAGAGCGTGGGGTCGGTCCGGAATTCCCAGTGGTCGACATAGCCGTCCAGGGATTGGTCCATTCCGAAGACGAGCTTCGCCATGCTGCAAATCTCCATCACAGACGATTCCGAATAGCTCGAACCACCGTTACGCGTAAGTAAAGTTGGCACGAACGACGCGCCCGCCGTGTCGGCATGGCGAGCGGCCGGACGGCCGCTTTCCACCTCGAGGAGTAGCCCTCTGCCGCAGGACGGAGGGCTCAGCCGTCGGCTGGATCGTGCGGCCCCGCCGGGGGCCGGGCGAAAAGCCGCTTAGCTTCCGGGCGAAGGCGTACTACCCCTCTGCGGGTGCAGCGTCAGGGAGTGCCGTCATGTCCGAAGCCACGAGCGGCCCGATCGTCATCGTCGGCGCGGGGCAGGCGGGCATGCAGCTCGCAACGTCCCTGCGCCAGCTCAAGTCGCCGGCGCCGATCACCCTGCTCGGCGACGAGCCGTTCCCGCCCTACGAGCGCCCGCCACTGTCCAAGGCCTATCTCGCGGGCGAGTTGGCGGAGGAGCGGCTGGCCTTCAGGAAGGCCGCGGCCTATGCCGACCAGGGCATCGACCTGCGCCTCGGCACCCGCGTCACGGCCCTCGACCGGACGGCCAGGACGGTCACCACCGACCGGGGCGAGGTACTGCCCTATGCCGCCTGCGTGCTCGCCACCGGCAGCCGGGCGCGGCACTTGCGGATCGAGGGGGCCGACCTCGACGGCGTGGTGACGCTGCGCACCATCGCCGATGCCCAGGATCTCCGCCAACGCATCCGGCCGGGGCTGCGTGCCGCAGTGATCGGCGGCGGCTATATCGGCATGGAGATCGCGGCCAGCCTCACCAAGCTCGGCGCCGGCGTGACGGTCGTCGAGGCGCTGCCGCGCATCATGAGCCGCGGCGTAGCGCCGGAGATCGCGGCGTTCGTCGCCGACCGCCACCGGGAAAAGGGCGTAGTGCTGGAGACCGGGACGGGCGTCGCCGGGTTCGAGGGCGAGACGCAGGTTGCCGGCGCGCGGCTCGCCGACGGCCGCGTCCTGCCGGCCGACCTGGTCGTCGTCGGCGTGGGTGCCGTGATGAACGACGAACTCGCCGCCGCCTCGGGCCTTGCCACCGACGGCGGCGTCGTCACCGATGCCATGGCGCGGACGGCGGATCCGACCATCTTCGCCATCGGCGACGTCAGCGTGCAGGACCACGGCTTTCTCGGCCGCCGCATCCGGCTCGAATCGGTGCAGAACGCCGTCGATCAGGCTAAGGCCGTGGCGCGTACGCTCACCGGTACGCCGACGGCGATGGTCGAGGTGCCGTGGTTCTGGACCCAGCAGTTCGACCTGATGATCCAGATGGTGGGCGTCGCCGACGACGGCCTCGCCTGGGTGCGCAGAGGCGACCCGGCCACCGGCGCCTTCGCCCTCTACGGCCTCGCCGACGGCGTCGTCACCGCCGTGCAGGCGGTCAA
>JBJHBG010000068.1:0-27274 GCA_050485385.1 Geminicoccaceae bacterium | reverse complement strand
CGGCGAGGTCCGGCCGTGCGCGCAGGCCGGAGCGCGCGACGATGCCGAGGCGCTCCCTCGCCTCCAGACCGACCTGGAGCGCCGCCGGCGCCCTCGGCTTCAGCGGCCGGCGCAAGGGGCCGGAGGGCAGGCCCAAGGCGCGCATCAGGAGCGGCAGCGTCGGTGCCTGGACGAACAGCGTGAAGAGGGCGAGCCCGAAGGCGAGCAGCCCCACCCGATCGCGCAAGGAGATCGGCAGGCTGGCGTCGGCCGCGAGGGTGAGGGCGAGGGCGATGGTGACCGCGCCGCGCAAGCCCCCCCAGAGCATCGCCAGCTTGAACGGCCGGCTGATCGGCGCGAGCATCCCCGTCCAGGTCAACAGCGGCAACAGGGCGTAGAGCACCACGGCCCGGCCGGCGAGGCAGCCGACCACGACGATGCCGAGGTCGCTCCAGGCGAAGCGCTCCGGGAACAGCGTGATCGGCACCAGCACCGTCGCGCCGATGACGATCAGCGCCCCCGCCCAGGCCGCCAACTGGCCCCACAGCGCCAGAATCTCGGCGACGAGCGCCGGCGGCACGCGCGTCTGGAGCGCGCGCCCGACGACGAGGCCGGCGATGACCACGGCCACCACGCCGGAGATCCCGAGATAGAGTTCGGCCGCGAGGAAGGTGACGTAGGGAACGGCGAGGCTGATGGTGACCGCCGCCTCGCTATTGCCGGGCAAGCGGGCGATCAGGCCGCTTGCCACGGTGCCGATCAGCGCCCCGAGCAGCCCGCCGCCGAGGAAGGTCCAGGCGAAGGTCAGCGCCACGGCGGCGCCATCGGGTGCCGCCTCGCCCTTGAGCACCTCGACCACGGCGGCGAACAGCACGATCGCCGCCGCGTCGTTCAACAGGCTCTCGCCCTCGACCAGCGCCTGCAAGCGCCGCGGCGCGCCGACCTGCTTGAACACGGCCAGCACCGCCGACGGGTCGGTGGTGGCGACGATGGCGCCGAGCGCCAGCGCCCACAGCAGGGGTAGGGTCGTCAGAGCGGCGAGGCCGCCCGCCACGAACAGCGTGGTGACCACGACGGCGACCACCGCCAACAGGAGGACGGCGGCGAGGTCACGGACCAGGAGGCGCGAGTCCACCCGAAGCGCGGCGTCGAACAAGAGCGGCGGTAGGAACAACGCCAGGATACCCTGCCCACCCAGGGCGAGGAGCGCGTCGAGCAGCCCTTCCAGCGGGTCGATCACCACCACCTGCGGGTGGCCGAGCGACAGCGCGAGGATGCCGAGCGCGGTGCCGACGGCCGCCTGCAGCGTCGCCACGGGCAGGGCGACGCGAGGCGCCAGCACCGGGATCGCCGCCATGGCGAGCAGGACGAAGGCGAACCCCGCCATCGTCGTCAGCAAAGCGTTGCCCATCCCGTTCCCCCAAGGTGTGCCGGATGCTTGTAGCGGCTCGGTTGACCCCGGACCACGGTCGCCGCATCTAGCGCGCATGGAACGTTTCGACGTCATCGTGGTCGGCGGCGGCCATGCCGGAACCGAGGCGGCGGCGGTGGCCGCGCGCACGGGTGCGCGCACGCTACTGTTGACCCACGATCCGGCGCAGATCGGGGCGATGTCCTGCAATCCCGCCATCGGCGGGCTCGGTCGAGGCCATCTGGTGCGCGAGGTCGACGCGCTCGACGGCCTCATGGCACGGGCCATCGACCGGGGCGGCATCCAGTTCCGCGTGCTCAACCGGCGCAAGGGACCGGCGGTGCAGGGGCCGCGCGCTCAGGCCGACCGCGCCCGCTACAAGGCGGCGATCCACGACCTGTTGCGGGCGACGCCCAACCTCACCGTCCGCGCCGGTGCAGCCGCCGCCTTCCGGCTCGACCGGGGCCGCGTCGCCGGCATCGAGACCGAGGCGGGGGACGGGCTCGCGGCCGGTGCCGTGGTCCTCACCACGGGCACGTTCCTGCGCGGCGTCATTCACCTTGGCGAGGAGCGCTGGCCCGCCGGCCGCGTCGGCGAGGCCCCGGCGGTGCGGCTCGCCGAGACCTTGCAGGCGGCGGGCTTCCGGCTCGGCCGGCTGAAGACGGGAACGCCCCCTCGCCTCGATGGCCGCACCATCGACACCGCCGTGCTGGAGCCGCAGCCGGGCGATCACGTGCCCCAGCCCTTCTCCTTCCTCACCGACCGGATCGAACAGGCGCAGATCGCCTGCCACATCGCCTACACCACAGCAGAGGTGCACGCCCTCATCCGCGCCAATCTCGACCGCTCGCCGATGTACGCGGGCCGGATCGAGGCCGGTGGCGTGCGCTATTGCCCGTCGATCGAGGACAAGGTGGTGCGCTTCGCCGACCGCACCCGCCACCAAATCTTCCTGGAGCCCGAGGGCTACGACGATCCGACCGTCTATCCGAACGGCATCTCCACCTCGCTGCCGCGCGCCGTGCAGGAGGCGCTGGTCCAGGGCATCCGTGGGCTGGAGCGGGCACGGATCGTCAGGCACGGCTACGCCATCGAATACGACTACGTCGACCCGCGGGAGTTGGCGCCGAGTCTCGAATGCCATCGGCTGCCCGGCCTCTTCCTCGCCGGCCAGATCAACGGCACGACCGGCTACGAGGAGGCAGCAGCGCAAGGCATCGTCGCCGGCCTCAACGCGGCGCGCGGCACGGCCGGGCTGGATGCCCTCACCTTCGACCGCGCCGACGCCTATCTCGGCGTGCTGGTCGACGACCTTACCACCCTCGGCGTCAGCGAGCCCTACCGCATGTTCACCTCGCGCGCGGAGTACCGCCTCAGTCTCCGCGCCGACAACGCCGACCGCCGGCTGACGCCCAAGGGTCTCGCCGCCGGCTGCGTCGGCCCCGAGCGCGCCGCCCGCTTCGCGGCGGATCGCCTTGCTCTGGAAGCGGCGGCGGCCAGCCTCGAGGCGCTGCACCTCACGCCGAACGAGGCCGCCACCTTCGGCATCGCCATCAATCCCGACGGGCGCCGGCGCACGGCCTTCGAGCTGCTCGCGCGGGTCGACTTCGACCGCCTGGTGACGATCTGGCCGGAGTTGGCGCCGACACCGGCGCGGGCGCGCGAGACGCTCACCGTCGAGGCGCGCTACGCCGGCTATCTCGACCGCCAGCGGGTGGACGTGGCGGCCTTTCGTGCCGACGAGAGCCTGATCCTGCCGGCCGATCTGGACTTCGCCGCCATCGCCGGCCTCACGACCGAGGTGCGCGAGCGCCTGACGCTCGTCAGGCCCACCAGCCTGGGGGCCGCCGCCCGCATCCCCGGCATCACGCCCGCCGCCCTCACCCTCCTCTACCGCCACGCCCGGAAGGCGGCGTGACCAGGGACGAGGTGGCGGCGCTGCTGGCGCTGGACGCGCCCACCCTCGCCCGCCTCGACGCCTATGTGGCCCTGCTCGCCAAGTGGCAGGCCAAGCTCAACCTCGTCGGACCCAGAACCCTGCCCGACGTCTGGCACCGCCACGTGCTCGACAGCGCCCAGCTCCACCGCCTCCTGCCGCCGGGCGCGCGCACGCTCGTGGACATGGGCAGCGGCGCCGGCTTTCCGGGCCTGGTGCTCGCCATCATGGGCGTGCCCGAGGTGACGCTGATCGAAGCCGACCGGCGCAAGACGATCTTCCTGCGCGAAGCGGCGCGCGTAGCGGGCGTGGCCGTCGAGGTGCGCGCCGAGCGGCTGGAGGCGACGGTCAAGCGTCCGGTCGACGTCGTGACCGCGCGCGCCCTCGCCCCCCTTCCGAAGCTCCTGCTCTGGGCCGAGGGCTTCGTCGGCCCGGCCACCACCTGCCTCTTCCTCGAGGGTGCCGGCGTCGATGGCGAATTGACCGATGCGGCGGCGGGCTGGATGATGACGACGAAGCGCCATCCGAGCCTCACCCATCCCGAAGGCCTCGTCCTGGAACTCGCCGATGTCCGCCGCCGCCCCACCTGACGCCGCCCCTCCGGTTGGCCACGGCGACGCCCCGCGCGCCGGGCGCATCGTTGCATTGGCCAACCAAAAGGGCGGCGTGGGCAAGACGACGACGGCGGTCAATCTCGGCTGCGCCCTGGCCGACGCCAAGCGCCGGGTGCTCCTGGTCGATCTCGATCCCCAGGGCAACGCGACCACCCATTTGGGGCTGGGCTCGGCCGAGCGGCGGCTGAGTACCTACGACGTGCTGCTCGGCCGCGCCGACGCCGCGCAGGCCGCACGACCCAGCCAGATCGCCGGGCTCGAGGTGTTGCCGGGGGTGGTCGACCTCTCGGCCGCCGAAGTCGAACTGGCGCAAGATGCGGCGCGCGCCACCCGGCTCGCCAAGGCCCTGGCCCCGGTCCGCGCCCGCTACGACGTGGTGCTGATCGACTGCCCGCCCTCGCTCGGCGTGCTCACCCTCAATGCGCTCGCCGCCGCCGACGGCGTGCTGATCCCCCTGCAATGCGAGTTCTTCGCGCTGGAGGGCCTCAGCCTGATCGTGCGCACGGTCGATCGCGTGCGCCGTTCGAACAACCCTAGGTTGCAGATCGAAGGTATCGTCCTCACCATGTACGACCGCCGCAACAACCTCTCCGACCAGGTTGCGGCCGACGTCCGCAGCTTCATGGGAACCCGTGTGTTCGAAACCGTGATCCCGCGCAACGTGCGCGTGTCGGAAGCGCCGTCCTACGGCCAGCCGGTGCAGCGCTACGACGTGCAGTGCCCGGGTGCGATCGCCCACGCGCACCTCGCCCGCGAATATCTCGCCCGCCTCGACGGCCGGCCGACGCGCAGGCGCGCGGCATGAGCGCCGAGCGCAGGCGCGGGCTCGGGCGCGGGCTGGAGGCGCTGCTCGCCGACCACGTCGGCAGCGGTGCCGATGGCGCCCGGCTGGTACCCATCGAGTTCCTGACACCCGCCGCCCAGCAGCCCCGCCGCCGCTTCGACGACCAAGCGATGACGGAGCTGGTGGCGTCCGTCCGCGCCTCCGGCGTCCTGCAACCCCTGCTCGTGCGACCGCTCGACGACTTCGGCGAGCGGTACGAAATCGTCGCCGGCGAGCGGCGCTGGCGGGCGGCACAGGCCGCGGGGCTCGCCGAGGTGCCCGTCCTCGTGCGCACCCTGACCGACGCCGAGGCACTCGAGGCGGCGCTGCTCGAGAACGTGCAGCGCACCGACCTCACACCGCTCGAGGAAGCGGACGGCTATCGCCGTCTGATCGAGCAGTTCGGCCATACCCAGGAGGCGCTGGCCGAGCGCGTCCACAAGAGCCGCCCGCACGTCGCCAACCTCCTGCGGCTCCTGGCGTTGCCCGAGGCGCTGAAGGCCATGCTGGACGACGGCCGCCTCAGCGCCGGCCACGCCCGCGCCCTTCTGTCCGCGAAGGATCCAGTGGCCCTCGCCCGCCTCGTCGTCGAGCGCGGCCTCAACGTGCGCCAGACCGAAGCGCTGGTGAAGGCCGAGGGCCGCACCAAACGCGAGGCCGGCGAACCCGACCCGGACATCGCCGACCTCGAGCACCGCCTCTCCAACGTCCTCGGCCTCAAGGTCGAACTGAAGACCAAAGGCACCGGCGGCCGCCTCACCATCGCCTATTCGAGCCCCGAACAACTCGACGGCCTCCTCGCCCGCCTCGGCTGAGGGGCTCGGCAGAGGAAAGTAGGGAAGGCCGGGGGGACTTGATGGTCCCCCCGGAACCGCCCAAGCGCTGGGGGCTCATTCGCGGAACCCACGTCGACGATGGGCGTGGTCATCGGCGGGGAATCGCAGGCTGGCCGGTCCCGACGTCCAGCGACAGGTCCATGTCGGCCTTCGTTGCCGTTGCCGCGGCGACGACGATACGCCGCAGCCAGACGTTGCGTGGCGCGTCCTGGTGGCGCGCATGCCAGAGGAGGCTGAGTGCCAGCCGGCCCGGATCGACAGGTGGCCGCAGGGCCACGAAGCGCCCGATGCCCGCCGTCGCGCGGGCGAGGCTCGCCGGTAGGGTCATGACGAGATCGGAGCGGGCGGCGATCTCCACGGCGGAAAGGAAGTTCGGAACCCGCACCCGCACCCGCCGCACGCGGCCCATCGCCGACAGCATCTCGTCGACCGGCGCCTGACCGATGCCGGTGACGCTGACCACGATGTGATCGAGCGCCAGATAGCGCTCCAACGTCAGTGTCCCGCGGGCGGCCGGATGCCCCGCCCGCATCAGGGTCACCAGCACTTCGTCATAGAGCTTGCGGCGCCGGATGCCCGCCGGCGCGTCGTCGATCACGCCCACCACCGCGTCGACCGCGTCGCTTTCCAACGCCTCGATCAGCGCCGGACCCGGTGCGACGATATCGAGATCGAGCGCCGGCGCCTCGGCGGCGAGGCGAGCGAGCACGGGAGGGCCGAGGACGGCCGCATGCAGGTCGGTCATCAAGAGGCGCAGCCGGCCCGTCGCCGCGGCTGGGTCGAAGGGGCTCGCCTCCAGCATCGCGCCGATGCCGGCAAGCGTCCGCCGCAACGTCGGTCGAATCTCCTCGGCGAGCACGCTCAGCACGTAGCCGCCCGGTCCCTCGACCAGCAAGGCGTCGGCGAGCAGGCGGCGCAATCGCGCGAGCGCCCGGCTCGCCGCCGGCTGGCTCATGCCGAGGCGTTGCGCGGCGCGGGTGACGTTCCGCTCCTCCAGCAGAGCGTCGAGCACGACGAGCAGGTTGAGGTCGACGCGCCGCAAATCCATTTGGTGCATCGTGACTATATACACCATGCATTGGAAGCATGATACGCCCTCCAGTACCCTCTGCGCATCGACCAGTCCGGAGGAGGAGAACGGTCATGCACGTGATCTTCGGCGCCAACGGCCGCGCCGGCGGCGAGACGGCGCGCGCCCTGCTCGAACGCGGTGCCGCAGTGCGCGTCGTCCTGCGGCGGCGGGAACAGGCCGAACCCTGGGAAGCGTTGGGCGCGGACATAGCGATCGGAAGCATCGAAGACGCCAGCCTGGTGGCCGCGACGCTGCACGGCGCAACGGGGGCGTTCCTGCTCAATCCGCCGCCGCTCGACGGCGATCCGCATACTCGAACGGAAGCGATCGGC
Organism: Geminicoccaceae bacterium; assembly: GCA_050485385.1. Taxonomy (GTDB): domain Bacteria; phylum Pseudomonadota; class Alphaproteobacteria; order Geminicoccales; family Geminicoccaceae; genus RECO01. Next base: position 20,271 of record JBJHBG010000068.1, on the reverse strand, counting down.
ACCGCGCTTGCCGAAGGCGTCGGCCGCGCGGGCCTCCCCAAGGCGGTGGTGCTGTCGTCCGTCGGCGCACAGCATGCATCCGGTACCGGTGTCGTCACCACCCTGAACCGGTTGGAGACCCTGCTCGACGGCGCGGCGCCGGCCATGGCCTTCCTACGACCAGGCTACTTCGTCGAGACCTGGAGCGAGGTCGCGGACGCCGCCCGTGCGGAGGGCGTTCTGCCGACGTTCCTCGTACCCGGCCACGCCATCCCGATGGTGAGCACCATCGATGTCGGGCGCGCCGCCGCGGCGCTGCTCTGCGAGGACTGGGTCGGCAAGCGGATCGTGGAACTCGGCGGACCCGAGGACTGGAGCGCGGGCGACGTCGCGGCCGCCTTCGCCGAGGTGCTCGGCCGTCCGGTGACGCCCGCCTTCGTACCGCCGGCGCAGCGCGCGGCCAATCTCGCGGCGGCCGGCATTCCCAAACAGGTCGCGCTGGAGCTTCTCGGCATGTACGAAGCCATCGCCGACGGTCGCATCGCCTTCGCGGCAGGCGGGACCGAGCGGAGACGCGGGACGGTTCCCCTCGTTACGGCGATCGAACGCATCGTGACGAGGGTTCGGGCCGCTGCGTGACGAAGCGCGCCGCACCGTTCGTCTGAGCCACGACAACCGCAACATGGGGGAGGAGACAGGGGATGGTCCGCTTCACGGGTGGTTGCGTGTGCGGCGACGTTCGACTCGTGGCGGCGGGGCTTCCCTATCGGGTCGGCATTTGTCATTGCCTCGACTGCCGCAAGCATCACGGTGCCTTGTTTCAGGCTGCCGCGGTGTTTCCCGAGGATGCGGTGACCGTCGAGGGTGAAACGCGCGCCTATGCCGGGCGGCACTTCTGCCCCCGCTGCGGCTCGCCGGTGTTCGGCCGCACCGGCGACGAAGTCGAAGTGAACCTCGGCGCCCTCGATGCCCCGGACCAACTGACGCCCACCTACGAGAGCTGGGTGATCCGCCGCGAGTCCTGGTTGCCGCCCTTCCCGCTCACCCGCCGCTACGACCGCGACCGTGACGCCACGAGCCGCTTCGAACGCCCGCGCTGATCGCCCCACGTTCGACCGCATCGCGCCCCTGTCCAGCGAGCGGACCGAACCCCGAAGTCGACACGCCCGAACGTCATTGCAGGAGCGGCGGCGTCAGCCGACTACGGTACCCCTAGGCGTAGCCGAGCAAGGGAAGCTGCCCGAGGCGGCAGGCGTTCAAAGGCCGACTTGCGAGCGTCTTTCCGCGGGGCGATCCGAAGCAAATCTCGCCGAAAAATTCATGTAGGCGTGCGTCATCCAAAGTCCGAATACCGCCCACCCGAGCAGCCCCCAAATCCAGGCGGCAAGGGCGACGCAGACAAGAAACAGAAGCGAGATGATCGCGCCGTGGAAGAAAAAACTAACGATGCCGTGGCGCTCGGTATGTCCATCGTGGCTCACCGAGAGAGCCCATCGCCAAAACAGGTAGCGGCCGAATCGTACCACGGCCTCGGGATCGCCGGCTGCTTCCCGAATGGCGCTGCCGATCTGGTCGTTCGCAAGCACGTTCCGCACGCGGTAGGGGCCGATGTCGATATACGGCACGCGCGCCCAGCCCGCCTGCCAGACGCCACCCGACACAGCTTCGACGGGGCCCCCAAAAGTGGTTTGGAGAAAAGACGGGTTCTGCTTCTCGGCCATCGACTGACTATGGGATGCCGTCGACACCGAGTCAAACCGAACGGTCATCGCTCGGCCATCGTAGACCTGCACCAACCGCGCGGTCCTGCCCGAAGCCGTCCGGGCCGACCTCGAAGCGCTCGCGGCCCTCATGCCCCGCCCCTTGCCGCCCTCAGCCCGCGAACAGGCGCTCGCCGAGGCTCGCCGAGCCGGCGACGATCGCTGGCAGGAGCGCGCTCGCCGGCGGCAGCAACTGGTCGAGGTAGAAGCGGGCTGCCGCGCGGCGGAGCGGCAGATCGTCCCGCGGCAGCCGTTCCGCCGCCTTCAGGCCACGCACCAGGACGAAGCCGCCGAGCATCTGGCCCATCAGTCGGAGATAGGGCGTCGCCCCGGCGGCCACGGCGTCGTCGTCGCGGCCATGGTCGCCCTGGAGCCAGCGGGTCGCCGCCTCGGCATTGGCCAGCGCCGGGCGCAGGCCGCGGACGAGGTCGTGGTCGCCGCCGACCTCAAGCGCCCGCAGTTCCTGGCGTAACTCCTCGAACAGTTGCCACGGCAGTTCGCCCTTGGCGAGCCGCAGCTTGCGCGTGGCGAGGTCGAGCGCCTGGATGCCGTTGGTGCCTTCGTAGATCGGCGTGATGCGGGCATCGCGCAGGTGCTGGGCCGCACCGGTCTCCTCGATGTAGCCCATGCCGCCATGGACCTGGATGCCGAGCGAGGCGAGCTCGACGCCGAGGTCGGTGCACCATGCCTTGACGATGGGTGTGAGCAGCTCGACGCGGCCGGCCATGCGCTGGCGGATCGCCGCGTCCGGATTGCGCGCGGCGTGGTCGATGGCGGCGGCCGCCGTCAGGACGAGCCCCCGCATCGCCATGATCTGGCTCTGCATGGTCATCGCCATGCGGCGCACGTCCGGGTGGCCGATCAGCGCGGTTGGCGCGCCGCCCCGCTGCCCCTGGACGCGGTCTCGCGCATAGGCCAGCGCTTGCTGGAACGCGCGCTCGGCGATGGCGAGGCCCTGGAGGCCGACCGAGAGCCGGGCGTTGTTCATCATGGTGAACATGCAGCGCAGACCGTCGTGCGGCTGGCCGACCAGCTCGGCCCAGGCACCCTCCCCGCTGGCGTCGTCGCCGAAGCGCATGACGCAGGTGGGACCGGCTTTGATGCCCAGCTTGTGCTCGATCGAGCGGCAATGGACGTGGTTGCGCTCGGCCAACCGGCCGTCGGTGGCAAGCCGCCATTTCGGCACCAGTAGGAGCGAGATGCCCTTCGGCCCCGGCGGCGCCTCGGGCAACTTCGCCAGGACGAGGTGGACGATGTTGTCGGCGAGGTCGTGCTCGCCATAGGTGATGTAGATCTTGGTGCCGTGGACGCGATAGCCGTCGCCATCGGGCTCTGCACGGGTGCGGATGGCGCCGAGGTCGGTCCCCGCCTGCGGCTCGGTCAGGCACATGGTCGCGGTCCAGCGCCCGGCGGTCAGCGGATGCAGGTAGCGGCGCTGCTGCGCCGCCGAGCCGTGATGGACGAGCGCCTCGATGGCGCCTTGGGTGAGGAGCGGGCAGTTGCCGAAGGCGAGGTTGGCGGACTGCCAAAGCTCGGCCACGGCGAAGGCGAGCGCCCAAGGCAGGTTCTGGCCGCCGTGCTCGACCGGGAAGGGCAGGGCCTTCCAACCGCCGTCGACGAAGGCGTCGAACGCCGCCTTGAAGCCGGGTGCCATGGTGACGGTGCCGTCCTGCCACGTCGCCCCGGCGCGGTCGCCCGGCGCATTCAGCGGCGCCAGCTTGTCCTCCGCCAGCCGCGCGGCCTCGGCGAGCACGGGGTCCACCAAGTCGTCGAGGCCGTCGTCGAAGCCCGGCAGTGCGGCCACGTCGGTGAAGCCCGCCACGTGGCGAAGCTGGAAGGCAAGGTCGCCCAGGGGCGCGCGGTAGGTCATCGATCGGCCTCGAGAAACGGCGGTGTCGGCTTCGCATATCGCTTGCTGCGACGTGTCGGAAGCGCAGCGGTGAATTGACAGCCACCCGGCCGCAGCTAGCTTCCAGGCGCGTTCGGCGAGGAGAGGACCATGACGACAGACGCGCTGGCCGCCGCCATCGAGGCGGCGTTCGAGGCTCGCGAGACCGTGACCAGCGCCACCAAGGGCGAGATCCGCGACGCGGTGGAGACGGCGCTCGACGGACTCGACCGCGGCGTTTTCCGCGTCGCCGAGAAGCGGCTGCACGGCTGGCACGTCAACCAGTGGCTGAAGAAGGCCGTGCTCCTCTCCTTCCGCCTCAACGACATGACGCCCATTTCGGGCGGCCCCGGCGGCGCCAGCTGGTGGGACAAGGTGCCGAGCAAGTTCGCGGGTTGGGATGCCGAGCGCTTCCAAGAGGCGGGCTTCCGCGCCGTGCCGAACTGCATCGTGCGGCATTCGGCCTACATCGCTCCCGGCGTCGTCCTCATGCCGTCCTTCGTCAACCTCGGTGCCCATGTCGGCCGCGGGACGATGGTCGACACCTGGGCGACCATCGGTTCCTGCGCGCAGATCGGCCAGAACTGCCACGTCTCCGGCGGCGCCGGCATCGGCGGCGTGCTGGAACCGTTGCAGGCCGGCCCCGTCATCATCGAGGACGACTGCTTCGTCGGGGCGCGCTCCGAGGTGGTCGAGGGCGTGGTGGTCGAGACCGGCGCCGTGCTCTCCATGGGCGTGTTCATCGGGGCCGCCACCAAGATCGTCGACCGCGAGACGGGCGAGGTGTTCGTCGGACGCGTGCCGGCCTATTCGGTCGTCGTACCGGGCAGTCTGCCGGGCAAGACGCTGCCGGACGGCCGGCCCGGCCCCTCGCTCTACTGTGCCGTGATCGTCAAGCGGGTGGATGCCCAGACCCGGGCCAAGACCTCGATCAACGAACTGCTGCGCGATTGACCGACCTCACCGATCCGGTCGCACTGACGCAGGCCCTGGTCCGCGTGCCCAGCGTCACGCCCGACGACGGCACGGCACTTGCCCTCGTTGCCGGCTGGCTGAACGAACTCGGTGCCACCCTCTGGTGGGTGGAGGAGCCGGGCGAACCGCGCGTCCGCAACGTGGTGGCGCGGCTGGGGGACGGCGGACGGCGGCTCGCCTTCGCCGGCCACACCGACGTCGTGCCGCCCGGCGATCCCACGACCTGGAGCGTTCGCCCGTTCGCCGGCGACGTGTTCGACGGTCGCGTGCGCGGGCGCGGGGCCTGCGACATGAAGGGCGGCATCGCGGCCGCCGTCGCCGCTGCGGCCCGCATCCGCCAAGCGGGCGCGCTCGACGGCGAGTGGTGGTTCTATCTGACCGGCGACGAGGAAGGCCCCTCGGTGCGCGGCACGGCGGCCATCGTCCGCTGGCTGGAGGCCGAAGGGCTCGGCTTCGACGGCTGCATCGTCGGCGAGCCGACCTCGAGCCGACGGGTCGGCGACACGTTGAAGGTCGGGCGGCGGGGCTCGTTCACCGCCCGCATCGTCTGCGACGGCGTGCAGGGGCACAGCGCCTATCCCGAAAAGGCCGACAACCCGGTCCACCGTCTCGCACGGATCGTCGCCGAGCTGACCGAAAGCCCGCTCGACGCCGGTACCGAGCGCTTCCAGCCGTCGACCCTCCAGGTCACCACGTTCGACGTCGGCAATCCGGCGAGCAACGTCATCCCGGCGCGGGCGCGAGCGACCCTCAACATCCGCTTCAACCCACTGCACGACGCGTCGAGCCTGGCCGCGTGGATCGGCGGCGTGGCCGAGCGCCATGCCCCGGAGCGCGCCCGCGTCGAGGTCGTGGGCGTCAGCGAGGCGTTCTTCGCGGGCGACGGCGGCTTCGCCCGGATCGTCGCCGACGCGGTGGTGGCCAGCCTCGGCCGGGCACCCGCGCCCAGCACCGGCGGCGGCACCTCGGACGCACGCTTCCTGAAGGACTTGGGTCCGGTGGTCGAACTGGGCACGGTCGGCCATTCCCTGCACCAGATCGACGAGTGGGTCGGGGTCGACGAGTTGGAGGAGTTGACGCTGGCCTACGCGGAGATCGCCCGCCGCTTCTTCGGGCGGGCCTGAGCCCTTGGGCCCGGAGCGGATCGCCCGCGCCGTCCAGGGCGCCTTCCTGCTGCTCAAGAACGACGAGCGCGGCATGCAGGCCTTCGACCTCAGCATCGACGGCCTCGTCCGGAGCTTTCTTGCCGTCCTCATCGTGCTGCCGGTCTACGCGCTGGTGGCGACCATCCAGGCGGCGCGGGTCGTGGCGGAGATCGAGCCGCCGCCGTTGAGCGCGCGCCTTTGGGCCTATCTGCTGCAATGGGCGGCCTTCGTCGTCACCGCCGTCATCCTCGCCAAGGTCATGCGGCGCGAGGCCCGTTTCGTGCCCTACGTCGTCGCCTCCAACTGGGCGGCGGTGGTGCAGATCGGCATCGTGCTGGCGGTCGTCTTGATCGCGACGCTGCTGCCGATGGCGCTGGTGGGCCTCGTCCTGATCCTGATGACGCTCGGGCTATTGGTCTACGACTACCGCGTCGCCCGGATCGCCTTCGCCGCCCCCGGCTTCGACGGCATGGCGGTGGTGGCGATCCAGTTCATGGTGAGCCTGCTCGTCCAACGCCTCGCCATGTCGTGAAGCCGGGATAGTCGACGCCCACGAGGTAGAGCCCGGCCGCCGGTGCCGTCGGCCCCGCCGCCGACCGGTCGCAGGCACGGAGCGCCGCTGCCACCCGCTCGACCGGCCAGTCGCCCTTGCCCACCAAGGCCAGCGTACCGACCATGTTGCGGACCTGGTGGTGAAGGAACGAGCGAGCCGCCACCGCCACCGTCACCTCCTCGCCGACGCGCTCGACGACCAGGCGGTCGAGCGTCTTGACGGGCGACTTCGCTTGGCACTCGGTGGCGCGGAAGCTGGTGAAGTCGTGGCGGCCCACTAGCCCCTGCGCCGCCTCGTGCATGCGCTCGGCATCGAGATCCTTGGGCACCAGCCAAGCGTAGCCGCGACCCAGGGCCAAAGGTGCGCGGCGGTTGACGATGCGGTAGCGGTAGTGGCGGCAGAGTGCCGAGAACCGGGCGTGCAGGTCGTCCCCGACCTCGCGCGCTTCCAGCACGGCCACGGCGTGCGGGCGGAGGTGGTGGTTGAGCGCGTTGCGCACCATGGCCGCGGGATAGGCGCGCTTCAGGTCGACATGGGCCGCCATCGCCAGTGCATGCACACCGGCGTCGGTGCGCCCCGCCGCCTGCACGGTGGCGGCACTACCGCTGAACGCCGCCACGGCCGCCTCCAGCACCTCCTGCACCGCCACGCCGTTGGCTTGGCGCTGCCAGCCGCAGAAGGCCGAGCCGTCATATTCGAGGGTGAGGAAGTAGCGGCTCACAGGGCGGTGCCGGGCACGACGGTGCGGCCACGCAGGAAGGCCGCCGTTGCCATCGGCCGCTTACCGGCCGGCTGTACGACGAGCGGACGCAGCGCCGCCTCGCCACAGGCGACGGTCAGCCGGTCGTCGAGCACCGTGCCGGACGCGCCCGTCGCCTCGACCACCTCGGCTTGCAGCACCCGGATGCGGTCGGGGCCGAGGGCGAACCACGCCTGCGGGTGAAAGGCGCGCACCCGCCGCTCGAGCAGCACCGCCGGCCGGCTCCAGTCGAGGGCGAACTCCGCCTTGTCGAGCTTGGCCGCGTAGGTGACGCCGCTCGTCGGCTGGGGACGCGCCACGGCCGTGCCGGCGTCCAGGTCGCGAAGCAGCGGCGGCAGGAGGGCGGCGGCGAGCGCTGCCAACTCGGCGCGGAGTGCGGGGGCGGTCGCATCGTGCGCGATCGGCAGCCGCGCTTCGACATAGACCGGCCCGGTATCCAGCCCCGCCTCCATCTGGAAGATGGCCACTCCCGTCTCGGGATCGCCCGCTTCGATGGCCCGTTCCACCGGAGCGGCGCCGCGCCAGCGGGGCAGGATGGAGCCGTGCAGGTTGAGGCAGCCGAGCCGCGGTGCCTCCAGGATCGGCCGCGGCAGGAGCAGGCCATAGGCAGCGACCACCGCCACATCGGCAGCGTGATCCCGGAAGGCCGCCTGCACCTCGGGGGGCTTCAGGCTGGTCGGCGTCAGCACGGGCAGGTCGATCGCGGCGGCCCGCTCGTGGACCGGGGTGCGCTGCGCCCGCTTGCCGCGCCCGGACGGTCGCTCCGGCTGGGTGTACACCGCCACCACCTCGTGGTCCGCCGTGAGCCGCTCCAGGCTCGGCACCGCGAAGCCGGCGCTGCCCATGAAGACGATGCGCAAGGTCAGCCGTCCCGCTGCTTGGCGCGCCGCAGCTTGGCCAGCTTGCGCATCAGCATCCGGCGCTTGAGCATCGAGAGGTGATCGACGAACAGCACCCCGTCGAGGTGGTCGATCTCGTGCTGGAGGCAACGGGCCAAAAGCCCGTCGGCCTCGATCTCGCGGGGCTCGCCGTCACGGTCGAGATAGCCGACCTTGACCGCCGCCGGCCGTTCCACGTCCGCATAGATCTCGGGCAGGCTGAGACAGCCCTCCTCGGCAACCTCGCGCTCGGCCGAGACCTGCAAAATTTTGGGGTTGACGAGGAACATGGGGTTGCGCGGCTCGTCCTTGCCGGCAACGTCGACCACGCAGACGCGCTCGCTGCGCCCGACCTGCGGGGCGGCAAGCCCGATGCCGGGGGCCACGTACATGGTCGCCAGCATGTCGTCGAGCAGCGCGCGGACGTCGTCGCCGACCGCCGCCACCTCCAGGGTGGGGGTCTTGAGCGCGGGGTGGGGGGCGATGAGGATGTCGAAGGAAGCCATGGCCATGGTCGTTGTCGTCGAGGCGCGACTTCTTGCCCAAGCTCGGCGGCCGTTGCAACCACCGCGGCAGGCTCGAGCCCCGTCGTGCGCCCGCAGGAAGCGACGCAACTCGTCCTTGGCGTGCGCCCAGGCGGGCTCGTGCTCGCAGAGCACGTGGTTGTCCGTGTCGAGCACGACCAGTTCCGCCCGCGGAATGCCGGCGGCAAGCATCCGGCCCTGCTCCAGAGGGTGCATGCGGTCGCGCCGGGCGTGCAGCACGAGGGTCGGCGCCACGATCGCCGGCAAGACTTCGCGCATGACCGCGTGAGGCCGGCCCGCCGCCCATTCCTCCATGTCAGCGCGCCCTTGTACTGTCCCGATTCGGACCTTATGTCCAGATATAGACAAGGAGTCGACCGATGAGTGTGGCAACCGCCCGCCCCGTCACCCCCGACGCCGCCGGGCTCGATCTCCGCCACGTCACGCGCGCGGATCGTGCGCGCCTCGGCGGGCCGGCGTTGCGTACCTTCGCCAACGTCGCGGATGCTTGGGATCTCAGCGAACGCGACCGGCTGGCCGTGCTCGGCCAGCCGGGCCGCTCGACCTATCACGGCTGGCTCGCCAAGGCGCGCGGCACGCGGCCGGTCACCCTACCGCTCGACACGCTCCTCCGCATCTCGGCCGTGCTCGGCATCTACAAGGCGCTGCGGCTGATCTTCGTGCGCGAGGGCGACGATCTCGCTTGGCTCCGCGCGCCCAACACGGGGCCGCTCTTCGGCGGCGAACCGCCGCTCGACCTCGTCACCTCGGGCGCGCAGGACGGCATCCTCCTGGTCCGCCGCTACCTGGACGCGTGGCGCGGCGGCCAAGCCGCCGCCCCGCGGACGGGCGACACGACCGAAGCCGAGCCCATCGCCGACGACGACTTGGTGGTCCTGTGAACCGTGCGTGCACGGGCCGGGAGACTTGATGGACCCGGCTGGGCTCGCCACCGCCGGGCCGTTCGCGCCGACTTGGCGTGCCGTACCGAGCCGGTTTCCGCCGATCCAGGCGTTCGACCTCGTGGCATCGCCGGACGACCTGGAAGCGGTGATGGAGCTGGAGGGGTGGACCAACGACCGACTGGTCCGCCACCGGTTGCAGCGACTGCCGCGCGCAGAGTGGGTCTTCGGCCGCCCCAATGCCAGCGTCGTCATGGCGGCGTTCCTGCATGCCTCGCCGGAGGGTGCGCGGTTCAGCGATGCGCAGCTCGGGGCCTGGTACGCGGCGCTGGCCGAGCGGACGGCGCTGAAGGAGGTGGCCCATCACCTGCGGCGCGAGGCGATGCGCAGTAACCGTGCCGACATTGCAGGGCAGTACCGCCTCTATCGGGCGCGCCTCGAAGGCCGCTACGTCGACCTGCGCATCCTGGCCGAAGCGGCACCTCTGCTCGTCCCCGACGACTACGCCCCCGGCCAAGCCTTCGGCGCCGCGGTCCGTGCCACCGCCTGCGCCGGCATCGTCTATCCGAGCGTCCGCGATCCGACCGGGACCAACCTCGCCGCCTTCCATCCACCGCACGTCCAGGACGTGCTCCAAGGCCCTCACTTCGAGCTGACCGTGCCACGCGCCGGCAGGATCGTCGCGCGCAGGCTGTGAGGCTCGGACAGTGCGCGACGGCGGTGTGACGGCTATCGCCGCCGCGTCGTGAAACCGTCATCTCGCTGCGTCAGGCTGCCGCCGCACCAACGAGGAGACTGCCGCCGTGCGCCGCGTCGTGATCGTGATCTGTGACGGGCACCGGGACGACTTCGTCCGCCCGGAGCTGTGCCCGGCCATTTGCGGGCTCGAACAGAAGGGCCGCCGCTTTCGCGGGCATCGCGGCATCTATCCTTCGGCGACGCGCGCGAGCGTGGCGAGCTTCGCCACCGGCGCGTGGCCGGCGGCGCACGGCCTTGCCGGCAACACGGTTGCGCTCGACCACGGCGAGGGCTTGGTGCTGTTCGATTCGGGCGCACCCGAGATCGTCGACGCCCTCCGGCGGAGCCAAGGCCGCACGCTCTCGAGGCCGACGACCAGCGAACGTGTGACGGCGGCGACCGGCGACGGCAGGCACGCGCTGATCGTCTCGAACGGTTCGCCCGGTGCGGCGCTGCTGCACGATCCCGACCACGCGGGCCTACTTCTGCACCGCTCCGGCAGCTTCGGCCCCGGCGGCGAGCGACGGCCCGCGCCCGACGGCATCGCCGGCAAGGATGCCGCCGCCGACGCCGCTGCGACGGAGCTGTTTTGCGCCGCGCTGAGGGCCGAGCCGGCGCCGCGCTACGCGGTGCTCTGGCTGTGCGAGCCCGACACCACCATGCATGCGAGCGAGCTCGGCTCGACCGAGCATCTGGCCGCCATCGCCGCCGCCGATGCCTGCGTCGGCCGCGTCGCCCGCACGGTCGGGGACGTCCGCGCCAAGGGCGACGACGTGCTGTTCCTCGTCGGCTCGGACCATGGCCAGGAGACGGTTGCCGAAGCCATCCCGGTGGAGCGCCTCTTGATCGACGCCGGCCTGAAGGACGGACCGGACAGCCGCGAGCTGGTGGTGGCCCCGCAGGGCTCGGGCGGTCACGTCTTTCTGCTGCCGGAAGCAGGCGACCGGGCGCGCCGGCTGGAGGCGTTCTTCCGCGACCACGACTGGTGCGGTGCCGTGTTCGCGGGTGCAGCCCTGGAGAGCGTCGGCCAGCGCTTCGGCCGTCATCTCGCCCTCAGCTTCTCGATGCGGAAATACACCGCACCCAACCGGCTCGGCGTGCCCGGCGTCACCGACGTGGTCACCTCGGCCGCCAAACCGGCGAAGCCGGAAGGCTTCGGCAGCCATGGCGGCTTCGGGCTCTACGAGTCGCGGCCGTTCCTCGTCGCCGAAGGGGGCGGATTCGCCGCCGGCAGCACGGAATGGGGCCGCACGTCCCTAGTCGACGTCGCACCGACCGCGCTCCGCCATCTCGGTCTCGTCCGCGACCGGCTCGACGGGCTGGCCCTCCCGCCGGACTGAGCGGGCCGTCACGGAACCGTCGCCGTTCCGTCGTCAATCTGTCGTGGGGAGTGGGTAGGGGGGCTCCAACGGTACGCCAAGGAGATCCCAAATGACCAACCACGTTCGGCGATGGGCCGGGCCGCTGACGGCCCTGGCAATGATCGCGCTGGCGAGCGCTGCGGTGGCCAACGACCGCCCGCATCTGCGCGTTGCCGTCAACGCGCTCGGCAACTCGCTGGAGAGTGCGGAAGCCCAGGGCAACGTCGACGTCCGCGTGACCTATTCGATGTTCGACACGCTCATCCGCCGCGATTTCCTGGCCGACGGTTCCGGCACGACGGCACGGCTGGTGCCGAGCCTTGCCGAGAGCTGGGAGCAGATCGACGAGGTCACCTGGGAATTCAAGCTGCGCGAGGGCGTGAAGTTCCACAACGGCGACGAGCTGGTCTCGGACGACGTGGTCTTCTCGTTCATGCCCGGCCGCATCGTCGGCCATCGGCCGATCCTGCCCGGTGCGCGCGGCCGTATCGGTCCGATCAGTCACGCCTATCCGGTCGACCGCTACACCGTCCGCGTCGTCACCGAGACGCCGGACCCGGCCTTCCTCCAGCGCATGGCCTCGTACTCGACCTGGATCGTCAATGCGCGCGAGTACCTGATGCGCGGCAAGGACAGCTTCGCGCGCCAGCCGGTCGGCACCGGCCCCTACATGCTCGACGAGTGGGTCGACGGCGAGTTCATCCGTCTGCGCGCCTTCGACGACCACTTCGCCGGCGCTCCCGCGGCGGAGACGGTGACCTTCGCCGTGGTGCCCGAGGTGTCGGCGCGCATCGCCGGCCTCGTCTCCGGCGAGTACGACATCGCCATCAACATCCCGCCCGACCAGATCCCGACGCTCGAGCGCTACGACGACATCGACGTCCGCTCGGTGGTGCTCGACAACACCCACATGCTGGTCTTCTTCCCCGACCAGCCGCACATGGCCGACAAGCGTATCCGCCAGGCACTCTCGATCTCGATCGACCGCGACCTGCTGCGCCAGGCGCTTTGGGACGACAAGAACTACACGCCGAACGGCCACCAGCTGCCGTCCTACGACATCTACCTCGAGGACTATCCTGAGTTCGCCTACGATCCGGAGCGGGCGAAGGCGCTCTTGGAGGAGGCCGGCTACGACGGCACGCCGATCGTCTTCCGCTTTCCGCTCGGCTACTACCTGAACATGACCGAAGCGGCGCAGGTCATCCAGCAGATGTGGCAGCAGGTGGGCTTCAACGTGTCGCTGGAGCCGGTCGAGAACTGGGCGCAGACCAACGCCCCCGGCGCCAACGTGCGGCCCTGGTCCAACACCCACAGCGTGCCCGACCCGGTCGGCTCGTTCGTCGGTCAGTGGGGCGCCAACGCCGAGGTCCAGAACAACCGCGACTACCCGGAGCGGTCGTGGCAGCCGCCCGTCGAGTTCAACGAACTCCAGGCCGTGCTCGCCAGTTCGATGGACGTCGAGGAGCGCAAGGAAGCCTATTGGCAGTCGCTCGATATCTGGATCGACGAAGTGCCGGGCACGATGCTCTACAATCCGCTCGAGACCTACGCGATGCGGAACACGGTAAATTGGCAGCCCTACAGCCTTTACTACATGGACTTCCGGGCGACCAATCTGAGCTTCGACTGACGAAAGGAGGCCGGCGGCGCCCTGGTGCCGCCGGCAACACCCCGCCATGGCCGTACTCGACGTCGACGACCTGAAGGTCGTGATTCCCAGCCCCGCCGGCGACCTGGTCCTCGTCGACGGTGTCGGCTTCGGTGTCGATGCCGGCCGCACGCTCGCCGTGGTCGGCGAGAGCGGCTGCGGCAAGACGCTGACCTGCCTCACGGTGATGGGCCTTTTGCCCCGCGTCTGCCGCGTTGCCGCCGGCCGCGTCCGGCTCGATGGGGCCGACGTGCTCGGCGACGAGCCGGAGAAGCGCCACCGCCGCCGGCAGGGCCTCGCCATGGTGTTCCAGAACCCGAGCCAGGCGATGAACCCGGTCCGCACCATCGGCTGGCAGGTGGCGGAGGCCTTCGTGCTGCGCCAGGGGCTCGGCCGCGGCCAGGCGCGGCGCGCGGCGATCGACCTTCTGGAGCGCGTCGGCATTCCGGAGCCGAAGCGGCGGGCGGCGAGCTACCCGCATCAGCTCTCCGGCGGCATGAACCAGCGCGCCATGATCGCCATGGCGATTGCCGGCAACCCCCGGGTGTTGGTCGCGGACGAGGCGACGACGGCCCTCGACGTCACCATCCAGGCGCAGATCCTGGAACTGTTGCGCAGCCTGCAACGCGAGACGGGGCTCGCCATCGTCTTCGTCACCCACGACCTCGGCGTCGTCGCCGAGATGGCCGACGACGTGGTGGTGATGTACGCCGGCCGCATCGCCGAGCGCGCGCCGGTAACCGACCTCTTCGTCCGGCCGCGCCATCCCTATACCGAGGGCCTGCTCGCCTCGGTGCCGCGGCCGGATCGGCCGGGCGAGGCGCTGGTCGCCATCCCCGGCACGGTGCCGCCGCTCGCCGCACTGCCCCAGGGCTGCGCGTTCCAGCCGCGCTGTGTGCGCGCGTCGGCCCGCTGCCGCAGCGAGCGGCCGCTTCTGGCGCGCGTCGACGGTGCTGCCCACGCCGCCTGCCTGCACCCGTCCGCCGGGGATCGGGCGGCATGAGAGCCCAAGCGCGTGTCTCCGAACGCCCGCTGCCCGCGGCCGCCGAGCCGCTGTTGCAGGCCACGGGCCTCGCCCGCCGTTTTGCCGTCGACGGTGGTTGGTTTCGCCGCCGCGAGCTTTGGGCCGTGCGCGACGTCGGCCTCGACCTCTTGGCAGGCGAGGTGCTCGCGGTCGTCGGCGAGAGCGGCTCCGGCAAATCGACGCTGGGGCAGATGATGCTCGGGCTGATGCACCCGAGCGAGGGCCACGTCACTTACTGGGGCGAGCCGGTGGCCACGGCCGACCACGTCGTCTGGCGGCGTCTCCGCCGTGAGTTGCAACTGGTCTTTCAGGATGCGGGCGGCGCCCTCGACCCGCGCCTCGCCGTGCATCGGCAGATCCGCGAGCCCCTGGACATCCACGGTCTCGGCACCCCGGCCGAGCGGGACGCCAAGGCCAGTGCCATGGCCGAGGCGGTCGGGCTCGGCCCCGACCTCGTCGCCCGCCATCCCCACCAGCTCTCCGGCGGGCAGTTGCAGCGGGCGGTGATCGCCCGCGCCCTCGTGCTGGAGCCCAAGGTGCTGGTCCTCGACGAGCCCGTCGCCGCACTCGACGTCTCGATCCGGGCGCAGATCGTCAACCTGCTGTTGGACCTGAAGCGGCGCTTCGGTCTCACCTACCTGTTCATCTCCCACGACCTCGGTCTCGTCCGGCATCTGAGCGACCGGGTGGCCGTGATGTATCTCGGCCGCGTGGTCGAGCTGGGGCCGACCGAAGCCGTCTTCGAGCGGCCGCGCCACCCCTATACCCGCGCGCTGTTGGCCTCGATCCCGGTGCCGGACCCGCGGCGGCGCGGGGCAGCGAACCTGCTGCCGGGCGACCCGCCGAGCCCGATCGCCCCGCCCCCCGGCTGTCCCTTCCATCCGCGCTGCGCCGCAGCCGTCGCCCGCTGCCGGTGCGACGTGCCGGCGGATCGCACCGTGGCGCCGGGCCACCGGACCGCATGCCACCTGGAGGAGCCGGGCGCATGACTCCCCTGTTCGTCGCCCGGAAGCTCGGCCGCGCGGCCTTCACGCTGTGGCTGGTCGTCACCTTCGTCTTCGTCGTGCTCAGGCTGACGGGCGATCCCGTCCAGCAACTCCTGCCCGACGACGCCGATCCCAGCACCGTCGCCTACTACCGCGCACTCTGGGGCCTCGATCAGCCGCTCTACGTCCAGTACGCGCGCTATTGGGTGGCGATGGTCCAGGGCGATTTCGGCGTCTCGTTCCGCAACGGCCAGGACGCGCTCGAGCTGGTGATGGCGCGGGTGCCGAAGACGCTGGAGCTGATGCTCACCTCGTTCTTCGCCGCCCTCGCCATCGGCATTCCGGCCGGCATCTGGGCCGCCATCCACCGCGACACCATCGTCGACCGCTCGGTGATGGCGGCCTCGGTGCTCGGCTTCTCCTTGCCGAACTTCTTCCTCGGCATCCTCATGATCCTCCTGTTCTCGATGCACCTCCGCTGGCTGCCCAGCTCCGGCAGCGGCACGTGGCTGCACCTGATCATGCCGGCCTTCGCGCTGGGCACGGCCTTCGCCGGTCAGATCGCCCGCTTCGCCCGCTCGGCCATGCTCGACGTCATGCACAAGCCCTTCATGCGCACGGCCGCTGCCAAAGGCGCGGCGACCGGCCGGCAGGTCTATCTGCACGCCCTGCCCAACGCCGCCATCCCCATCGTCACCATCGTCGGCTTCAAGCTGGGTGCCGTCATCGGCGGTGCGGTGGTAACCGAAAACGTGTTCGCCTGGCCGGGCGTCGGCCGCTTGCTCACCGGTGCGGTCGCCGCTCGCGACCTCGCGGTCGTGCAGTGCATCGTGCTGCTCATCACCATGACCATGGTGACGGCGAACCTCCTCGTCGACCTCGCCTATGGCTGGCTCGACCCGCGCGTCCGCGTCGGCGCCGCCCAGGGGCGCCGCTGATGGCCACGATGGGGCTGGAGCGTCGCCGCGAGCGCGGCCTCGGCGGCTGGCTGATGGGCGTGGGCCGCACCGTCGGCGCCGTGCCGGGAGCGCCCCTCGTGGCGATGCTCTGGCTCGGCGCCGTGCTGTTCGTCACCTTCACAGCACCCCTGCTGGCGCCCTACGCCTACGAGGAGGTCAACCTGCTCGCCCGGCTGCAACCGCCGGTCTGGCTCGAGGGCGGCACGTCGGCGCATCCGCTCGGCACCGACCGGCTCGGCCGCGACGTCTTGAGCCGCCTCCTGATCGCCACCCAGATCAGCATCGCCATCGCGCTCATGGGCACACTGATCGGGGCCGTGATGGGAACGGCCCTCGGCTTCCTCGCCGCGCACAAGGGCGGCGTCGTCGACGAGATCGTCATGCTGTTGGTCGACTTCCAGGCGGCCATGCCGTTCCTCATCATCGCCCTCGCCGTGCTCGCCTTCCTCGGCAACAATTTCTACCTCTTCCTGTTCCTGATGGGCATCTACGGCTGGGAGACCTATGCCCGGCTGACGCGCGGTCTGGTGCTCTCGGCCCGCGAGCACGGCTACGCCCGCGCCGTCGAAGCGCTCGGCGGCAGCCCGCGCCGCATCTATCTGGGGCACATCCTGCCCAACGTGCTGAGCCCCTTGATCGTCCAGGTCACGCTGAACTTCCCGGACACCGTACTGGTCGAGACCTCGCTCTCGTTCCTCGGCCTCGGCATCCAGCCGCCCTTGACAAGTCTCGGCCAGCAGCTCGGCGACGGCCGCGACTACCTGATCAACGCCTGGTGGCTCGCCGTCCTGCCCGGCACCGTCATCTTCCTCACCACCCTGTCGATGAGCATCGCCGGCGACTGGCTGCGCTCGCGGCTCGACCCCACCCTGCGCAGTTGAGGAGCACCCTCTTGACCGGACCCGTCACCGCCGTCGGTTTCACCGCCCACGCCCCCGAGGGCGACCTCCACGGTCTCGCCCGCCAGCTCGAGGCGCTGCATGCGCTCGGCACCGAGGTGGTCGAGTTGAACGCGGTCAGCCTGGATGCCGTCGCCGCCTGCCGGCTCTTGCCGGAGCGGGTGCGGGCGGTGCGCGGCGTGCTCCAGGACTTCCCCTTGCGCTATACTGTGCATGCGCCGATCCCCATCGACCTGATGGACGAGGCGCATCAGGACCTGCACCGCCGCGCCGCCATGGTCTCGCTCGACCTCGCAGCCGCCCTCGGCGCCGGAGTGGTGGTGCTGCACCCCGGCCGCGCCCACCCCCGCATTTGGGCGCGCCACGCCGACCGGCTGCTCGACGTGGAGCTCGAAGAGGTGCGCCGCCTCGGCGACCATGCCCAGGCACAAGGCGTGCGCATCGCCTACGAGAACATCAGCCCGAACCCGGACGTGATCGCCGGCCTGGAGACCTCCTACTCGCTCGATCCGCGCGCCCTCGCGGCCCAGCTCGACCGCCTGCGCCACCCGGCGGTGATGGCCTGCCTCGACGTCAGCCACGCCCAGCAGGGGGCCGTCTTCATGGGCTTCGACCTGATCGCGGCGTGCCGGGCGCTGGCGCCTTGGACCAATCACGTCCACTTCAGCGACTCCACCGGCGTGCCACGCACCATGCGCGGCCGTGGCGGCAACCAGGAGGCGCACTTCTTCGGTCTGGGCGACATGCACGCGGCCCCCGGCTGGGGCGTGGTCGACTTCGACGCGCTGGCCGATGCTCTCGCCATCCGCCCGGACACGGCCATCGTCATCGAGGTGAAGCCCAACGTCCGCGGCCATGCCAGCGAGGCGACGCTGGAGGCGGCCAGGCGCTTCGCCGGCCGTCTACGCCGCCACGACGCCTGAGGATCCGAGAACGGCATGCGCAGGGCAGGGGGCTGTTGGCCCCCTGCGAGCCCCGGGTCAGCGCTGGCGCGCGGGGCCGGTGGAGCCGCGAACGATGAGGTCGGGCTCCAGGCGGACCTTGGCCAGGGTCGGCCGCTCGTGCAGCGTGTCCAACAGGAAGGCGGCGGCCCTGGCGCCCATGTCGCGGGCCGGCACCGCCATGGTCGTCAGCGCCGGGTCGAGGTGAGCGGTGAAGTCGAGGTCGTCGAAGCCGGTGACGGAGACGTCGCGCGGCACGGCGAGGCCCAGCTTGCGGCACTCGATCAGCGCGCCGTGGGCGAGGACGTCGTTGCCGCAGAGGATGGCCGTGGGGGCCGGGTCGAGCTGGCGGAGGATGCGCAGCCCCTCGCGGCCGCTGGCGATGCTGTAGCCGCGTTGCACGATCGCCGTCGACGGCAGGGACAGGCCCTGCTCGCGAAGGGCGGAGCGCACGCCCTCGACCCGGTCGCGCGCCCGGTCGTTGTCGGCGACCGCCGCCGAGATCACGCCGAAGGTCCGGTGGCCCATGCCGAGCAGGTAGCTTGCAAGATCGTAGGTGGCGCGGCGGTTGTCGATGCCGACCGAAGGGTGCGGCCCCTCCGCCTCGTAGACGTAGGTGTTGACGTGCGGCACGCCGCTCGCGTCCAGGAGTTCGTAGAGGTCGCGCTCGTGGCGGTTGCCGACGAGGATCAGGCCGTCGATGCCGAGCCGGACGAGCCGGCCGGCCTGCTCGGCTTCGCGCGTCAGGTCGTAGTCGGAGGTGCCGACCACCAGCGCGTACCCCTCCTCGGCGAGCCGCACCTGCGCCGCCTCGACGAACGTGGCGTGGATGGCGTGGTTGAGGGTTGGAATGATCGCGCCGACCAGCTGCGAGCGCTCGGAGCGCAGGGCGCGGGCGGCACCGTTCGGCAGGTAGCCGAGTTCGCGGATGGCCGCCTCGACCCGCTGACGGGTCGGCTCGGCCACGAGGTGTGGCGTGTTCTGCACCCGCGAGACCGTCGCCGTCGAGCAGCCCGCCAGCCGCGCCACGTCGACGGCGCGCAGACTGGTCCGCTTGCGGTTCTGCAGCCTTCTCGCACCCTCGCGCATGGTTCGGATCGACGGTTCCTTTGGATCGAGGTTCGCAGTCGCGGCCCCGCTCACGTTGACGGAGCCAGCCTGTAATCGCATACATAACGTGCACGCGGCGGTGGCGCCAGAGAGGGCCGTCCGCAAAAGGGCCGGCGGAAGGGATCGACGATGACCAGGGTGGCCGTACTCGACGACTGGCAAGGCATAGCCGAAACGGCCGCCGACTGGAGCGCCTTGCGCGCGCGTGCCGAGGTGGTGGTCTTCACCGAGGCGTTCGCCGACGAGGACACGGCGGCTGCCGCCTTGGCCGACTTCGACATCGTCCTGGCGATGCGCGAACGCACGCCCTTCCCGCCGTCCTTGGTGACCCGTCTGCCGCGCCTGAGGATGTTCGGGCTGACCGGCCACCGCGGCGGCTCGATCGCCATGGACGCGATGAAGGCGCAGGGCGTCGTCGTCTGTGGAACCGGTGGGGGCGAGAGCGGCGCCGGTACCGCCGAACTGGCGCTGGCCCTGATGCTGGCGGCGGCCCGTCGCGTGCCCGACGGCGACCGGGCCGTGCGCGCCGGCCGCTTCATGGCCGGCGTGGTGCCGGGGATCGAGCTCGAAGGCCGCACCCTCGGCATCGTCGGCGTCGGCCGCATCGGTGCGCGCGTCGCCGGCTACGGCCGGGCACTGGGCATGGAAGCGCTCGGCTGGAGCCCGAACCTGACGCCCGAGCGAGCGGCCGAAGCCGGCGTCGTGCCGGCGAGCAAGGCCGATCTGTTCGCCCGCGCCGACGTCATCAGCCTGCACCTCGTGCTGTCGCCGCGCACGCGGGGCGTCGTCGGCGCGGGCGAACTCGGCCGCGTCAAGCCCGGCACCATCCTCGTCAACACCGCCCGCGCGCCCTTGATCGACGAGGCCGCCCTGATCGACGCCGTCACCTCGGGGCGGATCGTCGCCGCCCTCGACGTCTACCACCGCGAGCCGCTGCCGGCGGACCACCCGCTGGTGCGCGCGCCGAACACCGTGCTCACCCCGCACGTCGGCTACGGCACGCGCGACGTCTACGCCCAGTTCTATGCGGAATCGGTCGAGAACGCGCTGGCCTTCCTGGATGGCCGACCGATCCGTCAGCTCTGAGGGTCGAGAAGGATCCAGGGGGCTTTTCGCCCCCTGAGCCCCCAAGGCGACGGCTGTCGCCATCGCCACGTCCGAATGACGCGGGCCTTGGCCGGCGGCGGGGGGGGCAGGGGGGACCATCGAGGCCCCCGGCGCTTGGGTCGTCCCACCTT
>JBJHBG010000067.1:0-27334 GCA_050485385.1 Geminicoccaceae bacterium | reverse complement strand
ACTACCGCATCGCCGAGGTCGACCTTACCCAACACTCGGACCGTCCGACCGTCACCCATCTCCTCGTACGCCTGTAACCCTTGTCTCCGGTCCGTACAGGGACCATCAAGTCCCCCCGTCTTCCCCGTCCCTTGCGCCGTCCCTTGCGCCGTCTCTCTCCCCGTCCTCCGTCTCCGGCCGCTGCCGTTCGTTCGGGCTGGCGGTTTCGTGCCGGGGCTCGCGGGTGGCGGTGCCCTGCCCTGCCCGGCGAAACGTGCTTGGCGCCGGGCCTGCGCGGCGCTAGGTTCCGCCGCGTCCCACCGCGGCGCCCACCGGGCACCTGCGGTCGCGGACAGCCGGGGCGGTAGCTCAGCTGGGAGAGCGCCAGATTTGCATTCTGGAGGTCGTGGGTTCGAGCCCCATCCGCTCCACCAGAATTTTCGAGCGCTTTGGGGGCTTCGGCTCCGTCCCCCGCAGGCGTTCTCTTGCCGGTGGCCTCACATGCGAATCGGCATGGGTTCCGGTTCCGCAGGCGTCTCGGCGCGTCGACTGCCGTTTCTTGCTTCTGTATCGGGTCCGATAACCAGGGTGTGCCCGACCGGATCGATGGCATCGCCGGGTTGCCTGTTCCATTCGGACCGCGGTTCACCATACGCCTCCGACCTGCACCGCCGCCTCCTCCTGAAGCGACGTTGCCGCTGGCGTGCCGTGCTTCATCGAGACCTACGACCGACGGCGCCTGCACTCAGCCCCGGGCTATCGCAACCCCATCCGGTTCGAGGACCGCAACGCGCGCCCCCCTGTCGAATCCGCCGCGTGGCCGTGTCCACCCGCAGGGGCGTACTCCACTCACGACCGCAACCCGACGGCGTGGTGGTGAGCGATGAGCCGGTCGACGGCAGCCTGAAGGGTCGAGCCGCCGAGGCCGCCTCGAAGCGTGGTCGCCAAACCCGTCCTTCCGCACCATGCAGCGACGGCGCCCGACCACATCGTCGCGGCGCTCGGTCGCGGTCTGGGCCTCGGCATTTGCCCTGAGAGCGGCCGGCGCCGGCCCATGCCGATCCGATCGACGCGCATCTGACATTTCAGTTGACAGTGTAAATAGAATGTCATTTGTGGCGATAGGAGACGCGAATGAGCGACAAGGAAGCACCTGCGGATTCGCTGGCGGAACGGGCCTATCGCCGGGTGCGTGCGGGCATCCTCTCGGCCGAGATTCCGCCGGGCTACTTTCTTTCCGAGCGCGAGATCTGCGAGCGGTTCCGGCTGAGCCGGGCACCGGTGCGCGAGGCGGTGCGCCGACTGCGGGAAGAGGGGCTGGTCGAGGTGCTGCCACGTCGCGGCGTGCGCGTGCTGCCGCTCAGTATCGTCGACGTCCGCGAGATCCATCAGATCGCCAAGGCGCTGGAGCTGGAGGCGGCCTCCATCGTCGCCGCGCGCAAGCCGTCACGCGAGGACCTCGGCGCGATCGAGGCGACCGTCGTCGAGATGGAGGCGGCGATCGAGGCCGGTGACCGCGATGCGTGGGTGCGGGCCGACACGGCGTTCCACCTGAGCCTGGTCGGCCGGTCGGGCAATCAGCGGCTGATCCAGACCTACCATTCGCTCCGCGGGCTGACCGACCGGGCGCGGCTGTTCGCGCTCTACATCCGCGAGTTGCCGGTCCAGTCCACCCGCGAGCACCGGGCGATGCTGGAAGCGATCCTGGCCGACGATCAGGACGAGTTGGCCCGGCTCTATCGCGCGCATTGGGAGCGCACCACCGAGGAGATGGTGTCGATCATCCAAAGGCAGACCCAAAACAACCCGCAGGTCTTCACTGCCAGTCAAATCGTCGCGGCCTGAGCGCCGCATCAAGGGAGGAAGAAACGATGCTCAAGCAAGGTCTGGTACTCTTCGCCGCCGCCTCGGTCACGTGGCTGCCGGCCGAAGCCGCGGACGTGGTGATCAAGATCGGCACCGTGGTGTCGGGCGATCATCCCGAGAACGTGGGCGCCCGCGAGATCAAGCGGCTGGTCGAGGAGCGCTCGAACGGCGAGATCGAGGTGCGCCTCTTCACCGACAGCCAGCTCGGCGCCCAGCGCGAGATGGTGGAGCAGTTGCGCGACGGCACGCTCGAGATGACGTGGGTGACGACCGGTTTCTTCGGCTCGTGGGAGCCCGTCTTGAACACGCTGGAGATCGGCTATCTGTTCGACGATCGCGAGCACGCCTTTCGTGCCTTCGACGGCGGGCTCGGCGCGGAGGTGGCGGCACTGGTGGAGAACCACGGCGTCAAGCTGCTCGGCTACTACGAGGCCGGCATGCGCCACGTCACCAACTCGGTCCGCGCCATCGAGACGCCCGACGACCTGCGCGGGCTGAAGATCCGCACGCCCGAGGCCAAGTACCACCTGACCACGTTGGAGCGCATGGGTGCCAGCCCGACGCCGATGGCCTTCAACGAACTCTACACCGCGATGGAGCAAGGGATCGTCGACGGTCAGGAGAACCCCCTCTCCAACATCTACAACGCCGCCTTCTACGAGGTGAACGACCACTTGGCGCTCACCGGCCACCTGCACCTGACGCACATGGTCATGTACTCCGAGCCGCTTTGGGAGGCCCTCTCCGACGCGCACAAGGCGATCGTCCAGGAGGCGGTGATCGAGAGCCAGGACGTGCAGCGCGGCAAGGTCGGCGACGACGACGCGAACCTCCTCGCGGTCCTCGAGGAGAAGGGCATGCAGGTTAGCCGGCCCGACCGGGAAGCGCTGGCGGCATTGGTCGCGCCGCTGCGCGAGCAGGCCGTGGCCGAGTACGGCGAGCGCGCCGAGCGCTGGATCGAGCTGATCGATCAGGCGCGCTGACGAGCCGGCCCACCCGATCCGCCGATGTCCACGTCGACCTACCGTCGCTTGGTCGGTGCCTTGGAGCGCGCCGACGAGGTGCTGCTCGCAGCCCTTCGGCTGGTACTGGTCGCCCTCATGGCGACCATGGCGGGAGCCGTCCTCCTCCAGGTCTTCACACGCTACGTCCTCGCGTTCTCCTTGACCTGGAGCGAGGAGCTGGCGCGGCTCTGCTTTCTGTGCCTCATCTTCCTTGCGGCCGCGTGCCTCTGCCGGCGCGAGGAACACCTCGCCGTCACGGCCGTGGTCGATCTCCTGCCGCCGCGGCTACGCGCGCTGGCGATGGTGCTGGTCAACGCCACGGGCCTCTACTGCTGCTGGTACCTCGTGCGTGGCAGCTTCCGTGCCCTCGGCCGCGAGTGGACCCAGCTCACGCCTGCGATGCAGGTGCCGATGGGCCTGATCTACTCCACCGTCTTCGCCGCGATCGTCTTGATGATGCTGTGGCTCACCTTGAACGTGCTGCGGCACGGCAGCCGTGCGCTCGGGGCTCGCAGCGCATGACCAGCCTCGGTCTGCTCACGCTCGCCTTCTTCTGCTTGCTGCTCGTGGGCGTGCCGATCTTCTTTAGCCTGATCGGCGCCTGCATCGTCGTGTTGTCCACCTTGGGCATGCTGTCGCCGCAACTGGTCATGCAGCGCGTCTATGCCGGCATGGACAGCTTTCCGCTGTTGGCCATCCCGTTCTTCCTGCTGGCGGGCAAGCTGATGGAGGCGGGCGGCATCACCCGCCGCCTCGTCGACTTCGCCTTCTACCTGGTCGGCTGGATTCGGGGCGGGCTCGCGCACGTCGCCGTACTCGCCTCGACCCTGTTCGCGGGCGTCAGCGGCTCGGCGGTGGCCGACACGGCCGCCATCGGCGCCACCATCATCCCGCGCATGAAGGCGCACGGCTACGATCCGGCCTATGCGGGGTCGGTGGTGGCGGCCTCGGGCGTCATCGGCGCCGTCATCCCGCCCTCCATTCCGCTGGTGCTCTACGGCGTGGTTGCCGGCGTCTCCATCGGCGGGCTCTTCATGGGCGGTATCGTGCCCGGCCTGATGATCAGTCTCGGCCTGATGCTCTACGTCTATGTCTCGCACCCGAAGCGCCGGCCCGAGGATGTCGAGCTGGTCCCGTTCCGCTACCGCGACTTCGGCAAGGTGTTCCTGACGGCGCTGCCGGCCCTGTTCCTGCCGGTGATCATCGTCCTCGGCATCCGCACCGGCGCCTTCAGTGCGACCGAGGCGGCAGCGGTCGCCGTCGCCTACGCAGCCCTGGTCGGCTTCGCCTATCGGGAGCTGCGCCCGAAGCACCTGCCGGAGATCCTCTACCGAACGGCCCTGAACACGGCGATGGTGATGGTGATCGTCGGGGCTGCCAGCCTGGTCGGCTATCTGCTCGCCGTCGAGCGCATTCCGATGACCATCGCCGGCTGGTTCGCGGCCAATCTCGACAGCGCCATCGTCCTGTTGCTCGTCATCAACCTGTTGCTCTTGATCGTCGGCTGCTTCCTCGACGGCGGCTCGGCGATCATCATCTTCACACCCGTGCTGCTGCCGGTGGTCCGCGCGTTCGAGATCGATCCCCTGTTCTTCGGCGTGATGATGTCGGTCAACTTGATGATCGGCACGATCACGCCGCCCGTCGGCCTCTCGCTCTACGTCGCGGGCGGCATCGCCGGGGCGTCGATCACGGCGATGATGCGCGCGATCCTGCCCTTCTTGCTCGTCCACCTCGCGATCCTCGCGATCTTGATGGTCTTTCCCCAGACCGTCCTGTCCCTGCCCAACTACGTCTACGGCCGCTGAGCCGGCGCACCGAGAAAGAAAGCCCGATGACCATCAAGAACGCGGTCCTGCTCGGCACGCTCGGCCGCTACCACGACCGTTTCCACGTCTATCAGCCGCAGCGCTCCCTGGCGGAGCGGCTGGAGATCGCCACCACCATCCCGCGCACCCACGGCGTCGAGCCCGTCTTCCCGCAAGACCTCGGCCACGACGGCCTGGGCGTGGCGACGGTGCGTGCCTCGGGCCTCGCGGTGTCGGCGGTCAACGTCAACGTCAAGGGCGAGGACCTGTTTCGCCACGGCTCCTTCACCAGCCCCGATGCGGCGGTGCGGCGGACGGCGGTCGACTACGTCAAGACGGCGATGGACCTGGCACCCGACCTCGGCACCGACATGATCACCGTCTGCCCGCTGATCGACGGCTGGGACCATGCCTTCGAGGTCGACTACCAAGCGCAGTGGCGCTGGCTGGTCGAGGCCTTCGCCGAGGCCGCCGCCCATCGCGCCGACGTCAGGGTCAGCATCGAGTACAAGGCGTTCGAATCGCGCAACCGCATCGTCCTGCCGACCATGGGCCGCACGCTGCACCTCTGCAACGTGGTGGGTGCGGCCAATCTGGGCGTCACCATGGACGTCGGCCACGCGCTGATGGCGGGCGAGACGCCGGCCGCCGAGCTCTGCCTCGGCCACGACGCCGGCCGGCTCTTCTACGTGCACTTCAACGACAACGACCGCGGCGCCGACTGGGACATGCTGCCGGCCTCGGTCAATTTGTGGGAGACGCTGGAGACGCTCTACTACATGGACCGCATCGGCTGGGACGGCTGGGTGGCCTACGACGTCTTCACCCGCAACGGCGACGGCGCCGAGGCGGTGGCCGCCACCTTCGAGATCATCGAGAGCCTCCAGGCCCTCGTCCGCAAGATCGGCCTGGACGAGTTGCGTGCTATGGCCGGTCAGACGCCGGCGAGGACGTTCGCCACCCTGATCCGCAAGCTGCTGTGATGCCTGCCAAGCTGGGGCTCGGCACTTACGCCTTTCGCTGGTCGATCGGCATGGGCGACCGCCGTCCGCCAGTACCCATGACAGCGATGCAGGTGGTGGACGAAGCCCGCACCCTCGGCCTCGACTTCGTTCAGTTCGCGGACAACCTGCCGCTGCACGGACTGGACGAGGACGGAATTGCGCGGCTGGCGCGCCATGCCGCGGCGTCGGGCATCGGTGTCGAGTTGGGCATCCAGGGCTTCGATGGAGACGTCGTCCGCCGCTATCTCGGACTCGCCGAACGGCTCGACGCGCACCTCCTGCGCATCGCCTTCGACGCCGCGGATGCCCGAAAGGACGTGGGCGAGATCGCGCGCGCGTTGCAGGCGCTCCTGCCCGCCTGCCGAACGGCCGGGGTTCGCCTCGCGATCGAGAACCACTTCCACGTGCCGTCGCCCAAGCTGGTCGAGATCGTGCGGGCCGTCGGCGACGACGCCCTCGGCATCTGCCTGGACGTCGCCAATTCGATCTGCGCCAAGGAATGGCCGGAGGACACGATCGCCCTGCTCGCGCCTGACGCAATCGAGTTGCACCTCAAGGACTACCGCTTCGTGCCCGATCCCTACGGCGTCGGCTTCCGGGTGCTCGGCAGCCCCTTGGGGGAGGGTACCCTCGACATCGACCACGTCTTCGCGAGCCTCCGCCGCGAGGTCGACGTCGTCCTCGAGCACTGGCTGCCCTTCCAGAAAGACCTGACGGCGACCGCCGCGCTGGAGCGCGCTTGGCTCGTGCAAAGCGTGCAGCGGGCGCGGCGATACGTCGGATAGTCGTCGGCTGGAAGGTCGGAAGGTGGAGGGGCCCCGTGGCCCCCTCCCCTCGGTACGATCCGCCGCGTCAGCCGACGATTTCGATGCCGGAGAAGAAGAAGGCGATCTCCTGGGCGGCAGTCTCGGCAGCGTCGGACCCGTGGACGGAGTTCGCCTCGATGTTCAGGGCGAAGTCCTTACGGATCGTGCCCGCGGCTGCCTTGGCCGGGTCGGTGGCGCCCATCACCTCGCGGTTCTTGGCGATGGCGTCGTCGCCCTCGAGCACCTGCACGACCACCGGACCCTTGGTCATGAAGGCGACGAGGTCGGCATAGAAGGGGCGCTCCTTGTGGACCGCGTAGAACGCCTCGGCCTGCGTCTTGGTGAGATGCAGCCGCTTCTGCGCGACGATGCGGAGGCCCGCCGCCTCGAAGCGCGCGTTGATCTGGCCCGTCAGGTTCCGCTCGGTTGCGTCGGGCTTGATGATCGAAAGGGTCCGTTCGGTGGCCAAGGGGCTCTCCAAGAGGTTCGAAGTCGAAGTCGCGGCGGCTTATAGCCGGCGGATGCCGTCGCTGGAAGGCCGGCGCGCTCCGGCTCAGGCTCGAAGACCGCGACGGCAACCTGATCGCCAAGGACGAGCACGATCCGGCGGCCTTCCTCGGCGGCACCGTCAACCTCCGGTTCTGAACGGCCGGAGCAGGTCGTCACCCGCGAGCCCTAGTCGAAGCGCTGCATGCGCTGCATCCAGCGGCGCTCGCCGGCCATGCAGTCGTAGCCGTTGGCGCTGAACTGATGCGCCCCGCCCTGCACGAACTGCGCCGGCACCGCGCGCGCGGGCTGCGGCGGCGTGCGGCCGGCGATCTCCAGGATCATCTTGCGGTGGATCGCCTCCTCGAACGCCTCGATCTCCTGAATCGGGATGGTGAACGAGCCGAAACCGCCGATGACACATTCCCGATAGTACAGGTCCAGATCAGGTACGTTGTACCAATCGACCGGCAACGGATCGAGCATCATCGGCAAGCCGTTGATGGTAATGCCCGCCTCGAGCACCCGCTCGCGCACGGCCAAGACGGGTTCGCCCTGGTTGTTGGGGCCGTCGCCGGAGACGTCGATTACGCGACGGAAGCCCTCGAAGCCGTTGTCGTCGAACAGGTCGAGCGACACCTGGAGGCCGTGGGAGATCGACGTGCGACGCGCGCGGTTGAGGGGTGCTGCGCGGATGGCCTCGGCGAAGCGCCGGGCGTCGGCGGCGGTGGCGATCCGCTGCCACGGCACGGTGACGAAGTGCGCGCCCATGCCCGCCCACTCCATGAACACCACGGCGATGGCACCGTTGAAGCCGGACTTGATGGCGTCGATGACCTCCGGCGATTCGATGGCGGCCGCGTAGCCCTGGCGCTGCAGGGTCAACTCGCGGATGTCCATCGAAAGGGACACGTCGGCGGCGAGGACCAGTTCCAGATCGACCGGCTCGTTGGCCGCGGCGGGCGGGGCAAAGGTCGGCATGACGAGACCGACGAAGACAGCCGGGACGACGCAGGCGGCAAGCGAACGGCGGACGCGGTCCATGAGCGATCTCCGAGCTGCCAAGGAACCACCTCTGCGCCGTACACCCTCTCCGTCACCGAGACATGGTGTCGCGGCGTGGGCAACGGCGGTCGGTCGTGGCGCAGGGTGGGAACGCCCCCCCAACCGCTTCAACCCTCCTCCCGCGCCTTGGTCCAACCGCCCTCGGGTCGCTGCTGCCAGTAGACCAGTTTCGCACCGCGCTCGCGCCAAGCGCGCCAGCGGTCGCGGGCGCCGCTGACGGCGGCTTCGTCGTTGCCGTCGAAGAGGTCGACGAGACGCACGAAGGGAGCGTCCGGCTCGGGCAGGAGGCCGTCGACCACGACCAGCGCGGCGGCCCCGTTCGGGTTGGTCACCCGGTCGGCGAGGTAGATCGGCTGGCGGTCGGCGAAGCCGGTGGAGGCGGTGCCGTGAGCGAGGAAGCTGTCGGGGCGGAAGGACCAGAGCCAGCCGTCGAGGTGATCGAGCAACTCCTTCGAGCGTGCCACCAGGACGAGGCGCAGACCCTGCCCCACGGCCTTCTCCAAGAGCGGCGGCAGCGCCTCGTCGAGGGTCGAGCGGGTGAGGTGGTAGAAGCCGACCTCGGCGATGCGCTGGGTCTCGCTCACCCCTCGTAGGCGT
This sequence comes from Geminicoccaceae bacterium, assembly GCA_050485385.1. Taxonomy (GTDB): domain Bacteria; phylum Pseudomonadota; class Alphaproteobacteria; order Geminicoccales; family Geminicoccaceae; genus RECO01. Next base: position 18,719 of record JBJHBG010000067.1, on the reverse strand, counting down.
CGGCGACCAGGCGGTCGACCAGACGCACGCCCCAGCCGGTGCCCCCCTTGCCGCCCACCGGGTGCTCGCTCTCGACGAAGCTGGTGGCGGCGAGGTCGACGTGCGCCCAGTGCCCCTCGCCGACGAACGCCTCCAGGAAGGCGGCACCGATCGACGCCCCCGCCTGGCCCGGCTTGCCGATGTTCTTGAGGTCGGCCACCGGGCTTTCGAGCTGCTTGCTGTAGCCCTTGCCGAGCGGCAGACGCCAGAGCGTCTCGCCGGTCGCCGTGCCGGCGGCGAGGATCTTCGCGGCGAGATCGTCATCGTTGGCGAAGAGGCCCGCATGCTCGTAGCCGAGGGCGACGATCACGGCGCCCGTGAGCGTCGCGAAGTCGACCATCGCTGCCGGCTTCTCGGTCCGCTTCACGTGCGCCAGCACGTCCGCGAGCACGAGCCGGCCCTCGGCGTCGGTGTTCAGCACCTCGATGGTCTTGCCGGCCAGCGAGGTCACCACGTCGCCCGGCCGCTGCGCCGTGCCCGACGGCATGTTCTCGACCAGCCCGATGGCGCCGACGACGTTGGCCTTGGCCTTGCGGACGGCGAGCGCGTGCATGGCGCCGAGCACGGTGGCGGCACCGGCCATGTCGCACTTCATCGTCTCCATGCTCTTCGGCGGCTTCAGCGAGAGCCCGCCGGAATCGAACACCACACCCTTGCCGATCACGGCCAAGGGTGCGCCACCGGCGCCGCGCCAGCGCATGACGACCGTGTACGGCTCCATGGCGCTGCCCTGCGCGACGCCGAGGAAGGCGCCCATGCCCAGCTCGGCCATGGCCGCGCGGTCCAACACCTCCACCTCGACGCCGAGCCGCTCCAACGCGCGGGCGGCGGCAACGAAGGCGTCGGTGCCGAGGTCGTTGGGCGGCCGGTTGACGAGGTCGCGGGCGAGATGCGCGCCGGCCACGACGGCTCCGCGCGCCGGCCATGCCGCCTCGGCCACCGCCGCCTCGGGTGTGGCTACCGTGAGCGCCCCGAGCGGGCGTGGCGCACGCTCCCTCGGCCGCTTGAAGGCGTCGAAGCGATACGTGCGCAAGGCGCACCCCTCGGCAAGCGCCAACGCCAACGCGGCCGGAGCCAGGGCTGCGCCGTCGACCTCGACCACCACCGTCAGGGCGGCGAGGCGCCGCGACGCGGCCGCAACGGCCAGACCCGCACCGACTTCCACGGCCACGGCCTCGGTCAAGGCTTCGGGCTCGGGCAGGGCAACCAGCAGGACGCGCTCCCAGCCCGAAGCCGCCGGCAAGACCGCCTCGACGATCTGGCCCCGCTCCAGCGGTTTGGGCGCCAGCGCCACGCTGCGGGCGACGAGACCGCGGCTTGCCGAATCGATCGCCCGGGCGGTCGGTCCGAGCCGGCCCTCGCCATCGACGGTGATGGCGACGGCTCCTTCGCCGGTCGACGACGGGGCGACGAAACGGATGTCCATGGCGCGTTGACCTCTACGTGAAGGAGCGTGGGCAGAACCTCTGCTAGCCCCTAGTCGGAATTCGGGTTTTAGGCCAGTATCCGCATGTCATGACCGTTCTCACCCGCTACCTCCTCCGACAGTTGCTGGCGCCCACGCTGCTCGCACTCGTGGCCTTCGCCGGTGCCGTCTGGGTGTCCCAGGCGCTGCGCTACGTGGATCTCATCGTCAACCAGGGCCTATCGGTGGTGACGTTCGTCTACCTGACGGGCCTGCTCGTCCCCTCGCTGGTCCTCGTGGTCCTGCCCTTCGCGGCGTTCGTCGGCGCGTTGGTCGGCTACCAGAAGCTCAGGGCCGAGAGCGAGCTCAGCGTCTGCCGCGCCACGGGACTCTCCGACCTTCAACTCGCACGGGGCGGGCTCTGGCTCGGGATTCTGTTCATGATCGCGAGCTACGGCGTCGGCCTCTACGTCATGCCAACCGCGTATCGAGAGTTTCGCGGGCTGCAGCATGAGTTGACCCGCGACGTTTCGACGGTCGCGATCCAAACTGGCGTCTTCACGTCCCTCGTTCCGGGAATCACCATCCACGTCGCCGAACGGCTGCCGAGCGGCGAGTTGGGCACGCTGATCGTCCACGACACCCGGCGCGACGGCGGCGCCGTGACGCTGCTCGCCGAACGCGGCGACCTGATCCGCGGCAGCGCCGGACCGATCCTCGTCCTGCGCGAGGGCAGCTATCAGGAGCGGGTTCCCGACGGCGGACTTTCCGTCGTCTACTTCGACGAGACCACCGTCGACCTCGTCGTCGGCAATGGCGAGGTGGGCGACCGCTCGCTCAAGACCCGCGAGTACTTCCTGGGCGAGTTGCTCGCCGCGAGCGGCGAGGCGGCCGACGACCGCACGCGGCGGCAGATGGTGGCCGAGGCGCACGAGCGGCTGAGCTGGCCGCTGGTCTCGCTCGCGCTGCCAATGATCGCCGCCACCTGTATCCTACGCTACCGCGCCGTGCGCGATTCCGGCTGGCCGATCTCGCTCGCGGCCAGCCTGCTCGCGATCCTCGTCGTCGTGTTGGCGCTCACCGCCCTGAGCGCCGTGAAGGCCAATCTGGCGCTCGTCCCGCTGCTCTACGCCGTACCGCTCGTGCCGATCGCCGGCTGCCTCGCCATTCTGGCCGGCGGCCGCCGGCTGTCGACGCGGGCCACCGCGCGGCCATGACGGCAAGCGCTGCCCACGGCCGTCCGCATCGCCGCCACACCTCGCTGCTGCCCTCGACCATCGGCCGCTACGTGGCGCGCGTCACGGTGTGGAACGTGCTGGTCGTGGCACTCGCCTTCACGGCGCTCGCCCTGGTCATCGATCTGATCGAGCAGTTGCGCCGCACGACGGGCCGGGGCGTGCCCTTGTTGGTCGCGGTCGAACTCGCGGCCTTGCGTGTACCCGGTCTCCTGGAGCGCATCTGGCCGTTCGCGGTGCTGTTCGGGTCGATGTTGGGCTTTTGGCGGCTCAATCGGGCCAACGAGCTGGTGGTCGTCAGGGCGACCGGCATTTCGGCTTGGCAGTTCCTGTTGCCGGCCTGCGCCGCCGTAGCGGCCTTGGGTGTGGTCGCCGTCACCGTCGTTCACCCGATCGCGGCAGCGCTCACCGACCGCTACGAGCAGCTCGACGCCGAGATCTTCGGGCGCGACGGCGAGATCGTCGTGGTCTCGCCGCAAGGTATCTGGCTCAAGCAGGAGCGGCCGGACGGCAAGGCAATCCTGAACGCGGCGCGGCTCCTGCCGGGCGATCCACTCCGGCTCGAGCGGGTGGTGGTGTTCGACTACGATGCCGATCGCGCCTACCGTGCCCGCTACGACGCGCCGATCGCCACGCTCGCGGACGGTCGTTGGCAGCTCGAGGGCGCGACGCGCTCCGATTCGCTTGGACTGGAGCGGCCGGTGGGGACGCTGGAGTTGCCGACCGCGCTCGAACCCGAGAGCGTCCGCGAGAGCATGCGCAACCCCGCCACCCTGTCGTTCTGGGACCTGCCCGGCTACATCGCCGTGCTCGGTGAACTGGGCTTTCCCGCCCGCAGCTACGAGGTTTACTTCGCCTCGCTCCTGGTAACCCCCGTCTTCTTCGCCGCCATGCTGGTGACGGGCGTTAGCGTTACGTTGCGCTTTCAGCGCCGCGGCGGGCTGGGCGCGCTGGTGGTGCTCGGCCTCGTCGGCGGCTTTGCCTTCTTCGTGCTGGTCGACGTGGTGCGCGCGCTCGGCGCATCGGGTCAGTTGCCGACGGCGATGGCGGCGGTGGCGCCGAGTGCGGTGGCGCTGTTGATCGGCAGTGCGGTGCTGTTCCAGTTGGAGGACGGATGATGGTGCGGCGCCGTCTGGAGGTGCTCGTCGCGGCACTCGCCATCGTGCTCGGCTCGACCGCGGGCACAGCGGCACAGGGCCCGCGCGAGGAGGTGATCGGCGGTGACGACGGCGAACGCATCCTGCTCGAAGCGGAGAGCCTGATCTACGATCAGGCAACCGACCGCGCGATCGCGCGCGGTTCGGTCTTCTTCGCGCGCGGCGACGCGACGCTGCTCGCCGACGAAGTCGTCTACGACCGCCCGCGACGCACGGTGGAAGCGACCGGCAACGTCGTGCTGGTGGACGACGGAGGCGATACGTTCTTCGCCGACCGGATGGAGTTGACCGACGACTTGGCCCGGGGCTTCGTCGAAGGTGTCGCCGTCCGCCTCGGGGACGAATCCCTGCTGGTGGCACGCCGGGCCGACCTCGAGGACGGCTCGACGACGCGGCTGCGCGACGTCGCCTATACCCCTTGCGAGGTGTGCGAGGAACGTCCCAACCCGACCTGGCAGATCCGGGCACGAACCGTCGTGCACGACGGCGAGGCACGCAGCGTCTCCTACGAGAACGCCTGGTTCGAGATCGGCGGCGTGCCGATCTTCTATACCCCCTATTTCGCGCACCCGGACGGAACGGTCGACCGGCAGTCAGGCTTCCTGGTCCCCAACGTCAAGATCGACAGCGAACTCGGCGTCATGGCCGAGGTCCCCTATCACTGGGTGATCGCGCCCAACCGCGACCTCACGTTGCGGCCGACGATCACCACCGAGGAGGGGCCGGTGCTGGCCTTCGACCTCCGCGACCTCCAGACGTTCGGCCGGACGAACCTCACGGTTAGCGGCACCTACGCCAGCATTGGCCTCGACGACGGCGGCCGTGAAGACCGGTTCCGCGGCCACGTCGAGGGCGACGGACGCTACACGCTCGGCCGCGGCTGGCGCGGCGACATCGACCTCAGCCTCGCCACCGACGAGACCTATCTGCGGCGCTACGGCATCAGCGACGCCAACGTCCTTACCAACCGCGCCGCAGCCTATCGGGTCGAGAACGACCGCTTCGTCGACGTCGCACTCCTGGGCTTCCAGAACCTGCGCGAGGACCGCGACCAGGGCCAGGTGCCGTACGCCTTGCCGCAGGTGCAGACCGAGTTCACCGGCCGCTTCGGCGGGATCGGCGCGAACTGGCGGGTGACGCCGGACGTGCTCGCCCTCTACCGCACCGACGGGCTCGACAGCCGTCGCGTCTCGGTCGGCGCCGAGATCGACGCGACGCGGATTTCGCCGTTCGGCGACGTGGTGACCGCCGCGGCGACCGTGCGCGGCGACGTCTACTCCGTGACGGGCAACCCCGAGACCGGCGTCGACGATGGCCGCACCCGCAACCGTGCCCGCCTGATGCCGCGGGCGTCGATCGAGTGGCGCCGGCCATACAGCCGACCCGCCACGGAACCGAACGGTCTCACCTACACCCTGGAGCCGATCGCCAACGTCGCCTTCGCACCGACCGGCTATGCCAATGCCGCGATCCCCAACGAGGACAGCCTCGATACCGAGTTCGACGAGACCAACCTGTTCGCCGACGACCGGTTCGCCGGCCGCGATCTTTGGGACGAAGGCAGCCGCGTGTCCTACGGCGTGCGCACGGCCGCGAGCGGCCCCGATCGCGAGCTGTGGTCGGTGTTCGTCGGCCAGAGCTACCGAGTTGCGGAGACCAACGTTTTCGATGAGGTCAGCGGCCTGGAGAACAAGCTGTCCGACATCGTCGGCCGGGTGGCGCTCAGCCCGCATCCGTATGTCGACGTCGACTACCGCTTTCGCATCGGTGCCGGCTTCGACGAACTGTCGAAGAGCGACCTCAAGGTCATCGGCGGCCCGCCGGGCTTCCGCATCGGTCTCGCCCACCTCCTCCTCGACGAGGAGGCCGGCGGTTTCGGCCGGCGCGAGGAATTTCGCGGCGCGATGAGCCTCCGCCTGACCGAGCACTGGTCGGCGGTCGCCAGCTCGCGGGTGGACCTGGACGACGGTCGGCGCATCCTGGATACCTACGGCATCGCGTACGAGGACGACTGCCTGTACTTCGTCTTCGGCGTGGAGCAGAACTTCACTCGTGATCGCGATGCGCGCTCGTCCACGACCGTTGCCTTCCGGGTCGCCTTGCGGAACCTCGGCGCTTTTGAGTAGAGCGTTTGCCGGTGGGGTAGGGCACGAGCGATCCCTCGCCCCGCCGAGCCGACCGTGGCACCATACGCTCGCGGGCCATCGAACGGGACGAGGCGTGGTCCAAGCACATCGGCGAACGCCCCCCTAGCGCGGCAGCCATCGGGATCGACGACTTGACGGGAGCCTCGGCCTTGCGCGGCAAAGTCTGGATCATGGCAGCGTTGTTCACCCTGCTCGGAGCGGGATTGCTCGCTGCGCCCGGTACGCCGGCGCTGGCGCAAAACATCGTGGCCGTCGTGAACGACGGGATCGTCACCGACTTGCAGGTCGACCAGCGGGTGCGCATGGCGCTGTTCGCCAGCAACCAGACCTATAACGCCGAAGCCGCGGAGCGCCTGCGGCAGCCCATGCTACAGACGCTGATCGACGAGCGGTTGCAGGTGCAGGAAGCACGACGGCTCGGGATCGAGATCTCGCCCGCGGAGCTGGAGGACGCGCTCGACGACGTCGCCCGCCGCAACCAGGTCTCGCGCGACCAGCTCCGCGCCGACCTCGCTCGCGCCGGTGTCGAGGAACGGACCCTGCGCGATCAGCTCGAGGCGCAGCTCGCCTGGATCCAGGTGTCGCGCCGCCAGCTTCTGCGCCGCGTCGTCGTCTCCGACGTGCAGGTCGACCGGACGCTCGACCGTATCGTCGCCGGCGAGCGGCAGTATCGCTTGGCCGAGATCTTTTTGCCGATCTACAGCCCCGCCGACGAGCAGCGGGTGTTGCAGGACGCGGAGCGGCTCGGCGAGGCCACCCGCCGCGGCGCCGATTTCGCGGGCATCGCGGAGCAGTTCTCCGCCTCCCCGAGTGCCGCGCGCGGCGGCGAACTCGGCTGGATTCCGGTCTCCAGCCTGCCACCCGAACTCGCCGGGCTCGTTGCCCAGCTCGCCGACGGCGAGGTGAGCCCGCCGATCCGCACGCCCGAGGGCGTTTACCTCTTCCGCCGCCTGGGCCAACGCGGCGGCGGCACCGCCGGCGTCGTCGACGAGGGAACGCGCGAGCAGGTGATGCAGCGGCTGCGCGAGGACGCGATGGAGCGGCTGTCGGCCCGCTACCTCCGCAATCTGCGCCAGGAAGCCTTTATCGACCTCAGGCTCTGACGTGCGGGACGACGCGGTCCGTGCACCGGAGCCTGCGAGCGAAGCCGGGGGCTTTCGGCGCCCCATACCTCCAGCCGACGGCTACGCCGTCAACACTTCGGTGAGATCGACAATGCCGGCCTCCGGGGGGGCAAAAGCCCCGCGCCCGTTCCGCCGCCGCAAAGCGCGCTAGGGCGATGGTCGCGGATGTCGGGCTGGACGGGCTGGCCGCAACCATCAAGCGGGCCGGGCTTCGGGCCGACAAGAGCCTCGGCCAGCACTTTCTGACCGACCCGGCCATCCTCCGCCGGATCGCCGCTGCCGCCGGCCCGCTCGCTGGCCTGACGGTGCTGGAGATCGGGCCCGGACCGGGCGGGCTCACCCGCGCGCTGCTCGAAGCCGGCGCCGAGCGGGTAGTGGCGGTGGAGTGCGACCCGCGCTGCACCGCGGCACTCGTTCCCTTGGTCGACGCCGCCGCCGGAAGGCTGGACGTGGTCGAGGCGGATGCACTCGCGTTCGACCATCGCCGCCACATCGCCGGCCCCTGCGTCGTCGTCGCCAACCTGCCCTACAACATCGGCACGGAATTGATCGTGCGCTGGCTGCGCGATCCGCGCGACATCCGGCGGATCGTCGTCCTGGTGCAGAAGGAGGTGGCGCTGCGCCTCGCCGCCGCACCGGGCACCGGCACCTACGGTCGGCTCGCGGTGCTGGCGCAGTGGGCGAGCCGCATCGAGGGACTGTTCGATCTGCCGCCCGGGGCCTTCCACCCGCCGCCCAAGGTGCATTCGCGGCTGGTGCGGATGGAGCCCTACCCCACCCGACCCATCCCAGCGCGGCTGCGGGACCTCGAGCGCATCACCGCCGCCGCCTTCGGCCAACGCCGCAAGATGCTGCGCACCAGCCTGAAAGCGGCGACGCCGGACGTCGCGGGCCTGTGCGCGCGGGCCGGCATCGATCCGTCGCGGCGGGCGGAGACGCTGAGCGTCGCCGAGTTCGCCGCCCTCGCCAACGCGCTCGCCGCCAGCAACGGGTAACCGGCGCGCGGGTGGCGAGAGGGCCTAGACGGTGCCGCGTCAAGTCAGCACAGTCAGCAGACCCAACCTAGTCCACGCGCTCGCCCGGAGTCCCAGAAACTGTTGCCAAGTCGTCGATCGGTCGCAACGCTGGTCGGTGCCTCTCCGCCATATTGCTCATTGCCGCTGTGTGTGCCGCGCGCCCGCGATGCGTTAACCGTTCTCGGAAAGACGGCAGTGTAGAACTGGAGGCAACATGCGGAAGACAGCCGTGCTCGCTGTGGCGGGCCTCGTTGTATTCGCGCCGATCGCGGCGCAGACGCAGACCGCCGCGGAGGCCACCCGCGCCGCCAACGACGCGCTCCTGGACCACCTGCCGTTCGACGACGAGCGCGACTTCGAAAGCGCGCGACGGGGCTTTATCGCCACACTCGACGATCCGGTCATCCGTGATGCCGAGGGCAATGCCCTGTTCGATGTGAGCCTCTACGCCTTCATCGAAGGCGAGGCCCCCGCCACCGCCAATCCCAGCCTATGGCGGCAGAGCCAGCTCAATGCGATGAACGGCCTCTTCGAGGTGGCCGAGGGCATCTACCAGGTGCGCGGCTTCGACCTCGCCAACGTGTCGTTCATCCGGGGCGACACCGGCTGGATCGTCGTCGACCCCCTGACGGTGAACGAGACCGCGGCGGCGGCGCTGCAGTTGCTGCGGGACCACGTCGAGAATCTGCCGGTCACCGGGATCGTCCTCACCCATTCGCACATCGATCACTTCGGCGGTGTGAAGGGCGTCGCGGACCCGGCAGCGCTCGCGGCGGGCGAGATTCCCATCGTGGCGCCGGAGGGCTTCTTCGTCGAGGCCGTCAACGAGAACCTGATGGCCGGCAACCACATGTCGCGCCGCGCCATGTACATGTACGGCAACATCCTCGAGAAGAGCCCGACCGGCACGCTCGGCTCCGGCCTCGGCACCACGACCGCGTACGGCACGGCGACCATCGTCGAGCCGACCATCGACATCTCGGCCAACACCGCGGCTGGCGCCGAGGCGCCGCAGGTCGTCGAGATCGACGGAGTCGAGATGTGGTTCCACTACACGCCGGACGCCGAGGCGCCGGCCGAGTTGATGTTCTGGCTGCCGGGTCACAACGCGCTGATGCAGGCGGAGATCATCAACCGCACCCTGCACAACCTCTACACGCTGCGCGGCGCCAAGGTTCGCAACGGTCTCCTCTGGTCGAAGTACATCCACGACGTGATCGAGCGTTACGGCGCGGCGGTGGAGGTCTCCTTCGGCTCCCACCACTGGCCGACCTGGGGCAACGCGGACGTCGTCGAATTCTGGCGAGGCCAGCGGGACGTCTATCGCTACATCCACGACGAGGTGCTGCGTCTAGCCAATCACGGGATGACGATGCGCGAGGTCGCCGAAGACATTCGTCTACCCGATAGCCTGGCAACGCGCTTCGCCAATCGCGGTTACTATGGCTCTGTGAGTCACAACGCCAAGGCGCAGTATCAGCTTTACTTTGGATGGTTCTCCGGAAATCCTGCGGAGTTGCACCAGTTGCCGCCCGCCGAGGAAGCGGTGAAGTTCGTCGAGTACGCGGGCGGCGCCGACGCCGTCCTGGAACGGGCGGAGGCCGATCTGGCAGCGGGCGAGTTCCGCTGGGTCGCCACCGCCGTCAACCATGTCGTCTTTGCCGATCCCGACAACCTGGCGGCCCGCGATCTCCTTGCCCGGGCCTACGACCAGCTCGGCTTTCAGGCCGAGAGCGGGCCGTGGCGCAACTTCTACCTCTCCGCGGCGCTCGAGCTGCGGGAGGGCGTCAACCCACTACCCGTGCCCAGCGCGTCGTCACCGGACATCGTCCGCAATCTCGGGATCGAAACCTATCTCGACTATCTGGGCGTGCGGCTGAACGGCCCGCGCGCGGCCGAGGCCGGCACCACCGTGATCAACGTCGTCATGCCGGACATCGACGAGCGCGTCGCCATCCGCGTCGAGAATGGCGCCCTCAACTACAGCATCGGCACGCTCGCCGACGATTCCGACGCGACGGTCACCCTCGACCGGGCGGTGCTCGACGCGATCAACCTCGGCCAGACGACGGTGGAGCAGGCGACGCTGGACGGAACACTGCTCGTCGATGGCGATGCCAGTCGATTCGGCCATTTCCTGTCGTTGCTCGATACCTTCGAGCTTTACTTCGACATCGTGACGCCGTGATGTGGGGGCGCTGCTTCGTCGTGGCCGCGGTCCTGACGGTTCAGGCAGCGCCGGCCACAGCCTGCTTCTTTCACGCGTTGACCGGTGCGGGCCTGGTCGTCGGGCACGCAACCACCGTGCCGGTCGCGTTGGCGACCCGAGCCGCCCAGGACGAGGGCCTGTTGCCGATCGTGCCGAGGGCAAACGAGCGCGCGCTGACCGAGCTCTCGGTGATCAACGCCTACCTGCCGACGCTGGCGGTCCGCACCCTGGACGGACGCAGCTTCGCCGCCTTCTCGGTGCTTCAGTTGCAGTCCCAGACCTGGACGCGTTACGCCACCGGACCCGAGGGGCTCACCGTCGAAACGCACCTCGAAGGCCCCGCGCCGGGCGACGCGATCGTGGTCGTTGCCGACACGACGCTGGCGCTCCTTCTTGCCGGACGGCTCGAACTCGGGACGGCCCGCGATCGGGGCCTCGTTGCGGTGACCGGGGCCGACGGCACCGACCAGATTTTCGCGGCGATCACTGCGGCTTTCCGCGAGAGCGCCGTCGGTCGCGCCGTGGCGGAAGTCCGTTGGGATGCAAGCGAAGGCTGAACGAACGAGAGTCGTCCCGGCTGCCATGCGGCCGAAGAGCGGGGGTTGCAGGGGTGAGCCCCCCCCGCTTGCCTTGGCGTGCCGAGCTGACCGGCCGTTCCCCTACACCCGAGCGCCGCCGTCGACGGAGAGGACGGAGGCCGTGCAGAACGAGGCCTCGTCGGAGGCGAGCCAGAGGATCGGGTAGGCGATTTCCAGCGGCTCGGCCCAGCGGTTTTGGATGTTGAAGCGGGGGGCGTCGGCGGCCATGTCGGCCTCGCTGCGGCCGGCCTCCTTGGCACGGCGGACGTGGAAGGGCGTGCGGGTGAGCCCTGGGCAGACGCAGTTGGCGCGCACGCCGTGGTCCACTTCCTCGAAGGCCGTGGTCTTGGTCAGCGAGATGATGCCGGCCTTGGCGACGTCGTACTGGCCCATGCCGGCGCGCGGATGGTTGGCGTGGGTCGAGGAGACGTTGACGATGTTGCCCTTGGTCCGGCGCAGAGCCGGCAGCGCCTCGCGGGTGAGGTAGGCATAGGAGAGGAGGTTGATCCGCAGCAAGCGCTCCCAGGTTTCGGCCTTGGCCTCGGCCAGGGGCTCGTAGGAGCGGATGCCGCAATTGTTCACCAGCACGTCGAGCCGCCCGAAGTGCCGGGCCGTTGCAGCGACGGCCTCGACGCAGGCGGCCTCCTCGCCGAGGTCGAGCGCGAGGGGCAGCAACGGGGCGTCGGGGTTCCGCTGGGCGATGTCGGCAACCACCGCGTCGAGGGCACCGGCGTCGCGGTCGACCAGGGCGACGGCCGCACCTTCCTTGACGAACAGCTCGGCGGTCGCCGCCCCGATGCCGCCGGCGCCACCGGTCACGAGGGCGATCTTGTCGGCAAGACGTGGCATGGATGGGCTTCCTTCTCGGTCAGGGTGCGGGGCGGACGATGCGGGCGAGGCAGCGAACGACGCCCGCGGCGCTGTAGACGGCCATGAGCGCGCCGGCGACCGGCACCGCCGCGTACCACCAGGCCTTGTCGGCCCGAAGGATCATGGTGGTCTCGCCGGCCATGCGGACGAAGTCGTAGCCCTTGACGGCGAGGACGAGCGCCAGGGCCAGCATGGCCACTTCGATCACGAGCGCAAGCAGGCGCTGCAAGGGTGCGGGCAGCTGCTCCTGGATGACGACCACGCGGTAGAGTGCCCCCTCGCGCCACAGAGCGACGGCACCCATGAACACCATCCAGACCACCAAGAGTTCGATCAGCTCGTCGCCGGCGCGCAGGCGGACCGCCGGCACCAGCCGGCCGACGATGCCGCTCGCCAGCAGCACGAAAAGGCCCACGAGGCAGAGGATGGTGCCGTATTTGCACATGAGGAACACGCAGCGGTCGAGGCTGCGGAGCCATGCAGGCATCAGCGGAGCCCGAAGCCGAGGGCGTGCGGTAGCGCCAGCGTGAGCGCCGGCACGAAGGTCACCAGAAGCAGCACGCCGAACAGGGCGAGGACATAGGGCCAAAGCTCCTTGGAGATCTCGACGATGGACACCCGCGCGATGCCGGAGACGACGTAGAGCACCATGCCGACCGGCGGCGTGACGAGACCGATCATGACGTTGAGCACCATGATCACGCCGAAATGCACCGGGTCGATGCCGAGTTGGAGGATCACCGGCAACAGGATCGGAAAGGCGATGATCATGACGGCGATGCCCTCGATGAACATGCCGAAGGCGAGCAGCGCCAGGTTGATGACGATCAAGATCACCCAGGGCTCCGACGACAGGCGGAACAGCATGTCCAGGATGGCGTTGGGGATCTGCTGCTGGATCAGCACCCAGCCGAAGGGCGCGGAGACGGCGATGATCAGCATCACCTGCGCGGTCTGACGGACGGTGTCCCAAAGGACGTCGATCATCTGCGACAGCGCGAGTTCGCGGTAGACGAAGCGGCCGAGGACGAAGGCGTAGGCCGCGGCGACCACCGCCGCCTCGGTCGGCGTCGCGAAGCCGCCGAAGATGGCAAGCAGGATCAGGGGCGGCAGGGCGAGGGCCGGCAGCGCGTTGCACAGGGTCGAGAGGGCCTCCCGGCGTGGCGGCAACGGCTCGCCCAAGGGCAGGTTCCGCGCGCGGGCGATGGCCGCGATGACCAGCATCAGCGCCGCGGCCATCAACAGGCCCGGCACGATGCCGGCGAGGAAGAGCGCCCCGACCGAGACGTTGGCGAGGCTGCCGTAGATCACGAACGGGATCGACGGCGGGATGATCGGCCCGATGGTGGAGGAGACGGCGGTGACGGTGGCGGCGAAGCGGTCGCTGTAGCCGGCCTGTCGCATGGCACGGATCTCGACCGTGCCGAGGCCGGCGGCGTCGGCCACCGCCGAGCCCGACATGCCGGAGAAGATCATCGACGCGACCACGTTGACGTGGGCGAGGCCGCCGCGGATGCGGCCGATGAAGAGCTGCGCAACGCTGAAAATCCGGTCGGTGGTGCCGCCCGTGTTCATCAGGTTGCCGGCGAGGATGAAGAATGGGATGGCGAGCAGCGGGAACGAGGTGGTGCCGGCGTAGGTCCGCTGGATGAAGATGAGGAGCAGGTCGGGGCCGACGGTGAGCACCATCACCGCCGCCGCGATCCCGCCGAGGGCGGCCGCGATGGGCACGCCCAGGAGGATCGTGACGGCGATGGAGACGAGGATGGAGGCGACGAGCACGAGCGCTCAGGCGCGGGCGGCGTCGACCATCGCACTCCACTCGGTCCAGACCGCGTCACCGAGGGCGGCGCGAAGCTGGTCGTAGGCCGGCCCCATGCGGTCGCGGAAGGGAGCGACCTCGGGTCGGGTCACGGCGATGCCGGCCTCTTCCATCGCCGCGATGAAGCTCTCCTCGTTGTCGCGCACGCCCTGGCGCGCCGCGTTGCCGGCGGCCGTCGCCTCCTCGATGACGATGGCCCGCTGCTCGGCGCTGAGCCGGTCGTTCCACACCCGCGGATTGGCCGCGAACATGATCGAGGCGTAGATGTGCTTGGTGAGCGCCAAATGGCTCTGCACCTCGAAGAACTTGGCCGCATAGGTCGTGGCGACCGGGTTGTCCTGGCCGTCGACGGTGTTGTTGGCGAGCGCCAGATAGACCTCCTGGAAGGCGATGGTCTGGATGTTGGCGCCGAGGGCCTCGAAGGCCGCCTGGATCGCCAGCTCCGGCGGCACCCGGATGCGCAGGCCCTCGACGTCGGCGGGCGCATTGACCGGCCGGCGGCTGTTGGACAGCGCCCGAAAGCCCCACTCGAAATTGGCGATCCAGGCAAAGCCCGCATCGAGAAGCTGCTGCTCGATCCAGTCCTTCGCCGTCTCGTCGAGCACGCGGTGGGCGTGGTCGTAGTCGTCGAACTGGTAAGGGATGTTGATGGCGCCGATGGTGTTCGACAGCGCCTCGATGTTGGCCGGGTTCATCAGGATCATGTCGATCGCGCCCAGCCGCGTCTGCTGGGCGGTCTCGACCGGCGAGCCGAGCGCGTTGTTCGGGAACAGCGTGATTCGAACCTCGCCGTCCGTACGCTCGGCGATGCGTTGCGCCATCGCCTCCGCCTCGACGTGGACCGGATGGCTGGTGTCGGCGGGGTGCGTCAGGCGCAGGTCGACCGACGCGCGGGCACGGCGGATGGCCGGTGCGCACAAGGCGAAGGCGGTCCCCGCGCGCAGCAGGCTGCGACGGCTGGTCGAAGAGGTGATGGCCATGGCGATCTTCCCTGACGTCCCGCTCGGCGTGGCCGCCGAGTCTCGGTTTGATGGCGCGGTCGGCCCAGACGGCTTCACGACCACGAACCTCACCAGCTTTGCATGCAAGGTCGCGGTGGCGTCAAGCCGATTGGTCGCTGGCGCCGCGCAGCGGGCTCGAGGGCTGCTCGATCGATTGGAGGACGACCCCGAGCCCGCTGCGGAGATGGGCGGCGATCAGCCGCTCCATGCGTTCCGCGTCGCGCTCGGCGAGCGCGTCGAGCAGACCCTGATGCTCGCGCAACGCCGCCTCCCAGCGCTTCGGCCAGAGGTTCGACGAGTAGCGCGCCCGATCGACCCTGAGGGCGAGGAGGTCCCAGATCCAGAGCAGGACCGGATTCGCCGCGATCTCCACGATCTTGCGATGAAACGCCTTGTTGGTCTCGAAATAGCCGGGAAGCTCGTCACGGCTGTGATGCAGCATCATGCGGTAATGGAGGATGCCCAGCTCGGCGACCTCGCTGTCCGTCACCCGCTGGGCCGCCAAACGGCCGGCCAAGCCCTCGATCGTGGCGACGACGTCGACCAAACCCCGCACCTCGGCGGCATCCATGGAGGAGACGACCGACGAGCGGTTGGGCAACGAGACGATCAGCCCTTCCTGGGTCAACGTCTTGATCGCCTCGCGCACCGGTGTGCGCGAGACCTGCAGCCGATCGCACAGCTCGCGCTCGTTCAGACGCTGGCCGGGAGCCAGCCCGCCGGTGACGATCATGCCGCGCAGTCGGGCGACCACGGTGCCGTGCAGCCGCCCCTTGCGGCGCTCGTCGCCGCCGTCGAGTTGGGCGGACAGGAGATCGAACGGGGTGCGGTCGTTGCGCTCGCTCATGGATGACTCTCGAAGGATCCCGCGACTTGACCTTATCCGACCGTTGCATGCAAGTTCTAAACCCAATGGGGAGGACCGACATGGCGACAGCGAGCGGCTATCGGATCGTCGACTTGAGCATGCCC
This sequence comes from Geminicoccaceae bacterium, assembly GCA_050485385.1. Classification (GTDB taxonomy): domain Bacteria; phylum Pseudomonadota; class Alphaproteobacteria; order Geminicoccales; family Geminicoccaceae; genus RECO01. The sequence goes on along the minus strand of JBJHBG010000067.1, from coordinate 3,144 downwards.
ATCGGCGAGCACTTCCGCTGGCAGCCGAAGGTCGAGGTCACGGCGGGCGATCCGTTTCGCGTCACGCGGCTGGCGACGACCTGTCACGGGTTCAGCCACGTGGACGCGCAGGCGCACTTCGTCGCCGGCGGTCCAACCATCGAGGCGACGACCCTGGATCGGGTGGTCGGCCCCTGCCGCATCCTCGATCTCGGCGACGTGCCGGCGGCCACGGCGATCGGTGCCGACCGGCTCGCTGCGGCGGACCCGGGTGGCGAGGCGGGCGAGATCCTGCTGCTCGCCGCCAAATGGGCCGACCGACAGAGCTATCACGAACGCGCCTTCTGGACCGAAGCACCCTGGCTCGACCGGGCCGCCGCCGAATGGCTCCTCGCGCAACGACCCAAGGCCGTCGCCTTCGACTTTCCCCAGGACTACACGATCCGGCTGATGCTCGACGGCGTCGTGGCACCGACCGCAGAGCACGTGACCCACGACGTGCTGCTGCGCGCGGGCGTCACACTGATCGAGTACGTGGTCAACACGAGCCAACTCGAGGGCCAGCGCACGTTCCTCTGCGCCGCGCCGTTGCTGATCCCGAATGCCGACGGCGCACCGGCGCGCGTCTTCGCGATCGAGGGCTTGGTCTAGACACCGCCCCGCTCCAACGTGAAGACCGATCGGCCGTCCGGCTCCTCGACGAGTTCGACGAGACGATGGCCGCTAGCCTCGCAGAACGCGGGCACGTCGCGCTTGGCGGCCGGATCGGTTGCGACCAGCACCAGCCGTTCGCCGGGGGTCATGGCCAAAAGGCGCTTGCGCGCCTTCAGGACCGGCAGTGGACAGGCTAGGCCCGAGGTGTCGAGAATGGGGACGTTCATGGGTCCGCTTTCGAAAGGCATTCGCCATTGTCGGTGCGATCGCCCGTCTTCGGTATCGTCGGCTGGAAGAACTGCGGCAAGACCACGCTGATCGAACGCCTCGTCCGACACTTGGCGGAGCAGGGCCTTGCCGTGTCCACGGTGAAGCACGCGCACCACGACGTCGAGGTCGACCAGCCGGGCAAGGACAGTTGGCGCCACCGTCGGGCCGGCGCCGTCGAAACGGTCCTGGCCTCGGCCCGCCGCACGGTCTTGATCCACGAGCACGCGCGCGAGCCCTCGCTCGACGACCTGCTCGCCCGAATGCGGCCGGCCGACCTCGTCCTCATCGAAGGCTTCAAGGACGAGCGGCACCCCAAGCTGGAGGTGAGCCGGCGTGCGGCCGCGCAACGGCTGTTCCTCGACAGCGATCCGACCGTCCTCGCGCTTGCCTCCGACCATGCGCCCCCTGCCCTTCGGGTACCGCACTTCGACCTCGACGACACAGCCGGCATCGCCGCGTTCGTGCTGCGGGAGGCGCGGCGATGATGGGGCCCCCCGATGGCCTGCACCTGAGCGTGGCCGAGGCGCTCGTGCGGCTCCGCGAGCGGACGGCTCCAGCCCCGCTGGCGATGGAGAGCGTTCCGATCGCGGCCGCGGCGGGACGCATCCTCGGCAGCGACGTGGCCGGCGTCGCACCTAGTCCCCCCTTCGATGCAGTCGCCGTCGATGGCTGGGCGTTTCGCCACGCCGACCTCGTGGCCGCGCCCGAGGGTCTGCACATCCGGGCCGGCCGCGCCGCGGCGGGCCATCCCTTCGCCTACCGGCTGGCGGCTGGCGAGGCGGTGCGCGTCTTGACCGGCGCCGCCTTGCCCCCCGGCGCGGACAGCGTGGCACCGGACGAGATTTGCACGGCGACGGGCGGGCGCCTGCGCGTCGTGCGCGAGCTTGCCCCGTTCGCCAACCGCCGTACCGCCGGTGAGGACGCGCGCGCGGGGGAACGAGTGCTCGAGGCGGGCCGGGTTCTGCGCCCGAGCGACCTCGGTCTTGCCGCCCAGCTCGGCTTGACGGCGCTGCCGGTCAGACGGCGGCTGCGGGTGGCGCTCGCCAGTTCGGGCGACGAGTTGCGCGATCCCGGCACGGACCTCGGCCCCGGCGCGATCTACGATGCCAACCGCACGATCCTGGCGGCACTTCTCGAGCGTAACGGCTTCGCGGTCGTCGATCTCGGCATCCTGGCGGACGACGCCGCCACGGTCGTGCAGCGGTTGCGCCATGCTGCGGCCGAGCACGACGCCGTGGTCGTCTCCGGCGGGGTCTCCCTCAGCGAGGAGGACCATGTCGGCCGCGCCATCCAGGCGCACGGCCGACTGGACCTATGGCACCTGAGGATGAAGCCGGGACGGCCGCTGGCGCTCGGGCGGCTCGACGGGGCGCTCGTGGTGGGCTTGCCCGGCAACCCGGTCGCCGCGACCGTCGCCTTCCTTCGCTTCGCGCGGCCGGTGCTCCTGCGCCTGGCCGGCGCCCTGTGGCCGGAGCCCGTCGTCCTGCAACTGCCGGCCGCGTTCGCCCGGGCAAAGCGAGCGGGCCGCACCGAGTACCTGCGCGGGCGGCTCGTCGCCGGCCCCGCCGTCATGCCCGTCGCCAAGCAGGGCTCGGCGATGCTCACGTCGCTCGCCGCCGCCTCGGGCCTGATCGAGCTCGACGAGGCCTGCCGCGAAGTCGTGCCGGGCGATCCGGTCGGCTGGTTGTCCTTCAACGACCTCGGCGCGGCCTGAAGCGTTAACGGAAGCTCAACCTTCGCCCCCCACGATGACGCGGCCAACCTTGCGGGGAGACGCGCCTTGGCCCTGAGCTTGACCGACCGTCGCCGCGCCGACCAAGCCCACGTCGCGGGCGAGCATCTGGTGCTCTACGACGCCCAGGGGGGGGCCGCTCGGTTCGCCGTCGTCGTCGATCAGCTGGACGACGCCTGCCTGCGTACGCCCTTGGTGGAAGACGTGCTGACGGCCTTCCCCCACGGCGAGTTGTTCGTGGTCGACGACCGGCGCGCCGCCTCCGGCAGCCCGGTCGCCGGCCGCCGGCCGATGCGGCTGGACGGGCGGCAAGCCGCCAAGTCCCGCGGCCTGCTCGGCCTGCGCTGGTCGGCTCCGGCCGCCACGTCCGCACGCCTGCCCGCGGGCCACGACGTGGTGCTGCGCATCGGCGATCGGCGCACGCGCGGCTTTCGTGTCGCCCACGACGCGCTCGACCTCACCTACATCCTGGACCTCGGCGAGGACGACGAGGTCGGACGTCTCGGCGC
>JBJHBG010000066.1:0-27932 GCA_050485385.1 Geminicoccaceae bacterium | reverse complement strand
ATGCCCTCGTCCCCTGACGACCGGGAGAGGGCGACGGGCGAACTCCGCGCCCTCTGCGCCCGGCAGCGCGGAGGAAAAGAAATGCGACAGTGGCCAGAGGCGGCCATCGATGTCGACCGACTTGCCGGCGACGGCGCGGCCGACGGTGGTGCGGTTGAGGAAGAACCACCCGACCGCGTAACAGCCGAGCATGATCACCACCCCGAGCGAGACCGGGCCGAAGGTCGCGGCGCCAAGGTACCGAAAGCCCTGGAACAGCGGCACGATCGGCGATTCCGTGTAGACGTAGACCACGCCGCGCACGATCCCCATGGTCGCCAGCGTCACGATGAAGGGTTGCAGGCGGAACTGGGCGATGACGAAGCCGTTGACGGCCCCGGCGAGGGTGCCCGCGGCGAGCGCTACGACCAGGGCCGGCCACATGCCGAGCTCGTCGGTCATCCCGGCGAACATGACGCCGCCGAGCGCCACGATCGAGCCGACGCTGAGGTCGATGCCGCCGGTCAGGATGACGACCAGCATGCCGAGGCTGACCAGCCCGTTGGCGACGACTTGGCGCGCCAGGTTGCTGAGGTTGCGCTGGGTGAGGAAGGCCTCGGTGAACCAGGCGCCGACGAGGATCAGGCCGACCAGCGCCAATACCAGCGCGAGATCGTGCAGGCGCTGGGGATCGCGGGCGAGGCCATGCCGGAGACTGCGCCAGGACGGCATCGTCAGGCCGCCTCCGCAACGCCGGTGGCGTGGGCGACCAGGCGCTGTTCCGTCGCCGCCGCGCGCGGCAGTTCGGCGACGAGCCGACCCTTGCGCATGACCAGCACACGGTCGGCAAGTCCCAGCACCTCGGGCAGGTCGGACGAGATGAGCAGGATCGCCACGCCCTCCTCGGCGAGCCGCCCGATGACGTCGTAGATCTCCTGCTTGGCGCCGACGTCGACGCCCCAGGTGGGCTCGTCGAGCACCAGCAGGCGGGCGTGCGTCAACAGCCACTTCGCCAGCGCCACCTTCTGCTGGTTGCCGCCGCTCAGGGTCCGCACCGCCCGGTCGAGCTCGGGCGGCCGCACCCGCACCTCCGCGATCTTGGCCGAGACCGCCCGCCGCTGCCGCCGCGGCAGCAGCACACCGAACCGGCTCAACAGCGGGAAGTTCGCGAGGGTCACGTTGTCGAGAATGGACATGAACAGCACCAGCCCGTCGCGGCTGCGGTCCTCGGTCAGCATGGCAACGCCGGCGCGCAGCGCCGCGCCCGGCGAGCGCGGCCGGAACCGCCGGCCCGCCAGGTACATCGCACCGCCGCTCGGGCGGTCGGCGCCGAAGATGCAGCGCGCAAGCTCGGTCCGCCCGCTGCCGACGAGGCCGTAGAGGCCGACGATCTCGCCCGCCGCCACGCGCAGCGCCACGTCCTCGAACCGGTCGCCACCGGCAAGGCCGTCGAGCCGCAGCACCTCCGCCCCGCCCGCCGCGCGACGCCTGGGATGGACGTCCTGCAGGGGGCGGCCGACCATCAGCTCGACGATCCGCTGCTTGTCGGTCGCCGCCGCCGGCAGCGTGGTGACGACGGCGCCATCCCGCAGCACCGTCACCCGGTCGGCGATCGCCAACACCTCGTCGAGGTCGTGCGAGATGTAGACTACGGCGATGCCCTCGGCCTTCAGCTGCCGGATGAGGGCGAACAGGCGCCCGCGCTCCTCATGGGACAAGGCGGCCGACGGCTCGTCCATGATCAACAGGCGCGGCCGGACGACCAGCGCCTTCGCGATCTCCACCACCTTGCGCTGGGCGAGGCTCAGTTCCTCCGCCCGGCGGCGCTCGTCGGTCCCGGCAAAGCCGATGTCCTCCAGGACGGCGCGGGCGCGCCGGTGCGCCTCGCCCCAGCGCACGTTCCAACCGAACAGCGTCGACGGCAGGTTGCCCAGGAGCATGTTCTCGGTGACGGTGAGTTCGGGGACGAGGCTCACATGCTGGTGGACGACGCGGATACCCAGGCGCTGGCTGGCCAGGGGGTCGGCGATGGTGCGCTCGGTGCCGTCGAGCAGGATGCGGCCGGCATCGGCCGCGACGGCACCGGTGAGCACCTTGACCAGCGTGCTCTTGCCGGCGCCGTTCTCGCCCACCAGCGCCAGCACCTCGCCCGGCAGGACCGCGAGGGCGACGTCGCGCAGGGCCAGCGTGGCGTCGTAGCGCTTGGTGACGCCCCGGACCTCGAGAAAAGGAACGACCGGCCCGCGCTCGGGCGGAGCCGCCTCGGTCTGCAACCGCGTTCTCCGCTCGCTTCGCCGCAGCCTTGGGGCCGCAGCACCTCCCTGGCTTCTCCCATCGGGCTTATCCGCAGTCGGGCGTCGGCGCCACCCCCAACCCATGCCGCCCCGATCCATTCGCTTGCCCGGCGCGTGGCCTTCCTGCGATGGATCGCTAAGCTGGTCCTGGCGTGAACGAGGGGGAGGACCGACGTGACCTGGCGGCTCGACGGCAAGGTGGGCGTGCTGACCGGTGCGGCCGGAGCCATCGGTGGCGCGATCGCGCGCGAGCTGGCGGGTGCGGGGATGCGCCTCGTGCTCGCCGATCTGGACGTCGAGGGGTGCCGGGCGCTGGCCGATGCTTTGGGTGCCGAGCGCATGCTCGCCGCCCGCTACGACGCCACCGACCCTGGAGCGGCAACGGCTCTGGTCGAAGCCGCGCGCGACCGCTTCGGCGCCATCGACGTGCTGGTGCCCGGCGCCGGCATATATCCGACCGACGCGGTCGCCACGATGAGCGACGAGGCATGGCGCCGCTGCCTCGCGATCAACCTCGACGGCGTCTTCTATCTTTGCCGCGCGGCCATCCCGGCCCTGACGGACGGGGCCGCGATCGTCCTGATCGCTTCCGTCGCCGGGCACTACGGCAGTGTCGACCATACCCACTACGCGGCGGCCAAGGGCGGCATCGTGGCGCTCGGCCGCTCGCTCGCCAAGGAACTGGCGCCCAAGGTGCGGGTCAACGTCGTTTCGCCCGGCCCGATCGAGAGCCCGATGGTGCAGCCGCTGATGGCGGCGCGCGGTGCGCAGGTGCTGGCGGCAACGCCGCTCGGTCGGCTCGGCACGCCGGAGGAGGTCGCCGACGGCGTCACCTTCCTCGCCAGCCCGCGGGCGAGCTACGTGACGGGCGCCACGTTGCACGTCAACGGCGGCCTCTACCTCGCGGGCTAACGCCGATGCCGACCGGACGCACCACGCGGCAGACACCCGACGACGGCAGGCTCGTGCGCGCGCCGAGCCTGCCGGAGGAACTGGCCCGCCAGCTCCAGAGCTGGATCGTGGAGGGACGGTTCCAGCCGGGCGACCGGCTGCCGAGCGAGGCGGAGCTGACGCGCCGCTTCGGCGTCAGCCGGCCGGTCCTGCGCGAGGCGATGGCGCAGCTCCGCGCGCAAGGCTGGGTGCATGCGCGCCAAGGCAGCGGCGTGTTCGTCGCCGAGGATCCGGGCGGCGAGGTCTTTCGCCTCGCCACCCCCGACGTGCGCGACAAGGACGAGTTGCGCCATATCCTGGAACTGCTGCTCGCCTTCGAGGGGCAGGCCACGGCCCTGGCCGCGGCCCGGCGGAGCGAGCCGCAGCTAGCGGCGATCGAGGCGGCGCTGCACGCGATGGCGCGGGCGATCGACGAGGGGGCGAGCGGCATCGCCGAGGACCTCGCCTTCCACGCCCGTATCGTCGAGGCCAGCGCCAACCCGCTGTTCGTCACCTTTCAGGGGTTCCTGGAGCACCGTTGCCGCAAGCTCATCCGCACAGCACGGGAGAACACGGCCCGCTTCGAGGGCCTCGCCCATCACGTGCATGCCGAGCACGAGGCCATCTTCCGAGCCATCCGCGACCGCGACGCGCCGGCTGCCAGGGCCGCCGCCGAGACCCATCTGGAGAACGCGGCGGCTCGGCTCAGGCTCTACGTCATGGACGACCGGACACGGCCCAGCGGCTGAAGCGACCGCCGTCCCGAACGTTGCGCCAACGCGGTCGCCGATCCATGCGGAAGGCTCGACGACGCGCCGGCGAGGCCGGCCGGCAGGAGGTCGCGTCGGATCGGCGGACCGACGGTCCGGTCAACGTGCGGTTCGCGCCAGGAATGGCGGCGAAAACGGCCTGAATGCCGACGCCCTAACGCTTCCTGAAACGATCGAGCGCGACGATGTCGGCCGTACCCTTGGGGGCTTCCTCGTCGTCGGTCTTGGCCGATTCCGGCTCGGCCTCGCCGTGGGTCAGCGTAGCAACCGAACGGTCGTCGTCGGGCGTGCCACGCGCGGCATCGGCCTCGCGGTCGGCGAGGGTGAACTGCAGACCGAACTCGACGCCCGGGTCGGCGAACACCTTGACCGCACTCCACGGAATGGACAGCCGCTGCGGCCGGCCGCTGAAGGACAGGGTCACGCCGAAGCGCTCGTCGGAGACCTCCAGGTCCCAGAACTGGTGCTGGAGGACGATGGTCATCTCCGGCTGATAGCGCTGGCGGAGTTCCATCGGCATGTCGACGCCCGGATGGTCGGTGCGGAAGGTGATGTAGAAGTGATGCGGGGCTTCCATGCCCTGGCGCGAGGCCTCCTCGAGCACCTCCTTGACCACGCCGATCAGCGCATTCTCGACCAGTTGGGCGTAGGGAATATGACCTTCGGCCATGGGGCGCGCCTATCCGTCGATCCGAAACGTCCGCCGAGAACGGAACTCCGGGGGCCGAAGCCCCCGGAGCCTGAAGGGTTCTGTTGCCCGGCCCCTTCGAGCCGCGCTTGCCGTTGTTTAGGCGGCAGCGAGCGCCACGTCATTGTCGTTGGCACTTGTGCGTTTGGCCCGATAACGGCGGAACCATGCCGAGCGAAAGTCAGCCCTTTACCACGCGCGTCGATCCTGGTTCGCCCCCATGAAGCCTTGCCGGCAACGATACCGGGAGGGTGTTGGTGGAGGCGCCGGGCACTGCCCCCGGGTCCGCTACGCTTATTCCGACTGCCGTTTATCGCCATAGTCGACCAAGCGACCCTACTCATATAAGCCTTCGACGCTGCGGTGAAAAGGCCGCCCCGGCTTTGAGGGAGAGGAGACGATGCCCCTGGGCGATGCCGAGCGTGCCCTGATCCGCGAACAGCAGGCGGCGACCATGCCGACGCGCCGGGCCACGGTGGAGGCGCTGGAGGCGATCTTGTTCGAACCGCTGCCGGTCCTCGACCACGGTTTCGTCCGCGTAATCGACTACATGGGCAACGACGCGGCAATCGTCCAGGCGGCGCGCGTCTCCTACGGCAAGGGCACCAAGAGCGTCAGCTCGGACGCCGGCCTGATCAACTACCTGTTGCGCCACCGCCACACCACGCCGTTCGAAATGTGCGAGATCAAGCTCCACGTGAAGCTGCCGATCTTCGTCGCCCGACAGTGGATCCGGCACCGTACGGCCAACGTGAACGAGTATTCCGCGCGGTACTCGATCCTCGATCGGGAGTTCTACGTGCCGGCGGCGGACCAGGTGGCACCGCAGAGCGCGTCGAACCGCCAGGGGCGCGGCGCGCCCATGCACGCCGCCGCGGCCGAGGCGGTGCGGTTGCGGATGCGGACGGCAGGCGAGGCCGCGTTCGACCTCTACGATGCACTGCTCGAGGGCGAAAGCGAGGCAAACGGCCTCGCCCGGGAGCTGGCGCGCGGCGTGCTGCCGCTTGCGACCTACACCCAGTGGTACTGGAAGATCGACCTGCACAACCTCATGCACTTCGTTGCCCTGCGCGCCGATCCGCACGCGCAGCACGAGATCCAGGCCTATGGGCGCGTGCTGCTCGACGTGCTGCAACGATGGGTGCCGCTCACTCATCGGGCTTTGGTCGAACATCGCCTGGAGGGTGCCGTGCTTTCCCGTGGGCAACTGGAAGTGGTGCGCCGGCGGCTGCGCGGGGAACCGGTGGACCAGGCCACGTCCGGGTTGAGCGCGCGGGAGTGGGCAGAATTGCAACAGGTGCTCCTGGATCCGGCCTGAGCGGAACCAAGGAACGCGGGTTGCATTTGCCGTAGTGGATGATGTGTTGTAGTTAAGCCTCGGATGCCGCTACCTGCCTGTGGCCGGTAAGCATCCGTTTCTCGCGGGAACGGACGGTGAGGTCGTTGGGGTCGAAGAGCCGCTGGCGCCGAGCCAACCACAGAGTTGTCGAGGTGGAGGAGAACATGTTCAAGGTGAGCAAGACCGCTCTGTCGCTGGTCGGCGCTCTGCTCCTGGCCGGCTGCGGCCTGGGCGCGGAACGCGCGATCAACGAACTCCGAGCGACGCCGGCTACCGGCGATACGTTCAACCAGACGCTGGCGCGCGAATATCTCGCGCTGGCCGAGAAGGAATGGCGTCTGGTCGACTATGACGATTCCGAATATTTCGCGACCAAGGGTGTCCAGGCAGCGCGTGGCCAATCGCCGGGTCTGACCCCGCTCGCGGCGCGCTCGCTGCGCAGCGACTTCGTCGAGGATGCGTCCTCGCTGCACGCGCAGACCAGGGACTTCATCGACCGGAACCGCGGCAGCGATCCGGCGACGGCCGCCCGCGCGCAAGCGCTGATGGACTGCGTGCTCGAGGAGTACGAGGAGTACTGGCAGGTCGACTTCGCTCCCTACTGGCTCGCGGGCTGCCGCGACCCGCTGGTCGCGATCCTCTCGGAGGGCATGCCGGCGACCATCGTCCTGTCGGGCGACATCCTGTTCGACTTCGATCGCGCCGACATCAGGCCCGAGTTCCAGGGCGTGCTCACCGAGGTTGCCGACATGGTCCGGGCGGCCGGCGATCCGGTGCAGATCGAGGGTCACACCGACAGCATCGGCTCGGCCGAGTACAACATGCGCCTCGGCCAGCGCCGCGCCGACTCCGTCGCCAACTTCCTGGCCGCGCAGACGGTGCCGCGTGACCTGATGACCACGGTCAGCTTCGGCGAAACCCGCCCGGTGGCGCCGAACACGACGCCGGACGGCCGCGACAACCCCGAGGGTCGTGCCCTCAACCGTCGCGTGGAGATCAAGCGCTAAGGCGCTCACTCCGACCGAACCGAGGAAAGGGCGGCAGGGCAACCTGCCGCCCTTTTCGTCGCGATGGCTCCAAGGATCGAGCCGGTGACCTCGAATGGCCGCTGGGTTCCGGTCCATTGGGCAGCCGGCTACAACTCGTAACGATGCGACGGCGGCCGGATCGACCGCCGTGTTTTGCGGCGGAGCATGTCATGGCGCTCGAGATGTGGCTGGCCTTCGTCGTCGCTTCCGCCGTCCTGCTCGTCGTTCCCGGGCCGACGATCCTGCTGGTGCTGTCCTATGCGCTCGGTCGCGGCTGGCCGGCGGCGGTGCCCACCGCGACGGGCGTGGCGCTGGGCGATCTCACCGCCATGACGCTGTCGATGCTCGGCGTGGGAGCGATCCTCGCCACCTCGGCGACGCTGTTCACCGTGCTGAAGTGGGTGGGTGCCGCCTACCTCGTCTGGCTGGGCGTGAAGCTCTGGCGTGCCGGAACCTCGCTCGAGACGGACGTGCGTCGCCATGCCGTCCAGCCGGCGCGGATGCTCGCCCACGCATGGTTGGTCACCGTGCTGAATCCCAAGAGCATCGTCTTCTTCGTGGCATTCCTGCCGCAATTTCTCGACCAGGCCCGGGATTTCTCGGGCCAGATGGCGATCCTCGTCCCCACGTTCGTGGTGCTCGCATTCGCCAACGCGTTCGGCTACGCCCTCCTGGCCAGCCGCGCGCGCCGCTTGGCCGACAGCCCCAAGGCCGTCCGCCTCGTCAACCGCGTCGGCGGCACGGCCCTCGTCGGCGCCGGCACCGTCACCGCGCTCAGCGCCAGGAACGTCTGAAGCACGGTCTTCGGACCTGCATGACCGGGATGGTGGGCCCGGAGGGATTCGAACCCCCGACAACACCGTTATGAGCGGCGCGTTCTAACCGCTGAACTACGGGCCCGGTGCGGTGGCTTATCGAAGCCACAGGGGACGAACGTCAAGGCATGGCGGCGAGGCCGGAAGGATCAGGGGGGCTTTTGGTCCCCCTGGACCGCCTTGGGCGCAGGCTCTGCCTGTGGCCACCGACGTGGCGGCGGCCTCGGGGGTTCTAGAGGACCAAAAGCCGCCTGCGCCGTCAGGTGTCGAGGAAAGAGCGGAGCTTTCGGGACCGGCTCGGGTGCTTCAACTTGCGCAGCGCTTTCGCCTCGATCTGGCGGATGCGCTCGCGGGTGACCGAGAACTGCTGGCCGACCTCTTCCAGGGTGTGGTCGGTGTTCATGCCGATGCCGAAGCGCATGCGCAGCACGCGCTCCTCGCGGGCGGTGAGCGACGCCAGCACCTTGGTCGTGGCCTCGCGCAGGTTGGAGAGCGTCGCCGCCTCCAGCGGCTGCACGGCGTTCTTGTCTTCGATGAAGTCGCCGAGATGGCTGTCCTCCTCGTCGCCGATCGGCGTTTCGAGGGAGATCGGCTCCTTGGCGATCTTGAGGACCTTCCGCACCTTGTCGAGCGGCATGTTGAGCTTCGCCGCCAGTTCCTCCGGCGTCGGCTCGCGCCCGTATTCGTGCAGCATCTGGCGCGACGCGCGCACCAGCTTGTTGATCGTCTCGATCATGTGGACCGGGATGCGGATGGTCCGTGCCTGGTCGGCGATCGAGCGGGTGATCGCCTGGCGGATCCACCACGTGGCGTAGGTCGAGAACTTGTAGCCGCGCCGGTACTCGAACTTGTCGACGGCCTTCATCAGGCCGATGTTGCCCTCCTGGATCAGGTCCAGGAACTGCAGGCCACGGTTGGTGTACTTCTTGGCGATCGAGATCACGAGGCGGAGATTGGCCTCGACCATCTCCTTCTTGGCCTGCCCGGCCTCGCGCTCGCCCTTCTGCACGCGATGCACGATCGAGCGGAACTCGTCGATCTGCAGTCCGGTGCGCTCGGCGATGGCCGCCACCTTGGCGCGAATTTCCTCGATCTGCGGTTCGTGGCGGTCGACGAACTCGGCCCAGCCGCGCTCGTTGAGCCGGCGCACACGCTGCGTCCAGTCGGGATCGAGTTCCGAGCCCTTGTAGTGCTTGAGGAAGCTCTCGCGCGGCACGCGGCAGGATACGGCGAGGTTCATGAGCTGGGTCTCAAGTCGGCCCAGCTCCTTCGAGGTCGACTGGAGCTGGTCGACCAGCCCCTCGACCCGCGCGTTGTTGAGGCTGACCTGCTGCATCAGGTCGACGACGCGGTGCTTGGCCTCCTCGTAGGCGCGGTCGAGTTCGCCGCCGACCTCCTCGCTGGCACCGACCGCCGCGAGTCGCTGCTCCTGCAACGTCCGCAGTTCGCCATAGGTGGTGGCGATGGAATCGAACGTGCCGAGCACACCCTCGCGTACCTTCTCCTCCAAGGCGGAGAGCGACAGCGTGTCCTCGTCGAGATCGTCGCCTTCGCCGTCGGCCTCGCTCTCGACCCGCTCGGGCGGGGTCTCGCCCGCGGCGTCGTCGGCCTCGTCCTTCACCCCGTCGGCGGCGGCGGCCAGGGCTTCGGCCTGCCCTTCGGCCTCGCCGGTAGCCTGGACGGGCGCTTCGGTGCCGCCCTCCAGCGCCTCGTTCTCCTGCGGGCCGCCGCCATAGGTGGCGTCGAGGTCGATCACCTCGCGCAACAATGCCTCGCCCGACAGGATCTTGTCGCGCCAGCCGATGATGGCCTGCATGGTCAAGGGGCTCTCGCAGAGCGCCTCCAAGACGGCGTTGCGGCCGGCTTCGATGCGCTTGGCGATCTCGATCTCGCCCTCGCGGGACAGCAGCTCGATGGTGCCCATCTCGCGGAGGTACATGCGCACCGGGTCGTCCGTGCGACCGAGATCGGCGTCGTCGACGCCGCCGCCGTCGGCCTCACCCTCGCCCTCCTCGTCGGCAGCCTCCTCGTCGGCGCGCAGAACCTTCACGCCCTTGGACTCCAGGAGGCCGATCAGTTCGTCGATCTGATCGGGAGGCACGGTGTCCGGTAGCGCGGCGTTGAGCTGGTCGAAGCTGACGGCAAGGCGCTTGCCACCGCCCGCGAACAACTTCTTCAGGGCGGGTGCGAGCTCCAGGAGCTCGTCGAGGCTGCCGATCGGTTCCGGTTCCAAGGCCTCCGATGCCTTGGCCGCTGCCGTCTTGGCTGCACCCTCTTGCTTCGCCATCCGCAACTCCCGTGCGTGCATGTCAGTGTCGGTGCCGGGCCCGCGTAGCGCGGCACCTGAAGACGACGGCCTCAGCCCTTCGTCCCGTGCGGTTCGCCGCCGCCAGCGCGACCGCGTTTCGACGGGCTGTCCGTTCCGGCCGTGCAGCATCCGACGCCTCGTTGGTTGCCGACCGACGTTGCGGCCACGGCGTCGCACCCGGCGCCCCGATGGTGACGACGTTGGTGGCGCTCGAACGAACGGCGGCAATCCACTTCCAGCTCTTCCCGCGACGAGCCGGGCGGCATGGCCCGAGTTGGTCGAAGAAGGACGGACGCGACGCCACCGCCCAACTCCAGTCGAGTTAGGTGGCGTAAGCTGCCTTCGGTTTCAAGAGGTTCATCCGACGTGCGCTGCATCGCATCGTCCTATTCCTCGTTCCGATCCCGCTGCAGGTCGTGCAGCGCCTCGAAGGCGGCGGCAGCGGGACTGCCTTCCGCCCGCGCCCGTTCGGCCTCGCGGCCGGCGAGCGAGGTCGCGGCCGCGGGCCCGGTTTCGTCGCGCGCGAGGCCGAGGAACTCCGCCGCGATGGCACGCAGGGGAAAGCGCCGCGCCAGGCGCCGGCCTTCGGCGGCAACGCGCGCGCGCTCGGCGACGGCGCCGCTCGCCGTGAGTGCTGCCTCCACCGCCGGCGCCGACGGGGACTGGCCGTGGATCAAGACGTCCATCAGCGCGTCGACCACCACTTGGCAGTCGGCGTGAACGAACTGCACGCGCTCCAGAAACGGCGCCGCCGGCTCGATCAAGCCGGGCTCCTCCAAAAGTGCACAGACGGCCATGATCTCGCGTTCGCGCCGCACCGCCTCGGGGGCGAGCCGGCCGAGCCGGCGGCTGGGGTCGTAGCCGGGGCGCCGCCGCTCTGCGGGACGCGGATCGAGATCGGTCCCGTTGGCGAGGAACGGGGCGAACTCACGCTCGTACTCGACGCGCACGTCACCGTCGGGAATCGCCCGAACCAAGTCGCGCAGGCGCTTGCGGATCTCGGCGCGGGCCTCCGGTCCGAGGCCCGGCGTCTCGGCACCGACGTGCCGGAGCAGGGTGCGGCCGAGGCTTTGCTCCTGCTCGGTGGCGCGGGCGAAACCGGCACGGCCATGGCGGCGAAGCAAGCTGTCCGGGTCCTCGCCCTCCGGCAGCAGCGCGAAGCCGAGCGAGCGGCCGGCTTCGAGCTCGCCGAAGGCCAGCTCGGCCAGGCGTCCGGCGGCGCGCTGGCCGGCCGCATCGCCGTCGAGACAGACCAGCGGCACGTCGGCCAGCCGCCAGAGCTGGCGCAACTGCTCGGCCGTGATGGCGGTGCCGAGCGGGGCTACCGCCGCGAGGCCCGCCTGCACCATGGCGATGACGTCGATGTAGCCTTCGACCACGTGCAGCCGGCCGTGGCCGGTGGCGCGCGTCAGCTTGTCGGCGCCGTAGAGCAGCTCGCGCTTCTTGAAGAGCGGGCCCTCTGCGCTGTTGACGTACTTGGCCTTGGCGCCGTCGCCCAACGCCCGACCGCCGAAGCCGACCAGCCGTCCCCGCCGGTCGCGGATCGGAAACATCAGGCGGTCGCGGAAGCGGTCGAACGGCGCCCCGCCCTCATCCGGGCGCGCCGTGAGCCCAGCAGCCTCGAGGTCGGCGAGCGACGCGCCCTGGGCAAGCAAGGTGCGCGTCAGCCGCTCGCGCGCGTCCGGCGCCAAGCCCAGCTCGAACCGCTCGACCGTCGCCGGCTCCAGCCCGCGGCCGCGCAAATAGTCGCGCGCACGGCGAGCTTCCGGATCCAGGAGCCGCTGGCGGAACCAGCGCGCCGCGTCTTCCAGGAGGTCGGTGAGACCGACCGCACGGGCGCGTTCGGGGTCGGGTCGCGCCTTGGTCGGCGGCTCCAGTCCGGTCAGTTCGGCCGCGCGCTCGATCGCCTCGGGGAAGTCCAGCCCCTCGACGGCGATCAGAAAGTCGATGCCGTTGCCGTGCGCCTGGCAGCCGAAGCAATGATAGGTGCCGCGGGCCTCGGTGACGGTGAAGGAGGGCGTCTTTTCCTGGTGGAAGGGACAAAGCCCCTTCCAGATGGGGCCGGCCCGCTGCAGGCGCACGAAACGCCGCACGATCGGCAGGATCGGCAGGCGGGCCTTGAAGTCGGCGAGGTCGACCATTCGCGGCGGCGGCCTCCCCCGGTCAGTGCAGGCGTTCGGCGAGGATCCGCTTGGCCGCCTGAAGATCGAGCGCGTCGGCGTGGCGCTCCTTCAGCACGGACATCACCCGGCCGGCGTCGCGCAGTTCGACCGCGTGGACCTGCGCGATGGCCGCGTCGACGGCCTTGGCCGTTTCGGGATCGCTCATGCGCTTCGGCAGGAAGGTCTCGATCACGGCGATCTCGCAGGCCTCGCGCTCGGCCATCTCCAGCTGCGCCCGACATTCGCAGCGGTCGATCTCGACTTTGCGCTGGGCCACCATCTCCACCAGCATCGCCTGGATCTCGGCGTCGCTGACCGGTCCCGCGCCCTGCGCGTCCGCCGCGCGGTCGCGATCGCGGATGGCCGTCAGGATGAGCCGCAGCGTGTTCGCCGCACAGCCGTCGCCCGCGGACTCCGCGTCCTGCTGGCGCTGCCGGAGGCGATCCCTCAGCCCAAGGTTCATATGAACTCCCGTGGATGGCGTGCCGATCGCATCGCCAGGTGGCGACGTCGGGTCGATCAGGGGAGGTGGTCGTTGCTTGACGGACTGTCAACGGGTCAGTAGGTCTCCGCCGCGGCTCGCACCACCGCTATCAAGATCGCGCTCATGCCCTCGCTCCAGCACCCCGACGCCGCGCTTCTCCTGAAGGACGGCACTCTCTTCCACGGCCGCGCCCTCGGCCGGCGGGGCCGTTCCGTCGGCGAAATCGTCTTCAACACGGCGATCACCGGCTATCAGGAGGTGCTGACCGACCCGTCCTATGCCGGCCAGATCGTCGCCTTCACCTTTCCGCATATCGGCAATGTCGGCACCAACGACGAGGACCCGGAGGCGACCACGCCCTATGCCCGCGGTCTCGTCGTCCGCGCCGACCCGACGCTGCCGTCGAACTTCCGCGCCCTGAAGGCGCTGGACGTCTGGCTCGACGCCCACGGGCTGGTCGGCATCGCCGGCATCGACACGCGGCGCCTGACCCGTCACCTGCGCGACCGGGGCGCGCAGACGTCCGGCATCATCGCGGGCGAGGTCGACGAAGCGGCACTGGCGGCGCTGCGCCAGGAGGTCGCCGGGGCGCCCGACATGGAAGGCCAGGACCTCGCCGGCCTCGTCACCTGTCGGCAGCGCTACGGCTGGGGCGAAGGCCTGTGGCGGCTCGGTGAAGGTTTCGCCAGCGGCACCGGCGACGGCCCCCACGTCGTCGCCGTCGACTACGGCGCCAAGCGCAACATCCTGCGCCACCTCGCCGAGCGCGGTTTCCGCGTCACCGTCGTGCCGGCCACCGCCACCTCGGCGGACATCGTGGCCCTCGCGCCCGACGGCATCTTCCTGTCCAACGGGCCGGGCGATCCGGCGGCGACCGGCGCCTACGCCGTGCCGACGCTGCGCGCGTTGATGGCGACGGGCAAGCCGATGTTCGGCATCTGCCTCGGCCACCAGCTTCTCGGGCTCGCGCTCGGCGGCCGGACGGTGAAGATGCCGTTCGGCCACCACGGCGCCAACCACCCGGTCAAGGACCTCGCCACCGGCAAGGTCGAGATCACCTCGCAGAACCACGGCTTCGCCCTGGAGGCCGAGACGCTGCCCAAGGGCGTCGCCGTGAGCCATCTCTCGCTGTTCGACGGTACGGTCGAGGGCTTGGTCGTCGAAGGTCGGCCGATCTTCTCGGTGCAGTACCACCCCGAAGCCGCCCCCGGCCCGCAGGACAGCGCCTATCTCTTCGACCGCTTCCACGAGTTGCTCGATCCCACCACCGCCATAAAGCGCCGCTGAATGCCCAAGCGCACCGACATCTCGTCCATCCTGGTCATCGGCGCGGGGCCGATCGTCATCGGTCAGGCCTGCGAGTTCGACTATTCCGGCACCCAGGCGATCAAGGCGCTCCGCGACGAGGGCTACCGGGTCATCCTGGTGAACTCGAACCCCGCCACCATCATGACCGATCCCGAGATGGCGGATGCGACCTACATCGAGCCGATCACGCCGGAGATGGTGGCGAAGATCATCGAGGCCGAGCGCCCCGATGCCGTCCTGCCGACCATGGGCGGGCAGACCGCGCTCAACACCGCCCGCGCGCTGGCCGAGGACGGCACGCTCGAGCGCTTCGGCGTCGAGCTGATCGGCGCCAATGCCGAGGCCATCAACAAGGCCGAGGACCGGGACCTGTTCCGCCAGGCGATGGCGCGGATCGGGCTCGAGATGCCGATGAGCTTCATCGTCACCGACATGGATGGGGCGCGCGCCGCGCTGGAGCAGACCGGGCTGCCGGCGATCATCCGGCCGTCCTTCACCCTCGGCGGCACCGGCGGCGGCATCGCCTACAACCGGAGCGAATTCGAGCGCATCGTGAAGGGCGGGCTCGAGGCCTCGCCGATCACCCAGGTGGCGGTCGAGCAGTCGGTCCTCGGCTGGAAGGAGTACGAGATGGAGGTGGTCCGCGACCATGCGGACAACTGCATCATCATCTGCTCGATCGAGAACGTGGACCCGATGGGCGTGCATACCGGCGACAGCATCACCGTCGCGCCGGCACTGACGCTGACCGACCGCGAGTACCAGCTCATGCGCAACGCCTCGATCGCGGTCCTGCGCGAGATCGGCGTCGATACCGGTGGCTCCAACGTGCAGTTCGCCATCGACCCCGCCTCGGGCCGCATGGTGGTGATCGAGATGAACCCGCGCGTGTCGCGCTCCTCGGCGCTCGCTTCCAAGGCCACGGGCTTTCCCATCGCCAAGGTCGCGGCCAAGCTGGCGGTCGGCTACACGCTCGACGAAATCCAAAACGACATCACGGGCGTGACGCCCGCGAGCTTCGAGCCGACCATCGACTACGTGGTCACCAAGATTCCGCGCTTCACCTTCGAGAAGTTCCCCGAGACCGAAGTCGTCCTCAACACGCAGATGAAGTCGGTCGGCGAGGCCATGGCCATCGGTCGCACCTTCCAGGAGAGCCTGCAAAAGGCGCTGCGCTCGCTGGAGACGGGACTATGCGGGCTCGACGAGATCGCCATTCCCGGCGTGCCCGGCGACGACGAGGAGGCGACGATGCGCGCGGCCCTGAGCCGGCCGACGCCGCAGCGGCTGCGCATCGTCGCCCAGGCCATGCGCAACGGACTGCCTCTGGACGCGATCCAGCAGGCGACCGCCTATGACATGTGGTTCCTCCGCCAGATCCACGACATCGTCGAGGCGGAGCGGCGGATTCGCGCCGAGGGCCTGCCGCAGGACGCAGCGGACTTCGTCGCGATCAAGGCGATGGGCTTTTCCGACCTGCGGCTCGCCAAGCTCGTCGGTGCGACCGAGACCGAGGTGCGCACGCGCCGCGAGGCGCTCGGCGTGCGGCCGGTCTACAAGCGCATCGACACCTGTGCCGCCGAGTTCCCCGCGCCCACGCCCTATCTCTACGGCTGCTACGAGCAGCCGGCGGTGCCGGGCGGCGACGTCGATTGCGAAGCCGACCCCAGCGGGCGCGACAAGATCGTCATCATCGGTGGCGGACCGAACCGCATCGGCCAGGGCATCGAGTTCGACTATTGCTGCGTGCATGCGGTGCAGGGCCTCGGCGAGGCCGGTTACGAGACCATCATGGTCAACTGCAACCCGGAGACGGTGTCGACCGACTACGACACCGCCGACCGGCTCTACTTCGAGCCGCTGATCGCCGAGGACGTGGTCGCGGTGTGCCGCAAGGAAGCGGAGAACGGCCGGCTGGTCGGCTGCATCGTCCAACTCGGCGGGCAGACGCCCTTGAAGCTGGTACCGGCCTTGGAGGCGGCGGGCATTCCGGTGCTCGGCACGCCGCCCGACAGCATCGACCTTGCCGAGGACCGGGAGCGCTTCAAGGACTTGCTCGATACCCTCGGCCTGAAGCAGCCCGCCAACGCGATCTGCCAGCCCGAGGACGACGTGCTCGCCGCCGCCGAGGCGATCGGTTTCCCCCTGGTGATGCGCCCCTCCTACGTGCTCGGCGGCCGGGCGATGCGCATCGTCCACGGCCCCGAGGACATCAAGGCGTTCCTCGCCAGCCTCGACCAGGACACCAGCACCGGCCCGATCCTGCTCGACCGCTATCTGGAGCAGGCGATCGAAGTCGATGTCGACGTGGTCGCGGACGACGAACACGTCGTCGTCGCCGGCATCATGGAGCACATCGAGGAGGCGGGCATCCATTCGGGTGACAGCGCCTGCTCGCTGCCGCCCTACTCGCTCGACGATGCGATGATCGGCGAGATCCGCCGCCATGCCGAGGCGCTCGCCACCGCCCTGCGCGTCAAGGGGCTGATGAACCTGCAACTCGCCATCAAGAACGGCGACGTGTTCGTGTTGGAGGTCAATCCGCGCGCCTCACGGACCGTGCCGTTCGTCGCCAAGGCGGTCGGCCGGCCGCTGGCCCGCATCGCGGCTCGGGTGATGGCGAGCGAGCGGCTCTTGGACCTCTTGCCCGACGTCCCGACGATCGACCACGTCGCAGTCAAGGAGGCCGTCTTCCCGTTCGCCAAGTTCCCGGGTGTGGACCTCCTGCTCGGCCCGGAGATGAAGTCGACGGGCGAGGTGATGGGCCTCGACCGCGACTTCGGCCGCGCCTTTGCCAAGTCGCAGCTCGGCGCCGGCGCGCAACTGCCGGCCAGCGGCACCGTGTTCGTCTCGGTGCGCGACGGCGACAAGCCGGCCCTGGTCGAGGGCGTGCGCGACCTTTTGGCGATGGGCTTCGAGGTGGTGGCCACCATCGGCACGCGGACGGCGCTGGCGGCGGCGGGCCTCGAGGTCGGCGGCGTCAACAAGGTCCACGAGGGCCGACCGCACATCGTCGACCTGATCGCCGACGGCGGCATCGCCATGGTGATCAACACGACCGAGGGCCAACAGGCCA
This sequence comes from Geminicoccaceae bacterium, assembly GCA_050485385.1. Classification (GTDB taxonomy): domain Bacteria; phylum Pseudomonadota; class Alphaproteobacteria; order Geminicoccales; family Geminicoccaceae; genus RECO01. The sequence goes on along the minus strand of JBJHBG010000066.1, from coordinate 10,751 downwards.
TCCGCGACAGCTTCTCCCTGCGTCGCGCGGCTCTGTCGGAGCGCGTGCCGTACTACACGACGGCAGCGGGCGCGCGGGCGGCGGTCCGGGCGATGCAGGCGCTGCGGGAGGGACCGCTGGAGGTCCGCCCGTTGCAATCCTACGTCCCGAGTCTAACATAAGTGTCCCAGAATAGCGTCGCCGGCCTGCCGGCGGCGCCAAAACGACGTTCGGGACGACCATTTATGATGACCAAAACGCCGATGACTCCCGAGGGCCACACCCGCCTGGTGGCGGAGTTGAAGCGCCTGAAGTCGGAAGAGCGTCCGTCGGTGATCAAGCAGATCGCCGACGCCCGTGAGCATGGCGACTTGTCCGAGAATGCGGAGTATCACGCCGCTCGGGAGCGCCAGAGCTTCATCGAAGGGCGTATCATCGAACTCGAGGACAAACTCGCCCGCGCCGAGGTCATCGACATTACCAAGCAACAGGGCTCCAAGATCATGTTCGGCGCCCAGGTCAAGCTGGTCGACGAGGAGACCGACGAGGAGAAGGCGTACCGTATCGTCGGTCCCGACGAGGCGGAGATCGAGGCCGGCCTCTTGTCGATCAACTCGCCGGTGGCACAGGCCCTTTTGGGCAAGGAGGCGGGTGAGACCGTCGAGGTCTCGACCCCCGGCGGCGTGCGCTATTTCGAGATTCTGGAGGTGCGTTTCGGCTGAGCCCGCGGCGGTCGTCTGGGGGCTCTTGGACGACCGGGTCGGTCACGCCCAGCAGGTTCGGGGCATCGTGCGGGCCCTGGACCTGCCGAGCCGTCTGATCGACCTCGCTTACGCGCCCAGCCTGCCGGTGCCGGACGTCTTCGGCGCCGCGACGCTCCGCCAGCTCGATGCGTCGGCGCGGGCCGCGCTGCGGCCCCCTTGGCCGGCGGTCGTCGTCGCCGCCGGCCGGCGCACCGCACCCGTCGCGCGCTGGATCAAGCGCGCCAGCGGCGGCGCCACGTTCGCCGTACAGTTGATGCGACCGGGGTCGCTGCGCGGCCTCGACCTCGTCGCCATCCCACTGCACGACCGGCCGGCCGCGGCGGCCAACGTGGTGGCGACGCTCGGCGCGCCGCATCCCTTCGACCGGGCGACGCTGGACGCGGCGCGGGCCGAGCTGCCGGCACCGGCCGCCGCCCTGCCCGGCCCACGGGTGACGGTACTGGTCGGCGGCCCCAGCGGCGGCGTGCGCTTCGCTACGGACGACGTGACACGCTTCGTGACCGCCTTGGACCGGCTGAGCTCGAGCCTCGGAGCTTGCCTGCTCGTCACGACCAGCCGGCGCACGCCGGAACCGCTCGCCCGCGCGCTGGAAACCGGGCTTCAGGCACCCCGCTTCGTGCATCGATTCGGCGCGCCGGGTGCCAATCCGTTCCGCGCGCTGCTCGGCGTCGCCGATCGGGTGGTGGTGACGGCGGACAGCGCCTCGATGTTGAGCGAGGCGTGCGCGACCGGCCGACCGGTGCACGCGTTTCGACCGACGGGGCTGCCCGTGAAGCTCGACCGGCTGGTGGTGGCGCTGGAGGCGGCCGGTCACGTGCGGCCCTGGGCGACGGACGTGGCACCACCCCCGGCCGCGCTCGACGAGGCAAAGCGGCTCGCGCGGATCATTCGCGAGCGTTCGACGCTTTCTCTCGCTCGGCACACGCATTAAGACTAGGCATCGTCGATCCGGGAGTGAACGTCATGGTTGCGCCGCGGCACGTCAAGCTGGCCATCGTCGGGGCCGGTCCGGCCGGCTATACGGCCGCCATATACGCCGCACGCGCGAATTTGACCCCGGTGCTGTTCCAAGGCCTGCAACCGGGTGGCCAGCTGTCGATCACCACCGACGTCGAGAACTATCCGGGCTTCGCCGATCCGATCCAAGGGCCGTGGCTGATGGAGCAGATGGCGAAGCAGGCGGCCAATTGCGGCACCGAACTGGTAGCCGACGTCGTCGTGCGCCTCGACCTCGGTGTCCGGCCGTTCGCGGTCGACCTGGACAGCGGTGAACGCCTCACGGCCGATGCCGTCATCCTGGCAACCGGCGCCCAGGCGCGATGGCTGGGGCTGCCGAGCGAGCAGCGGTTCATGGGCTTCGGCGTGTCGGCCTGCGCCACCTGCGACGGTTTCTTCTACCGTGGCCGGAAGGTCGCCGTGGTCGGCGGCGGCAACGCGGCCGTCGAGGAGGCGCTCTACTTGGCGCAGATGTGCGAGCAGGTCACGCTGGTCCATCGGCGCGATTCGCTCAGGGCAGAGAAGGTCCTCCAGGACCGCTTGTTCCGGAATCCGAAGATCGAGGTGGTGTGGGACCATGTGGCGGTGGAGGTGGTCGGCGACGAGACGCCCCTCGGCGTGACCGGCCTCGTCGTCGCCCACGTGCGGACGGAACAGCAGCGGACGTTGGACGTCCACGGCGTGTTCGTAGCGATCGGTCACGACCCGGCGACGGCGTTGGTCAAGGGACAGGTATCGATGGACGAGAGCGGTTACGTGCTGACGCACCCCGACAGCACGCGTACCGACGTCGCCGGCTTCTTCGCGGCGGGCGACGTGCAGGACAAGATCTTCCGCCAAGCCGTCACGTCCGCCGGCAGCGGCTGCATGGCGGCCCTGGAGGCCGAGAAGTATCTGGCGGAGTTACCGACCGAGGCGGCCTTCGAAAGTGCGGCGGGAGCATGAGCGTGCTCGATTGGGACAGAATTCGTGTATTCCACGCCGTCGCCGAAGCGGGCAGCTTCACCAAGGCAGCGGATCGGCTCAACCTCAGCCAGTCGGCGATCAGCCGCCAGATGGGTGCCTTGGAGGAGGATCTCGGCACGCCTTTGTTCCACCGCCACGCGCGCGGCCTCGTCCTGACCGAGCAGGGTGAGATCCTGCAGGGGGCGGCTCGCACGGTGGCCGCCAAAATGCGCGACGCCGAGATGCAGCTCAGCGAGAGCAAGGATCGCCCGGCCGGTCACCTGCGGATCAACACCACCATCGGCTTCGGCGCCGGCTGGCTCACCGCGCATCTCGACGAGTTCTGCCAGCGCTACCCGGACATCACGCTGACGCTGTTGGTCCAGGATAGCGAGGTCGATCTCGCCATGCGCGAGGCCGACGTGGCGATCCGTCTGCACCCGCCGACGCAGCCGGACCTGGTGCGGCGCAAGCTGATGACGGGTCACACCCACCTCTACGCCGCCGAGAGCTACGTTCAGCGCAACGGCGCACCGCAGTCGCTACAGGATCTCGATCACCACGCCCTGATCGTCTACGGCAACGAGACCGCACCGCCGGCGCCGAGCCTGAACTGGCTGGTGCACGTCGGCCAGGGCGAACGGGAGCCGATGCGGCAGGCCAAGCTTACCGTCAACAACGTCATCGCGATGCTCAAGGCGGCCGAAGCCGGGCTGGGTATCGCCACGCTGCCCGACTATCTCGTACACCATCGTCGGCTGATGCGCGTTCTGCCGCACATCGAGGGGCCGTCCTTCACCTGCTACTTCGTCTATCCGGAGGAGTTGCGGAACTCCAAGCGGGTCGCCGTGTTCCGCGACTTTCTGCTGGAGAAGGTGCAGGGCGAGGACGCCTGGTAGGCCAAACCCGCCGCGACGGGCGCAGCGCTATCGGATCGACATCATGTCGCACCGCAGCCTTGGGCTTTAGGACTGGCGTTTCGTTGCCGATCACGCTACTTATTGCAGCGCAGCAAGGGTCTGGGTTGTCTTGTTGCTGGGCTTTTGCCCCGGCCGCATCGCGCGGTCTCGAAGGTTCGCCTTCGACCCAGACGTTTAGCCTCCCTGATCAAGCTCGCCGGGTCTATGACCCGGCTTTTTTTTGGGTTGTGCGCTACATCTGCCACAGGGTCAAGCTCGGCGTGGTCGCCCGCGAGCATCGACGTGCGTTTTGCTGCAACGCAATATGAACTCGTGCGTAGATTTCGGGCTTCACCGCATTCCTGCCGCAGAACTGGGCAAAGAACCGTGCCACGCGTTCGCTCCGCGACAGCGGCGCTACATGTAGAGTCGCTCGTCGTCGAGCCCGTCGTAGAGGTGCGCCACGTACTCGCCGTAGCCGTTGTAGAGCAGCGTCGGCACCTGCTCGTTCGTTCCCAGGACGCGCTCGCTTGCCTGGCTCCACCGCGGGTGCGGCACCTCGGGGTTCACGTTGGCCCAAAAGCCGTACTCGGACGCCTGCAACTCCTCCCAGAAGCCGACCGGTCGTTCGGCGGTGAAGGTGAAGCGCACGATCGACTTGACGGACTTGAAGCCGTACTTCCACGGCACGATCAAGCGCAGGGGAGCACCGTTCTGCCGCGGCATCGGCTGGCCGTAGATGCCGGTCGCGATGATGCTCAGCTCGTTGGTGGCCTCCTCCAGCGTCAGCCCCTCGACATAGGGCCAGGGGTACCAGAACTGCCGCTGGCCGGGCGCCATCGCCGCGTCGTGGAAGGTCTCCATGCGCAAGTAGCGGGCATCGCCCAGCGGCCGAGCGAAGGCGACGAGGTCGGCCAAGGGAAAACCCGTCCACGGCACCGCCATCGACCAGGCCTCGACGCAACGCAGCCGGTACAGACGCTCCTCCAGGTCGAAGCGGCGGATCAGGTCGACCGCGTCCATGCGGATGTCCTCCTCCACCAACCCGTCGATCACCACCTCCCAAGGCTGGATGCGCAGCGCCTGCGCGGCACGCGCGATGTTCTTGTGCGAGCCGAACTCGTAGAAGTTGTTGTAGGAGGTCGCGTGGCTCTCGTCGGTCAGCGGGCGGTCCAGTTCGTAGCGCTCGTTGCGCGGCGCCGGGTAGCGGTCCGCCAACAGGTCACTGGCGCGGGCCGATCGCGGCCACGCGGCGGCGGTCAAGCCGCCCGCCGCGAGCCCGAGCGCCCGGCGTCGATCGAGCACCAGCGCTTCGGGCGTCGCCGCGGCTTCGGGAAGCGCCCAACCGGGCCTCTTGATCACGTGCATGGCACTCGTCCTCGATCGATCGGGTTCAGGGTTTGGGGATGCTCGGCTGCGGCGTCGGCACGTGATAGCCGCGCTCGACCGCTGGCCGGGCGGCGATCTCGAGATACCACCGCTTGACGTTGGGAAACTCGTTCATGTCGATGCCCTGCCACTCGAAGCGGGAGATCCAGGGCCAGCTCGCGATGTCGGCGATCGAGTAGTCGCCCGCCAGGAACGGGTGCTCGGCGAGCCGCCGATCCATCACGCCGTAGAGCCGCTTCGCCTCGGCGACGTAGCGCGTCTCGGCATAGGGGGCCTTGCCGGGGTTGAACCGGACGAAGTGGTGGACTTGGCCGAGCATCGGCCCGAGCCCGCCCATCTGCCACATCAGCCATTCCAGCGCCGCGTAGCGCGCCGGACCCTCGGCGGCGAGCAACTGGCCGGTCTTGTCGGCGAGGTAGATCATGATCGCGCCGGACTCCATCAGCGCCTGGCCGTTGTCGCGGTCGACGATCGCCGGGATCTTGTTGTTGGGCGAGACCTTCAAGAAGTCGGGTGCGAACTGCTCGTCCTTCGAAATGTTCACCGGATGCACCTCGTAGGGCAGCCCCAGCTCCTCCAGCATGATGGAGACCTTGCGGCCGTTGGGCGTCCCCCAGGTGTAGAGGTCGATCATCGCTCACTCCTTCGCTACGCGTCACCACAGATACGTCGCCGCAGCACGCCTGCCAGGGTCACGGCGCTTCACCGTTGCTTGACGACGTGGCGGCGCACGGGTCTACCACGCAGCAGCGTGGGCGCAAAAAGAGGAGGATGGCACATGGCCATCGGCAGGCTCGGCATCGTCGGGGCCGGCACCATGGGAAGCGGCATCGCCATCGCGAGCGCTGCGCACGGCACAGACGTGTTGCTCGTCGACGCGCAGCCGAGCGCCGTCGCCAAGGCCAAGGAAACGGCCGCCGCCTTTTTCGCGCGTCAGGCCGAGCGCGAGCGCATGTCGGCGGCCGACGCTACGGCGGCGACCGCCCGGATCGAGGGCGCGGACGACCTGGAGGATCTCGCCGACTGCGATCTCGTGATCGAGGCCGTGTTCGAGGACTTCGACCTCAAGGCACGCACCTTCCGCGCGCTGTCGGACGTGGTGCGCCGGGACTGCCTGGTCGCCACCAACACGAGCTGTCTCAAGGTGAGCGACCTCCAGGCGCACATGGCGCACCCCGAGCGCTTCTTGGGTTTGCACTATTTCAGCCCGGCCCAGGTGAACCCGATCGTCGAAGTGGTGCGGGGCGCGGGTACGGGCGACGATGCGTTTGCCGCCGCCATGGCCTTCTGCAAGGCGACCGGCAAGACGCCGCTGCCCTGCAAGGATCAGTACGGCTTCGCCATCAACCGCTTCTTCTGCCCCTACACCAACGAGGCCGCGCGCTGCCTCGACGAAGGGCTGGGCACGACCGGCGAGATCGACGCGGTCGCCAAGGACGCGCTCGGCGCCGCCGCCGGCCCCTTTTTCGTGATGAACATCATCAAGCCGCGGATCAACCTGCACGCCATCCGCAACCTGGCACCGCTCGGCGCCTTCTACGCCCCGGCTGCGGCCATGGCGACCACCGGCGATGCCGACGGCAAGTGGTCGATCGACGAGCCGGGCGACGTTCCGGCCGAGCGTGCGGCGGCCATCGCCGACCGGCTACGGCTCGGCGCCTTCCTGCCGGCGTTGCAGGCGCTCGACGAGGGCGTAGCCGAAGCGGCGGCGATCGACCACGGCGCCCGCGAGGCCCTGAAGATGGCCAGTCCGCCCTGTGCGTCGATGGACCGGCTGGGGCGCGACGAGGTCGCCCGCATCCTGGCACCAGCGCTCGCCCGCTACGGGGTGGCGGCACCCGCCGCATTGGCCCGCGTCGGCTCGCTGGTGGAACGCGATGGCTGACGTCCGAGGCCGCATCGCCGGACTGTTCGTCTATCCGATCAAGGGCTGCGCGGCGGTGCCGATGGCGAGTGCCGTGCTGGAGCGGCAGGGTTTCGCCCACGACCGGCGCCATGCCGTGACCACGCCCAGCGGGCGCGTGCTCACCCAGCGCGAGCATCCGGCGCTGGCGCGCATCCATTGCAGCGTCGGCCACGACGGCACGCTCAGGGTCCAGGTAGCCGGCGAGCGCTTCGACGTGCCGGAGCGTGTCGATGGGCCCGCCACGACGGTGCGGGTGTGGCGCGACGCGGTCGGCGCCGTGCTGATCGAAGGCGGCGTAGCCGAGGCGCTCTCCGATCTGCTCGGCGCGCCGGCGCGCCTCGTCCGTTTCGCCGACGATGCGAGACGGCCGTGCGACCCGGCGATCGCACCGCCCGGTGCCGAGACCGCGTTCGCCGACGGCTATCCCGTGCTGGTCGCCAACGAGGCGAGCCTCGTGCTGGTCGACGAATGGCTGCTCGAATGCGGCGCCGAGCCGGTGGCGATGGACCGCTTTCGCCCGAATCTCGTGCTGGCCGACATGCCGGCCTGGGCCGAGGACGACCACGACCGCGTGGAGATCGAAGGCGGCGCCGTGCTGCTGTTGGTCAAGCCGTGCGACCGCTGCGTCGTCACCACCATCGACCAGGAGGCCGGCGAGCCGCACGGCGACCAGCCTCTGGCGGTGCTCCGGCGGAGGCGCCTGCATCCGGTCCTGCGCAAACCCGTGTTCGGGCAGAACGCCGTCCCGCTGGTCGACGGCGACGAGCCGGTGACGGTGCGCGTGGGTGCGGTCGCCGCCCTCGTCGGCTCCGCCCGCGCCTGACCGCCACGAACGACGAGGGCCGCCTCCCTTACGGGAGACGGCCCTCGGTCGCGACCTCCGTAGCGAAGGTCAGGCAGCCATCTTCTTCATGTCGTCGAAGTTGGCGAGCATGCAGTGATTCACCACCTGCAGGGCCTCGGCCTGCGCCTTGGTGATGATCTCGACCAGTTCCTTGCTGTCGGCGAGGAACTGCTCGTAGGCGCTCTTCACCTCGTCGATCTGACCCTCGACCGGAGCGATCTCCTTGGCCTTCACGGTCGATTCGACCTTCTGGCCGAAGGCGCTCATGCGCGCCTGGACGATCTCGGTCTGACGCTGGGTCAGGGTCTTGACGCCGTCGGCGAGGATCTGGCTGGCGCTGGTGAACGCCTCCAGATTGCGGCGATGCGCGGCCATCACGGCGTCGGTGTCGACGTTGGTGAACTTCGGCAGATCGAACTTCGGGAACTCGGTGGTCATGGCGGTCTCCTGTGGCGGGTGGCCAAGTTGTATGCTGCAATGCAACATAACCCTCCATCGGTGCCGTGACAAGCGCGTTGCTGCATCGCAGCATCAACCCTAGGCCATATGTCTCGCCGGACGCCCAACCCAAAGCACCGCCGCGGTCACCGCAACCACGGGCAGCACCACGATCGCGTTCATCGCCATCCAGCCGATGGTCTCGAGCATGACGCCGCTGAGCGTGCTCGCAACCACCACGGTGCCGAACAGACAAACCTCGTTGAAGCCCTCGACCTTGGACCGCTCCTCGGGCGCGTAGGTCTGCGTCAACAGCGTGGTGCCGCCGACGAACATGAAGTTCCAGCCGACGCCGAGCAGCACGAGGCCGAGCCAGAAGTGCCGAACCTCCAGCCCGCTGGCGTTGACGGCGATGCAGGCGAGGATCAGGCCGGCACCGGCCGCGACGACGCGCTCCACACCGCACCGCTGGATCAGGTGCCCGGTCACGAAACTCGGCGCGAACATGGCGACGACGTGCCACTGGATCACCAGCGTGGCATCGGTGAACGTCAGGCCGCACCCGATCATGGCGAGCGGAGTAGCGACCATCAGGAACGACATGGCGCTCTGCCCGACGGCGGCACTGGCGAGCGCCACCAAAAAGCGGGGCTGGCGGACGATCTCGCCCAGCCCCCGCCCGCCGACGCCGCCGCGGTCGGTCCCGAGCGGCGCGAAGCGCGTGACCTGGAGCGTCGCCAGCATCAGGCTGGCGATGCCGGTGACCACCAGGAAGCAGCCGGCGAACAGGAACGGTGCCAGCCAGTCGCGCGAGGCGTCGGCAAGCGCGGGGCCGACGAAGGCGGCGAGGATGCCGCCCAGCAGCACCCACGAAATGGCACGCGACTTGAGGTGGGAGACCACCGCCTCGGCGGCGGCGAAGCGAAAGAACCCGGATGCCCCGGCATAGGTGCCGTAGAGGAACGTCGCGAGGCAGAAGAGCACGAAGTTGCCGGCGACGATGGCTATTGCACCGACGAGCCCCGCCACCATGCCGAGCCCCGCGCCGAGCGAAAAGCCGAGACGCCGGCCGCGCCGCCCCATCAGGAGCGAGATCGGCATCGAGGCCGCGACCATGCCGAGAAACTGGAGGCCCATCGGCACCGTCGCCAGCATCGGGCTCGGCGCCAGATGCGCGCCGACCAGGGCCGTGGTCGAGATGACGATGGTGTTGCAGGCGAAGAGATAGGCTTGGCACAGTGCCAGCGGCAGGACGGTCCGGGCGAAGGGGTTCGGCATGTAGCGGTGCTAGCGGGTCGCCGGCCTTTGCGCCAGCACCCCCCGCGTGCGTCTGCCGGAGCCCAGCCTTGACCGCACCGCCGCTTTGCGCCTATCAACCGCCTCTCGGTTGCGGGTACGAGCCGCAGGCGTTGGCCTGCCCGTTCCAGATCATCGTGAGAGGATCGTTCCATGGCGCGTCGATGCGTCCTGTCCGGCAAGGGCGTGCTTGCCGGCAACAACGTCAGCCACGCGAACAACAAGACGCGTCGGCGTTTTCTGCCGAACATCCAAAGCCGCCGCTTCTACAGCGAGGGGTTGGCCATGTCGGTGCGGCTGCGGGTTGCAGTGAATACGCTGCGCACCATCGAGAAGCGCGGCGGGCTCGACGGCTTTCTCCTGTCGTCGAAAGACGCGGAACTGCCGGCGGAGCTGCGCAAGATGAAGCATCGTCTGGTCGAAGCGCAGTCGGCCGAAGCCGCGGCCTGACGCGGCGAGCCCGATGATCGCGGGCGCCATCTGGCTGGTGCCGGTGGCGGCGATGACCCTGGTGGTCGTCGCCTCCAACGTGCTCGTCCAATACCCGATCAACGACTGGTTGACCTGGGGGGCGTTCACCTACCCGGTCGCCTTCCTCGTGACCGACCTCACCAACCGGCGCTTCGGCAGCCGGGCCGCGCGGCGGGTGGCGGTGGTGGGCTTCATGATCGCCGTCGTGCTCTCGATCTGGCTGGCGACGCCGCGCATCGCGCTCGCCTCCGGTGCGGCGTTCCTCACCGCGCAACTCCTCGACGTCGCCGTCTTCGACCGCCTGAAGGACGGCGGGGCCTGGTGGCGGGCACCCTTCGTCTCCTCGAGTCTCGCCTCGGCGTGGGACACCGTGCTGTTCTTCAGCCTCGCCTTCGCCTTCACCGGCCTGCCCTGGGTCACCTGGGCGATCGGCGACTTCGCCGCCAAGATGACGATGGCGCTGGTCCTGCTAATCCCGTTCCGCCTGCTCATGGGTGCTCGGCCCGCACCCGCCTGAAGCACCGCCGGGCAAGCGATAGTGCAGCACCAACGAGCGTTGCGCCGGGTGGTAGTTGTCGTCGCTGACCAGCAGGATCTCGACGTCGTCGCCCCGTTCCCAGACGGCGATGCCCTCCATGTTGTCGATCCGGTCGCCGACGCCGAGCAACGCCAGGGTGCGCGGCGCCAACACGGCATCGGTTTCCAGCGCCGCCACCTCCAGACACGCAATGCGCGCTTGCCAGCCGCCGAGCAGGCTGAGCTTGCGCTCGACGAAGAAGAGGCGGTCGCCCAGACGGTCGGCGCCGGTCGGGGCGTGCTCCGGC
>JBJHBG010000065.1:696-28048 GCA_050485385.1 Geminicoccaceae bacterium | reverse complement strand
GGTACCATTCCCACCGCGCCGAGCAGCATCACCAGCCCGACGAGCGGTACGATCATCCAGCGACGACGGCGGTAGCGGGTCGGAACGGGCGGGAACGGCATTCTCGTCTCGAGCGGCGGTCGATAGCCGCAAGGTGGCGTATGTCCCGAACGAGGCAACCACCCGCCGCTGCGACCGCGGCGTGAGGAGAGGCCCGCTGTCGGAGCGCCCTCCCCACGGCCGCGGCCGACGGCGATCAGTTCGGCAGGATCACCGTGTCGATCACGTGGATCACGCCGTTCGATGCCTCGACGTCGGCCATGACCACGTTGGCACCGTCGACGGTCACGCCGTCGTTGGTACCGTCCACGGTGACGGACTGACCCTGCACCGTCTCCAACTCGACCACCTGACCGGCGGCATCGGCGCTCATCACCCTGCCCGGTACGACGTGGTAGGTGAGCACCGCGACCAGCTGGTCGCGATTGGCCTCCTCCAGGAGGGTGGCCACGGTACCCTCCGGCAGGGCCGCGAAGGCCGCATCGGTCGGCGCGAACACCGTGAACGGACCCTCGCCCTGGAGCACCTCGACCAGGCCGGCGGCCTGCACCGCCGCGACCAGCGTCTCGAACTGACCGGCGGCGACCGCCGTTTCGACGATGTCCGCCGCCTTGGCCGCCGTTCCGCCGAACGCCAGGCCGAGCGACAGCGCCGTCCCCATCAGGAACGTTCGCATGATTTGGTCTCCTTTGTGTAGCGTGAAGCGCTTCAACAGAAGCGATCTGCGAACTACAATGAGCTGGCGCTGCTTCAATAGTCTAAAGAATTTTTTATTTACGCTATTTTTTCAACAACAAGTTGAAGTAGGCGCGCGCGCAGCCGGCACCATGGTGCGAGACGTCAGGTCGCAGGGAAGGCATTGACGCCGGGCGATGCTGCGGCTCTTGTCGGAGGCGACGGTGCCCTTCGGGGCCGAAGAGGGAAGCCGGTCCAGCCTCTCGGGGCGATGCCGGCGCTGCCCCCGCAACTGTAGGCGGCAAGCCCTGCGCCACTGGCCACTGGACCGACCGGGTCCGGGAAGGCGGCGACGGGCGGCGAGCCGCGAGCCAGGAGACCTGCCGTCACCTTGGATCAACCCGAGCGTCGGGCGGGGTGCACCGACGAGGAGGACGCATGCACCGTATCCCTGCGACCGTCGTCACCGGCTTCCTCGGCGCCGGCAAGACCAGCCTCATCCGCCATCTCCTGGCCCACAAGGGCGAGCGCCGCATCGCACTCCTGATCAACGAGTTCGGCGACTACGGCGTCGACCGCGAGATCGTGAATGGCTGCGGCATTCCCGACTGCGACGAGCGCGACGTCATCGAGCTCGCCAATGGCTGCATCTGCTGCACCGTGGCGGACGACTTCCTGCCGTCGATGCAAAAGCTGCTCGCGCGCGACCCGGCGCCCGACCACATCGTCATCGAGACCTCGGGCCTCGCCCTACCCAAGCCCTTGCTCCAGGCCTTCGCCTGGCCCGACGTGCGGGCCCGGCTGACGGTCGACGGCGTCGTGGTGGTGGCGGACGGCCCGGCCATCGCCGCCGGCCGCTTCGCGGGCGACCCCGAGGCCGTGGCGGCACAGCGGGCAGCGGACGACTCCATCGACCACGAGACGCCCCTGGAGGAGTTGTTCGAGGAGCAGCTCGCCTCCGCCGACATGGTGCTCGTGAACAAGGCGGAGGACGTGCCTGCCACGGCGCGCCCCATCGTCGAGGCCGCCATCCGCCGCCATCTGCGGCCCGGCGTGCCGCTGTTGTGGACCGCTAACGGGCGGATCGACCCGGCGGTGGCGCTCGGCCTCGGCATCGGTGCCGAGGACGACCTGGAGAGCCGCCACTCGCACCACGACGACGGCCATGCGCACGACCACGACGACTTCGGCAGCTTCGTCGTCCAGGTGCCGGAGGTGGCCGACGCGGCCGGGCTCGACGTCTGCCTCGCTGCGGCAATCCGCCGCTTCGACCTGCTGCGCGTCAAGGGTTTCGTCGCCGTGTCCGGCAAGCCCATGCGCCATGTGGTGCAGGCCGTGGGCGACCGGATCGAACGCTACTACGACCGGCCGTGGCAGGCCGAGGAGGCACGGATCGGCCGGCTCGTGGTCATCGCCGAGCGCGGGCGGCACTACGACGAAACAGACATCGGCAACGCCGTCCGGGCCGCCTGCGCGTGATCGTCACGACCGAGGCCGGACGCCTCGCCTCGCCCTGCGTCGGTACCTGCGAACTCGACCGGACGACCGCGTGGTGCCGGGGCTGCGGACGCACGGGTGACGAGATCGCCGCTTGGCGCACCTTGCCGCAGTCCGAGCGCGACGCCCTTTGGCCGGACCTCCGAGCCCGTCTCGACGTCCTGGGGGTCGGCCATCGGCTGCTGCCGTGGACGGGTACGGCACTGGCGGAGCGTCTGATCGAGCACCTCGCCGGCGCGGCCGGCGCCTGGTGGACGCTCGCCGGCCGCCTGACCCACGACAGGCACACCGTGCTCGTCGGCGACGGCCCGGCCCTCGTCGTCGAGCGGGGCCGCGCGCGGCTGCGCGTCGCCCTCGCGCCCGGACTGCGCGGCTTCGTCCTCGACGGCCGCCGGCTCGCATTTGCCGTGCACGGCAGCCGTATCGACAAGGGCGGCATCCCGCCGACCCGCACGCTCGAGGAGCTGCCGGCGGAGTACGCTGCCTATGCCGGCTTCGACACCAACGGGCTGCCGACGGGGCTCCTCGCGCGCTGAGCCGAGCGGCGCGCATACACAGGCGAACGTTCCTATGTTATGCCTCGCGCGGGCCGTCGGGCGGGCTCGCCCGCGGCATCGGCATGAGGAGCGAGCGGTGACCAACGCGGCCGACCAGACCCAACCTCGCGACCCGAAGGCCCTGCCGCCCTGCGACCTCGTCCTGCGTGGCGGCATCACCTCGGGCGTCATCTATCCGGGCACGGTCGCCCGCCTCGCCCGCTCCTACCGCTTCGTCAACGTCGGCGGCGCCTCGGCCGGCGCCATCGCAGCGGCAGTCACGGCGGCGGCCGAACTCGGCAGCCAGACCGGCAACCAGCGCGCCTTCGACCAGGTGGAGGGCCTCGCCGGGGCCTTGAGTGGCGGCGCCCACGGCACGTCGCTCCGCACCCTGTTCGCGCCTGCGCCGGAGTTGCGCCTCCTCGACCGCGTGCTCTGGCTCCTGTTGGAGCCCTGGACCTGGGGCACGCGGCTCGCCGCCGCACTCTTCGTCATCGTCGCCTTCGGCGGCCTCGTTGCCCCCTTCGCGATCCACTTCCAACCGTTCGGCCTCTCGCCCTACCTTTTTCTCGGGCTCTACGTGCTGCTGCTCGGTACGCTGGCCGTCGTCGGTGACAGGCTGATCCGCCGGCAGATCTGGCGGGGGCTGCCGGCGGCCGGCTTCGGCATTTGCCCGGGCACCCAGCCCGACCTCGCCAACACGCGCGAGGCGCATGCCACCAAGGGCGCGCTGTCCGACTGGCTGCACGCCACCATCCAGGAGGTGGCCGGCCGCGACGTCGGCTGGGCGGACGACCGAAGCGCGCGCACCAAGCCGGTCACCCTGGGCGATCTGGGCGCGGCCCCGGTCATGCCGATCCGCCTCGTCCTCACCACCACCAACCTCACCCAACAGCTCCCGCACCACTTCCCCTTCCTGGAACGGGAGCGGGGCGAACTCTACTTCCGCGAGGACGAACTGCGTCGCGTGCTGCCCAAGGATGTCGTCGCCTGGCTGGTCCACGCGAGCGAGGGCACGCTCGACGTCGACGTCACACCCGAGGAGCCAGGCACCTACCACCCGCTGCCGGCACCCGAGGACCTACCGATCCTGTTGGGCGTGCGGCTGTCGCTCAGCTTTCCCGGGCTGATCGCCGCCGTGCCGCTCTGGGCCATCGACCGCGGTCTGCCCGGGTCGACCGGCACCCCGAAGCGCCTGCGACGCTGCTGGTTCTCCGACGGCGGCATCACCTCGAACTTCCCGATCAGCGTGTTCGACGCGCCCTTGCCGACCCGTCCCACCTTCTGCGTGAACTTGACGGAGGCGGCACCCGAGCGCGCCGAGGCCGACTATGTCTGGCTGCCCGAGTCGAACGGCGTCGGCTACGGCGGGCGCTTCCCGGGCGGGCGGATCGCCACCCTGTTGGACTTCGTCGGCGCCATCTCGACCACGGCGCGCAACGCGCACGAAAACGAGCTGATGCTGATGCCCGGCTACCGCGAGCGCATCGTCGAGGTGGCGACGGGCCCCGGCGAGGGCGGGCTCAACCTCGCCATGCCGCCCGAGGTCATCCAGGGGCTCTCCGAACGCGGCGCCGAGGCGGCGGAAGCGCTGGTGGCGCGTTTCCACGCCCCGGCGAGCGAGGCGATCAGCGCCGGCTGGGAAAGCCAACGCTGGGTGCGTCTGCGCTCGACCATGGATGCGCTGGAGCGATTCCTCGCCGAATTGGATCGGACGTGGCAGGCGCCCTCGGCCCAGGCAGCCCCCTTCGGCGACGTGCGCGCGGGTTGGTCGCCCGGCGACGCCGTGTGGCGGCCGACCCGTTATCCCTGGTGCGACGCGGACACGGCCCAAGCTGCCGGCACGGCGCTCGACGCCGTGCTCGAGGCGGCGCGGACGATGGCCGCCGCCCGCGAGACCCTACCGCCACCCAACGCCGCCATCTTCGACCGCGCGCTGGAAGGCGTCGGCGACGCACCGAAGCCGCGACTGGGGCTGCAGATGCGTCCCTGGCGGAGCGCCCCGGCCCCGAGGCCGGAGGCTCGGATCGGGTGACGGACGCCGCCGTAGCGGGGGGTCCAGGGGGGACCATCGAGTCCCCCCTGGCGTCTCCGGCCGTCAGTTGCTCGCCATCACTTCCTCGGTGGCGGTGCGGATGCGACGGACATTGGCCTCCATCTCCTCCTGGCCGATGAAGACGACCGGGAAGAAGGTGTTGCCCTCGGTGATGTCGATGAAGCGCTGGTCCTGGCTGGCGAACTCGGCCGCCTCGATCAGCTTCGCCTTCGCCGCGTCGGGCGTGCCGGCCGGCACGATGATCGTCCGGTAGTCCTCGATCGAGTAGTCGTAGCCCAGCTCCATCAGCGTCGGCACGTCGGGATAGAACGGGCTGCGCTCGGCGCTGAGAAAGGCCGCGACCACCATCTCGCCGGTCGGCGTGTACTGGGCGTGGGTGCCGCCCGAATAGGCGAAGTCGACCTCGTTGGCGAGCACGAGCGGTGCCATGCCGCCGCCGCCGCCGGTCGGCACGATGGCGAGATCCAGGCCCTCCTGCCGCGCCACCGCCTCGATGATCGCCTGGTCCAGCGGCGTCTGCTGGGCGTAGGTCATCGGGTTCTCTTTGCCGTAGGCGATGATCTCGTCGAACGTCGAGAACGGCTGCTCGGCCGAGGTGACGATGGCGTTCTGGCCGAGCGCCACCGCCGCCAGGTACTCGAAGTCGTCGATCTCGTACTCGACCTCGGTGATGATCGGCGTGAAGGTCAAGGCGGTGGTACCGCCGAACAGGAAGGTGTGGCCGCCGTCGGTGTTGTTCTTGAGGCGGGTGAAGGCGACGGCACTGCCGGCGCCGGGCTGGTTCACCACATTGACCGGCTGACCGAGATGCTCCTCCATCACGTTCGCGAGCACGCGGCCCTGGATGTCGGTGGAGCCGCCGGCGGCGAAGCCGATCACCATGGTCAGGGGGCGGGTCGGAAACTCGTCGGCCTGGAGATCGCCAACGGTACCGAGGGCCAGGACGACGGCCGAAGCCGACGCTGCCAGGAAGCGAGTGGACATGGGTGGTCTCCTTCGGGGGTTGTGGAACGCTCAGGCCTCCTCCGGCGCATTCGCCAGGGGTTTCGCGCGCTGCACCGTGCGCAGCGCCAGCATGACGAGGGCAATCAACGTGCAGGCGATGAAGAACAGGGCGATGGGTCGGTTCAGCAAGATCATCGGGTCGCCCCGCGACAGGATGATGCTCTGACGCAGGTTCAGCTCCAGCATCGGCGTGATGATGAAGGCGACGAGGAACGTAACGAACGAATAGTCGTACTTCTTCATCAGGTAACCCAACAGGGCAAACCCCATCAGGATGACGAGGCCGAATGGCCCATAACCCTGTAGCATGATGCCGGAGAGGCAGAAGAAGATGACGATGGGGATGACGACCTGCGGCGGCACGCGGGTGATCTGCGCGAACAGCATCAGCCCGAACCAGCCGATCATCAGCATGATGATGCTGGCGACGATCATGCCGGCGAAGATCGAATAGAGCAGTTCGGGTTCGTCGCGCAGGAGCAACGGGCCGACCGTGATGCCGTGAATGGCGAAAGCGCCGATCAAGAGAGCGGCCGAAACGTTGCCGGGGATGCCGAGACCGAACAGCGGGATGAGGGCTGCCGGGATCACCGCATTGTCGGCCGATTCCGAGGCGGCGATGCCCTCGGGCGCCCCCTTGCCGAAGCGCTCGGGCGTCTTCGAGGCGCGTTGCGCCATGCCGTAGGACATGAACGAGCCCACCGACGGGCCGAGGCCCGGCAGGGCGCCGACGAAGGTGCCGACCCCGGTCCCACGCAGGATGGTCGGGATGGTGACCTTGAATTCGCGCCACCGCAGCACGTCGTCCGGCCGGTTCTCGATCTTGACCGACATGCCGCCGCGCTCGGTTCGCAAGCGCTCCGACTGCACGAACATCTCGGAGAGCGCGAGCGTGCCGATGGCGACGGCAATCAACGGCATCCCGTCCATCAACTCCGTGTAGCCGAAGGTGAGGCGCGGCAATCCCGACTGCGGGTCGAGGCCGATGGTGCCGAGGAAGATGCCGAAGCCGCCGGCGGCGAGCCCCTTGAAGAGCGACCCGCCGGAGAGCCCGGCGATGAACACCAGCGCGAAGGCGAGGATCGCCGCCATCTCGTAGGGGCCGAACAGAAGCGCCACGCGGGCGAAGGGGATGGCGACGAAGATGAGGATGATGGTGGCCAGGATGTCGCCGATGACCGAGGCAAGGAGGCCGATCTTGAGTGCGGTCTTGGGCCGGCCGGCCTTGGCCATCGGATAGCCGTCGAGGCAGGTCGCCGCCGACGAGGCCTCGCCCGGCGCGTTCAACAGGATCGCCGAGACCGCGCTGCCGGCGGCGGTGCCCTTCGACAGCCCGATCAGGAACGAGATGGCGATGTAGGGCGTCATGTAGAAGGTGAGCGGGATGGCGATGGCGATCGCCACCGACCGGCTGAGGCCCGGAATGACGCCGATGACGTAGCCGAGGAACACCCCGCCGCCGATGCCGATGAAGGACGCGACGGTGAGCGCTTCGCCGATCGCGGCACCGAGGACGTCGAGGTCCATCGCTAGACCACGCCCACGCGCATCAGGTGGACCGACAGCAGGTAGAGTAGCCCGACCGGCGCCAGTGCACAGGGGATCACCACGTACCAGCGCCGCTCGCCGAGCAGTACGAGCATGAGCGCGATCATCGGTGCACCGACATGGGTGACCTTGAACTGGGTGAGCAGGTAGACGAAGAGGCCGACGTAAAGGAACGGCCATGCCGCCCAGCCGATGGCCCGCCAGTCGATCTCGGCCGTCACCAACCGCTCGCCGGAGCGAACGAGGCCCAAAGCCGCGACCGTGACCACGCAGAGGCCGCTGAGCAGCATGATCCAGGCGGCGACCCGCGGCAGCAAATCCGGCGGCATCCCCGGCATGAAGGCACGACCGGCATAGGTCGGGATGATCCAGAAAAGCGCCAGCACGGCGCAACCGACCACCACCAGTCCTGACCAGAAACTCTGTCGGTGCATCGATGAAGCGCCTCGCCATGACCCGATTGCGCGCGCAGCCGAAGTGTCCCACGGCACCATCGAAATGCAACGGCAGCGAGCGCAGCACGATAACCAAGCTCGACGTCACGACATCAGTGACGTCGAGTTACAGCCGGTGCCGTGCCGTTACGAGAACTTGCCGGCGTCCGGTACTGTTTAGGCAATAAAGCCGCACGGTGCCGTGTCAAGCATGCAGGGCGCGCATGCGCGAACCCGAACCGATGCCGGGCGAGGGGAAAACCGTACCTGCGGTAACGTCCACGTCGCGTCGGGCCGCGACCCCTAGTCCGTGCCGTGCTCGCCGCCGGGCACGACATGCAGATGGCCGTGCCGGACGCCGCGCTGGGTGACCACGGCGTCGGCCAACTCCTGCACCGCCCCGTGCGGCCCCTTCAGCACCGCGACCTCCAGGCAAGTGTCGTGGCCGAGATGGACGTGCAGGGTGGCGACGTTCAGTTCGTGGTGGTCGTGCTGGACATGGGTCAGCCGACGGGCGAGGTCGCGGCGTTCGTGGTCGTAGACGTAGGTGAGCGTGGCGACGCAGGGCCCGCCGCCGTCGGCCGCCGCCGCCTCGCGGCCCAGGCTCTCGCGCACCAGGTCCCGGAATGCCTCCGAGCGGCTGGGATAGCCACGGCGGCGCATCACCTGGTCGACCCAGGCGAGCAAGTCGTCCTCGATGGTGATGGTGATCCGCTGCATCGCTCTCTCCCCGATCGTCCACCGACCCTAGCGCGTTCGGCACGCCACGCCTCGGCTCTTTTCACCGACGCCGCCGACGGCTAGACCCGAGGACCGCGGCAAGGCGAGGATCGAAGCGTGGCGGAGACGACGTGGCCGATCGGCCCAAGACGGGTGCGCGTGGTGGAGGTGGGGACGCGCGACGGGTTCCAGGCGGAGCCCGGCTTCATCCCCACGGCGGTCAAGATCGAGACGGTCAACCGGCTGATCGCCGCGGGCGTGCAACAGTTCGAGGTCACCTCCTTCGTGTCGCCGAAGGCGGTGCCGCAGTTGCGCGACGCCGCCGAGGTGATGGCTGGCATCGATCGCCGGCCGGGCGTAAAGCTGACGGCCCTGGTGCCGAACCCCAGGGGTGCGGAGGCCGCCGCCAAGGCCGGCGTCGACGCCATGGTGGTGTTCCTCTCCGCCTCGGAGAGCCACAACGCCAAGAACGTCAACCGTAGCGTGGCGCAGTCGCTCGCCGGCTTCGCCGACGTGTGCCGGATCGCCGCCGAGGCGGGCATTGCCGTGCAGGGAGCCATCGCCACCTCGTTCGGCTGCCCGTTCGAAGGCAACGTCGCCACGGCCCAAGTGGTCGACATCGCCAAGGCCTACGCCGATCTCGGCATCCACCACGTCACGCTGGGCGACACCACCGGCATGGCGACACCGCCCCTGGTCGCCGACCGCTGCCGGGCCTTGCGAGCGGCCGTGCCTTCCACCGACATCGCGCTCCACTTCCACAACACCCGCGGCTCGGGCCTTGCCAACGTGCTCGCCGGATTGATGGAAGGCGTCGACCTCTACGAGTCCGCGCTCGGCGGTCTCGGCGGCTGTCCGTTCGCGCCGGGGGCGACCGGCAACATCTGCACCGAGGACCTGCTCTACCTGCTCCACGAATGCGGCCACGAGACCGGCATCGACCTCGACGCCGTGACCCAGGCGGCGAAGCGCGTCGAGGCCGTGATCGGCCGCGAGCTGCCGGGCCAGGTGATGAAGGCGGGGCCGCGGCTCGCCCTTCGCCGACTCGACGAAGTCGCGACGGCCTGCGGCTGATGGACCGCCCGCCCCTCGACGGCATCCGCGTCGTCGACCTCACCCGCGTGCTCGCCGGTCCCTTCTGCACCATGCTGCTCGCCGACATGGGCGCCGAGGTCATCAAGGTGGAGAGCCCGGAAGGCGATCCCGTGCGCGTGCAAGGAACGCTGAAGGACGGCGACAGCTGGTACTTCGCTTCCTTCAACCGCAACAAGAAGTCGGTCGTCCTCGACCTCTACACGGACGAGGGCAAGGCCCTGCTTGCCCGCCTGATCGAGACGGCCGACGTCCTGGTCGACAACTACCGTCCCGGCGTGCTCGCCAAGATGGGCTTCGCGACGGAACGACTGGAGGCGCTGAACCCCCGCCTCGTCACCTGCAACGTCAACGGCTACGGCAGCACCGGCCCCTATGTCGACCGGCCGGCCTTCGACTTCGTCGTGCAGGCGATGAGCGGCTTCATGAGCGTGAACGGCGCGGCCGATCAGCCGCCCATGCGTTCCGGCCAGCCGATCACCGATCTCGTCGCCGGACTCTACGGCGCCTTCGGCATCGTCAACGCGCTGCACGCGCGCAACCTCAGCGGCCGCGGCCAGCACGTCGAGAGCGCCATGGTCAACGGCATCCTGTCGTTCATGGCCTATCTCGCCTCCGAGCACTTCGCCACCGGCCGGCTACCGCCCCGGACCGGCAACGATCATCCGCTGGTGGCACCTTACGGCCTGTTCACCGCCAGCGACGGCGAGGTGGCGGTGGCCCCCAGCAACGACACCATCCTGCGGCGGTTCTTGCGCGCCATCGAGCTCGAGCACCTCTTGGACGACGCGCGCTTCGCCAGCAACGAGGCCCGCTTCGCCCGCCGCGACGCGTTGCGCGAGGTGATCGACGCGCGCATGCGGACCGACACGCAGGCGCACTGGATCGAGCTTCTGAACCGGGCGGGCGTGCCCTGCGGCAAGGTGCAGAACCTCGCCGAAGTGTTCGCCGACCCCCAGGTCCAGGCGCAGGAGATGGCGATCGAGGTCGCCCGGCCCGGTAAAGCGCCCGTGCGGATGCTGGGCTTTCCGGTCAAGCTTTCGGCGACACCCTGCACCGTGCGCCTGCCGGCGCCGGAGCTGGGCGAGCACGACGACGAGATTCTGGGACCCCTGCGGGCAGCCGCGGGCACCGGAGCGTAAGGCCGCGAGGCGGCCACATTTTGGGAGGTTAGGTCATGTCGATCATGCGCGGAACCTGGCTCGGCGCCGTCTTCGCCGGCTTCACGCTGGTGGGGGCAGCCCAGGCGCAAAACGTCATCGAGATCCACAACACCATGAGTTCGGGCGGCTCCGAGGAGGCAGCCCTCCAGAAGTTCAAGGAGCTGTTGGAGGAGCGCAGCGACGGCCGCTTCGAGGTTCGCTTCTACCTCGGCGGCCAACTCGGCGACGAGAACGCGGTATTGGAGCTGTTGAACCTCGGCCAGACGCAGATGGCACTGACCGGCGGCAACTTCATGAACCAGTACGCGCCCGAATACGACGCCATCTCGGTGCCGTTCCTGTTCCCGACCTGGGAAGCGGTCGAGGCCTACATGCAGACCGACAGCGGCAAGGCGCTCCAAGAGCAGGCCCGCGAGCGCGGCGGCGTGGTCTATCTCGGGCCGCAGAAGCGGGCCTTTCGCCACATGACCTCCAACAAGCCGATCAACGAGCCGGCGGACCTCGCCGGTCTCAGGATGCGGCTGCCGCAGATCCCCTTGTGGCTGGACGTCTGGGAGACGCTCGGCGTGCAGGTTGTCGTCATCCCGGCGCCGGACATCTACCTCGCCATGCGCACGGGCCAAGTCGAGGCACACGAGAACAGCCTCGCCTCGCCCTATACCCGGCAGATGTGGGAGGTGCAGGACTACATCATCATGACCGGCCACCTCTCCTTCCCCTGGCACTACATCGCCAGCGAGCGCTGGTGGACCAGCCTCTCGGAAGAGGACCGGCAGATGGTGGCCGAGGCCGTCGAGGAGGCACGGCTCTACGGCAACGCGGTCGAGGACGAGAAGGACGAGTACTACATCGAGCAGTTGAAGGCGAACGGGATGACCTTCATCGACGTCGACCAGATGGCCTTCCGCCAAGCGGCCATGCCGGCGATCGAGCGGGCCATGGGCAACATGGCGCCCGGGGTCGCCGACGACGTGGAGGCCGCCATCGCCGCCGCCAACTGAGACCCGCCCGGTGCTCGACCGCATCGAACGCGCTCTACGCACGATCTTCGACCTGTCGTCCATCGCCATGATGGCCGCCTTGTTGGCGATCGTCGGCTGGGCCGTGTTCGCGCGGTCGGTGCTGCACACCTCGGTCCCCTGGGCGGAGGAAGTCGCGTCCGGCCTGTGTCTGTGGATGGTCGCCACCGGTGCCGCCGCCGCCTGGAGCCGCCGTCAGCACATCGTCATCGACGTGCTGCTGCGGCGGCTCCACGGCATCGCCAACACCGGTCTCCGCCTGCTCGTCGAGCTGTCGTCCCTGGCGCTGTTCGCCGTCATCTGGATCGGGGCCTACCGGATGATGTTCACGAGCGCCAACAACACGACGACGGCGCTGGGCATCAGCTTCACCTATCTCTACCTGGCGCTGGTGGTCGGCGTGGGCGGCATGATCGTGTTCTCGCTGATCCACATGCTGCGGGGCCTGCGCGAGGCCGCGCCATGACCCTGCCGCTCGGAACCTAGCCCTTGGACTATCTGGTCATCTTCCTCGGGCTCATGGTGGCGCTGTTCGTGCTCGGCGTGCCGGTTGCCGTCTCCATCGGCCTCACCTGCCTCGCCGTCCTGGTGATCGACGGCGGCTTCGCAGCGATCCCGACCGAGCTGTTCGCGCTGCAGATGCTGCGCGGCATCAACTCCTTCCCGATCTTGGCGATCCCCTTCTTCATCCTCGCCGCGACGCTGATGAACGTCGGCAGCGCCACCAACCGCATCTTCGACTTCGCCAACGCCCTGGTGGGGCACATCCGGGGCGGGCTCGGCCACGTCAACGTCCTCGCGTCCATGATCTTCGCCGGCATGTCCGGCACCGCCGCCGCCGATGCCGCGGGGCTCGGCCAGCTCGAGATCAAGGCGATGAACGAGCGTGGCTACCCCTTGTGGTTCTCCACCGGCATCACCGGCGCCTCCAGCGTCATCGGCCCGATCATCCCGCCGTCGGTTGCCATGGTGGTCTATGGCTGGCTGTCCGGCGCCAGCGTCTCGGCACTGTTCATCGCCGCCATCATCCCCGGCATCGTGCTCGGCCTCGCCCTGATGGCGATGGTGCTGGTCTACTCCTACCGCATCGACCTGCCGGTCTCGCCGCGGCCGAGCCTGCGCGAGGTCGGCTGCCTCGGCGCCCGCGCCTTCTTTCCGCTCCTGACCCCCGTCATCATCGTTGGCGGCATCTGGTCGGGCATCTTCACGCCCACCGAGTCGGGTGCCGTCGCCTCGATCTACGCCCTCTTCCTCGGCACCGTGGTCTACCGCGAACTTGGCTTCCGCGAGATCGTCTGGGTGCTGCGCTCCACCGTGCAGTTCACCGCCATCATCCTGTTCATCATCGCCATCGCCACTTTCTACGGCTGGCTGCTCGTCCGCCTGCAGATTCCGCAGTCGCTGGCGATGATGCTGACCGGCCTCGACCTCGGCACGACCGCGCTGCTGTTCGCGATCATGGGCTTCTTCCTCGTCATCGGCTGCTTCATGTCGGTGGTCGAGGCCGTCTTGATCTTCACCCCGATCTTCATGCTGTCGATCCGCTCGCTCGGCATCGATCCGGTCTATTTCGGCGTGATGATGGTGATCACCCTCTCGGTCGGCGTCATCACGCCGCCGTTCGGCAACGTGCTCTACGTGCTGGTCGGCATCACCAAGCTACCCTACGAGGCGGTGGTGCGGGCGATGCTGCCGTTCCTCGTCCCCATCTTCCTGGTGATCGCCCTGCTCATCCTGGTGCCCGAACTGGTGACGTTCCTGCCCACCTACCTGCGCTGAGCGGCTGGACGGAGGCGCAGCGCTCCCCATGTGCTCGCCATGAGCGTTCCGACCCTCTTCGACCTCGCGGCACTGCGGCGTCAGCGCGACCGCCACGCCCAAGCGATGGCGGCGGACGCGTTCCTGTTGGACGAGATCGCCTCGCGGCTGTTGGGTCGTCTGGGCGAGATCAAGCGCAGCTTCGTCGACGTGCTCGACCTCGGTGGGCGCCACGGCCTGCTCGCCCGTCGGCTGGCGCACTGCCGCACCGTGACGCTCGACCCCTCGCCTCGCCTGTGTTCCATGGCGCCGCCGCCGCGCGTGGCGGGCCAACTGGAGGCCCTGCCCTTCGCGCCCGAGAGCTTCGATGCGGTCCTCAGCGCCGGCAGTCTGCACCACGTCAACGACCTGCCGGGCCTGCTCGTTCAGCTCCGCGCGTGCCTGCGGCCCGACGGCCTGCTGCTGGTCAGTTTTCCCGGCGGCGACACGCTGGTCGAATTGCGCCGCGCGCTGATGCGCGCCGAGGCCGAGGTCACGGGCGGCGCCAGCCCGCGGGTCAGCCCCTTCACCGACGTGCGCGATCTCGGTGCCCTCTTGCAGCGCGCGGGCTTCGCCCTGCCGGTCGTCGACGTCGACCGGTTGACGCTGACCTATGCCGATCCGTTGGCGCTGCTGCGGGACCTCCGCCGCGCCGGCGAGGCCAACCTGCTCGCCGAGCGGTCCCGCTGCCCGTTGCGCCGCGACGTGCTGCGCCGCGCGTTCGAATGCTACGCCCGCGACGATACCGATGCGCGGGGCCGCATCAACGTGACCGTCGATCTCCTGTTCGCCACCGCCTGGGCGCCGCATCCGCAGCAACAGCAACCGGCGCGGCGCGGCAGTGGCACGGTCGATCTCGCGCGGGCGGCCGGCATCGATCCTGCCATCCTGGAGGGCAAGAAACCCGCGGACGACCCGCCGAAGTGACCCGCTTCAGTCGTCGCCCTGGCCGCCCGCAGCACTGATGACGGGGGCGAGCTTCGGACCGCTTTCCTGGTCCTTGTCGTTGGCGGCAACGTTGCCTCTGAGCTGGCCGCCCCGCTCGATCTCGAGCTCGCCGAAGCGGATCGTCCCCTCGACCACCCCGGTGCTGCGCACCAAAAGGCGGCCACGGACGACGAGATCGCCGCGGAAATGGCCGGCGATCTCGGCCGCCTCCACCTCCGTTCGGCCCTCGAAGCAGCCACCCTTCGCCACCTCCAGAAGATCGCTGACCTCCAAGGTCGCGTCGACGTGGCCCTGGACCACGAGCCGGTCGCAGGCGCTGATCTCGCCCTTGAGCCGGATGCCCTCGCCCACCGTCAACTGCCGCCCCGTCGATGGGGCTGCCGGGGTGACGGGTGCGGTGGGCTCGACGCCCGTGACCGGCCGTGCGGCGACCTGAGCGGTCCCGTTCGACGCCGACGGGCCAACCGGCACGTCCACCACGCGACGCGGGATCTCCACCTTGCCACCTGCCAAAGTCGGCTGCACGTCGGACTCCGCCGGAGCGGCGGGATCGCGTCTGCGGAACATCGGAACTCCCACGTTAAAGGCGATTGTCACGAGTTTTAATCGACTTGGGCGACAATGCCAACGACCTCACGCCGACGGGTCGACCAATGCCGATGCGAGCCATGCCTCGAGCGGCGCCGCGAGACAATCACCGATGCCTGCCGGCTGACCTGTGGACGTCGTCCGTCCGCTTGCGTTGCGGCCTCGCGTCACCGCCCTATACTCGCCCGCATCCGCAACTTCGAGAGAGTGGCATGTTGGAACGAGCCTTGGCGGGCGCGAGCTTGGACGTCGTGGGTATCGGCAACGCGGTGGTCGACGTGATCGGCCCGGCCCCGGTGGCCGCAGTGGCAGAGGCCGACCTCGCCGTCGGTGCCATGACCCTGGTGGATGCGGAGCGGTCGGATCGGCTTTACGGGCTGATGGGTCCGTCGGTCGAGATGTCGGGCGGCTCCTGCGCCAACTCGATGGCGGCGGTGGCCGCCATGGGCGGGCGCGCCGGCTTCGTCGGCCGCGTACGTGACGACCAGTTCGGCCGCATCTTCGCCCACGACTGCGCTGCCGTCGGCGTCAGCTTCGTCAACCCGCCGGCCAACGACGGCCCGCCTACGGCGCGCTGCCTCGCCTTCGTCCACCCGGACGGCCAGCGGACCATGGCCACCTATCTCGGCGCCTGCGTCGAGCTGGGGCCGAAGGACCTCCAGCCGGCATTGATCGAGGGGGCGGCAATCACGCTCCTGGAAGGCTATCTCTACGACAAGCCGGCCGCCAAGGCGGCGTGTCTCGAGGCGGCCGAGCTGGCCCACGCCAACGGCCGCAAGGTGGCGCTCAGCCTTTCCGATCCCTTCTGCGTCGACCGCTGGCGTGACGACTTCCGCGAGCTGATCGCCAGCCACGTCGATATCCTGTTCGCCAACGAGGCGGAGATCAGCAGCCTGTTCGAGACCGACGACTTCGACGCGGCATTGCAGGCGGTGCGCGGCCGGGTGGAGATCGCGGCCCTCACCCGCGGTGCCAAGGGGTCGGTGGTGCTCGGCGGCGACGAGGTCCACGTCGTCGATGCCGCGGCGGTCGAGCAGATCGTCGACACCACCGGCGCCGGCGATCTCTATGCCGCCGGCCTGTTGCACGGCCTGACCCACGGGTTGGGGCTCGGCGCCGCCGGCCGGCTCGCGTCGCTCGCCGCCGGCCGCATCATCCAGCAGTACGGTCCGCGCGCCGAAACGCCGCTGGCGCCGCTCGTGGCACAGGCGAGCGATCCGACGGCACCGCTCGCCGCCTGATCAGGAGGCAGCGGGCGCGCTGGTGACGGCGGCCACCCACTCGGCGAAAGCGGCGTCGACCGTCTCCGGTGCCAGAACGATCAACGCCGGCGTGTCGTAGGGGTGGATCGCGCGGGCGAGCGCGAGCAGCGGCTCCACCAGTGCCGGCCGGGTCTTCACCAGCGCGACCACCTCGGCCTCGTCCTGCAACGTGCCCTGCCAGCGATAGAGCGAGCGGACGCCGGGAACGAGGTTGACGCAGGCGGCCAGTTCCGCCGCCAGGACGCGGTCGGCGAAGCCCTTCGCCTGGGCCTCGTCGGCGAAGGTGGTGTAGAGGATGCGGAGGCTCATGGGCGGACGCTCCTCGGCTTCCAGAAGAGAACGGCCTGACCGCCCACCACGAGGGCAAGGGCCGCCAGTTCGGGCACGCCCAGAGGCTCGCCCAGAAGCCAGGCCGAACTCAACAGGCCGACGATGGGGATGGCCATGATGCCGATGGCGGCAACCGTCGCCGGCAACAGCGTCACCAGCCGGATGTGGGCGCAGAAGCAGAACACCATGGCCACGAAGACGGTGTAGGCGAGCCCCGTCCACGCCGCCCAGTCGGCGGTCTCGATCCCGGTCGGGGCACCGCGCAGCGAGGCGACCAGGACAACGGGGATCGAGCCGAGCCCGAGCTGCCACGCGGTCAGCACGATGGCCGACATGCGCCAGTCGGTCGCCTTGGTCGCGACGGTGCCGATCGCCCAGCAGAGCGCCGCGCACAACATCAGCCCGACGCCGACCGGGGCCGCCTGCAACCGGGCAAGGTCGTCGATCAACAGGAACGCGAGGCCGGCAAGGCCCAGGGCCAGTGCCGCGATGCGCCGCGGCTCGACCCGCTCGTGCAGCCACCACACCGAGAGGATCGCCGCCCAGAGCGGCATGGTGAAGGCAATGATCGCGGCCCTGCCGCCGCCGAGATGGGTCAGGCCGAAGGCGGAGAAGACGTGCCATCCGGCCACCATCGCCGCCGGCACCAGGATGGCCCCCCAGTGCGCTCGCTTCAGCCGTAGGTCGCTGCCGCGGCTGCGGCCGATGGCGAACAGGGTAAGGCTGGCGGCCACCAGCACGGCGGCGCGCATCGCCCACGGCTCGAAGCCCTCGACCGCCACCTTCAACGCGGGCCAGTTCAGGCCCCAAAGCACGGTCACCACCGCGAGCATGACGAGATGCTCGTGGGCGTGCCCCGCAGCCTTCGGCCCCGTCGCCGCCACGCGCGCCGTCTCGACCATGATCCATCCTCCCCGATGGCTCAGTTAGGGGGAAAGGCGGCATCGGCCCAGGGTCGCGTTCGCAATCCGCCCATGCGCCAGAGTCCGTCGGTCTCCAGCGTCGCGTCAAAGGCTTGCCGTCGGACGCACGACGATCTCGCTCGTGTCGACGGTGACGGGCTGGGCGATGACGTGGGCGATCGCGGCGGCGATGGCCTCCGGCTTCAATGCGATCCGGCGATAGGCGGCCATCGCTTCCGCCGCTGCCGGATCGGTGATCGCGTCGGCCAGTTCCGAGTCCACCACGCCCGGGTAGACGCAGGTCACGCGGATCGTGTCGCTCTCCTGCCGCAGGCCGTCCGAGATGGCCCGTACCGCATACTTCGTCGCGCAATAGACGGCCGCCGTCGGCACGACCGCGAGGCCGCCGATCGAGGCGACGTTGACGATCTGCCCCGCGCCCTGCCGGTTCATGACCGGCAGCACGGCGGCGATGCCGTAGAGCACGCCCTTGACGTTGACGTCGATCATCCGGTCCCACTCGTCGACCCTCGCCGCCGACATGGCCGATAGCGGCATCACGCCCGCATTGTTGACCATCACGTCGATCCGACCGAACTCGGCAACGGCCGCCTCGGCGAAGGCGGCGGCATCGGCCCGGCTGGTCACGTCCAGCCGGCGATACGCGACGGTGCCGCCGGCTGCACAGATCGTCGACGCCAGGTCGTCGAGGCGATCGGTGCGCCGCGCGCCGAGCATCAGCCTCGCGCCCGCAGCGCCGAGTTGCCGCGCGGTGGCGGCACCGATACCGCTGCTGGCGCCGGTGATCAGCACCACCTTGTCCTCGATACCCATGGCCCTCGTCTCCTCGTCGTCGGGGATAGGAACGCCGGCAGGCCCGGCGTCCTCGCCTGGAGATCGCATGGCCGCGCCGCGGTGCGGTAGACGGCACCTCCGCCATCCTTGCACGATCCTCCGAAAGACGGCGGAAGGGGCTTGGCGCCGGGCGGCGAACGGCGATCATGGCCCGATGGAGACGACCACGACGCTCGCCGCGCTGATCCGCCGCCACGCACCGTCCGACGGCAACCATGCCACGGCGCTGCCGCGCGTCGCACTGGTGCGTTCCTCCGCGGTCACCGCACCGCTCCACACCCTCTACGAACCGTCGTGCTGCATCGTCGCCCAGGGGCGCAAGCGGGCGACGATCGGCGACGAGGTGCATGTCTACGACGCATCGGACCATCTCGTCGTCGGCGTCGACCTGCCGGTCATGGGCGCCGTCGTCGAAGCCAGCGCCGATGCACCCTATCTCTGTCTGCGGTTGGAGTTGGACCGGGCCGTGTTGACGGAGCTCGTGCTGGCGGACCGGCCGCGGCGAACAGACGTCGCAGGCGCCGGTCTCGGCCCGACGACGCCGCAGTTGATCGACGCGGCGGCGCGGCTCCTCGGACTGCTCGACGCGCCGCACGACGCGGCCGTGCTGGCCCCGCTGGTGGAGCGGGAGATCCTGCATCGGCTGCTGGCCGGCCCACAGGGCGACATCCTGCGCCAGATCGCCCATGGCGAGAGCCGGCTGAACCAGATCGGCCGCGCGGTCCGCTTCATCCGGCAACACTACGCCACGCCCTGTGCAGCCGACCGGCTCGCCGCCGTCGCCGGCATGAGCCCGTCGTCCTTCTACGCGCATTTCCGCGCCGTCACCGCCATGACGCCGCTGCAGTACCGCAACCGCATCCGGCTGCAGGAGGCGCGCCGGCTGATGGTGATGGAGGGTATCACCGCCGCCGAGGCGGGCTTCCGCGTCGGCTACGACAGCCCGTCCCAGTTCAGCCGCGACTACGCCCGGACGCATCGGCTCCCGCCGCGGCGCGATCTGGTGCGGCTGACGGGCGGTCGCAGCACCGACGCAGCGGCCAGCCGCTCTTGAGCCGCGCCCTCATGCTCCAGGGCACCGGCTCCAACGTCGGCAAGTCCTTGCTGGTGGCGGGGCTCTGCCGGGCGTTTCGCCGCCGCGGCCTGCGGGTCGCGCCGTTCAAGCCGCAGAACATGTCCAACAACGCGGCCGTCACCGTCGACGGCGGCGAGATCGGCCGGGCGCAGGCGTTGCAGGCGCTGGCCGCCGGCCTCGAGCCGCACAGCGACATGAACCCGGTGCTCTTGAAGCCCGAGACCGAACGCGGCGCCCAGGTCGTGGTGCAGGGCCGGCTGCGCGGCCGCTACGACGCGCGCGCCTACCACGCGCTCAAACCGGACCTGATGCCGGCCGTGCTCGACAGCTTCGCACGGTTGAAAGCCGCCCACGACCTGGTTCTGGTCGAGGGCGCGGGCAGCCCGGCGGAAGTCAACCTGCGTCGGGGCGACATCGCCAACATGGGCTTCGCGCTCGCGGCCGACGTGCCGGTGGTACTGGTCGGCGACATCGAGCGCGGCGGTGTCATCGCCGCGTTGGTCGGCACCGTGAGCCTGCTGGAGCCCGCCGAGCGGGCGCTGCTTCGAGGCTACATCGTCAATCGCTTTCGCGGCGACCCGTCCCTGTTCGACACCGCCCACCCCATCCTGGAGACATTGACCGGGCTCGCCAATCTGGGCGTCGTCACCTGGTTCGACGACGCCTGGCGCCTGCCCGCGGAGGACGTGATGGGCCTCGACCATCGCCGCGGCGCCGAGGGCGCGTTCAAGATCGTCGTGCCGCGCACCCCTCGCATCGCCAACTTCGACGACCTCGACCCGCTCGCGGCCGAGCCCGGCGTCACGGTCGAGATCGTCCTTTCGGGCCGCCCGCTGCCGGCCGACGCGGGCCTCGTGCTGCTGCCCGGCTCCAAGGCGACGCGGGCGGACCTGGCCGCCTTCCGCCGCGAGGGTTGGGACGTGGACCTCATGGCCCACGTGCGGCGCGGCGGTCGCGTGCTCGGGCTCTGCGGCGGCTATCAGATGCTCGGGCGGACCGTCGCCGACCCGGACGGCATCGAGGGACCGCCCGGCCGCGACGCCGGTCTCGGGCTGCTCCAGGTCGACACGGTGCTCACCGCCGACAAGACGCTGACTTCGGTCGAGGCCCGCGTCTGGCCGGACGGCGAGACGGCGACCGGCTACGAGATGCACGTCGGCCGCACCGCGGGTCCCGACCGCGCGCGCCCCGCCTTCGCCGTCGCCGGCCGGCCGGAGGGTGCCGTCTCCCCGGACGGCCGCATCGTCGGCACCTACCTCCACGGCCTGTTCGCGGCCGATCCTTTCCGCCGTTGGCTGTTGCGGCGCTGGGGTGCCGAAGCCTCCGATCTTGCTTACGGGTTGACCATCGAGCGCACGCTGGACGGGCTGGCCGACCGCTTGGAGGCGGAGTTGGCGCTCGATCGGCTACTCCAGGCCGCCCAGTGAAAACGTGCTGCCGCGATGGCACGGCAGTTGCTCGCGGGGGAACGCTGCACTACCGTCGCGGCAAACATCCAGGGAGGGATTGCCATGTTACGAGCCCATTGTGCGCGTTGCATCGGCTCGGCGCTACTGCTGTCGGCAGTTCTGAGCACGCCCGCCTCGGCGCTGGACCAGGTGCGTTTCCAGACCGACTGGATTCCGTCCGGTGAGCACGCGATGTACTACGGTGGCTGGTCGAAGGGCATCTTCGAGAAGCATGGCATCGACGTCACCGTCAGCCGCGGCTACGGCTCGGGCGACACCGTGACCAAGCTCGCCACGGGTGCATTCGAATTCGCCGTGGCCGATCTGAGCGCCGTGCTTGCGGCCCGCGCCCGCAGCGACATGCCGGTCAAGGCGATCCACGCCATCTATACGCACTCGCCGCACTCGCTGTTCGTCTTGGAGAGCAGCGGCATCGAGAACTTCCAGGGTCTGGAGGGCAAGCGCATCGGCATCACCCCGGGCAATAGCCACCGCCTGTTTTTCCCCAAGATCGCCGAGCGCTCCGGCACCGATGCCTCGCAGATCGTCTGGGTGAATACCGACGGCGCTGCCATGGCGCCGCTGTTGATTCAAAAGCAGATCGACGCCGCACCGTTCTATTCCATCCACGAGTACTACCAGAACAAGGCGGCGGAGCAGGTCGGCGAACGCATTCGGGTGTTGCCCTTCGAGGAGGTCGGCTTCGCCATCTATGCCGTCACGGTGGTCGCGAGCGACCGCATGATCGAGCAGAATCCGGACTTGGTCAGGCGCTTCCTCGCCGCGATCCAAGAGGTGTTTCTGTGGGCGCGCGACAATCCGGAGGAGGCCTGCCAACTGCACGTCGAGCGCGTACCGGAAGTAGCCTACGACGACTGCCTGGGCAGTCTGGAAGCGACCCTCGGCTTCGTCTTCAACGAGCACTCGGCGAGCACCGGCTTCGGCAATTTCGATCCCGACCGCTTGGCCTTCACCTGGGAGGTAATCGCCGAAGCGCAGGAGTTGGACCCGAGTTGGGATCCGACGGTGGTGATCGATACCAGCTTGGTGCCCGAGGGTTGATCCGCATCGAGGCCGTCGCGCGGCACTTCGCCAGCCGCGACGGCGCCGTGGTCCACGCGCTCGAAGATATCGATCTGGAGGTTCGCGAGCACGAACTGATCTCCCTGGTCGGCCCGTCGGGCTGTGGCAAATCCACCCTGTTGCGGCTGATCGCCGGCCTCTTGCCCCCCACAACCGGGCGGATCGTCATCGACGGCCAGCCGGTGGCTGGACCGAGGGTGGACACCGGCTTGGTCTTCCAGAGCCCTACGCTCCTGCCGTGGGCCAGCATCGAGGACAATCTGCTGTTCCCACTGCGGATGCTGCACCGGCCGGTGGACGCGGCCGCCCGTGCTCAGGCGCACGAATTGTTGGATCTCGTGGGTCTCGGCGGGTTCGCCACAAGGCTTCCGAACGAACTTTCGGGGGGCATGCAGCAGCGTGCGGCGATCTGCGGGGCGCTGATGCACGACCCGTCCATCCTGTTGATGGACGAGCCGTTCGGGGCGCTCGATGCGCTCACCCGCGAGGAGATGAGCCTGGAGTTGATGCGGCTCAGGCGCGAGCGGCCGAAGACCATCGTCTTCGTCACCCACTCGATCAGCGAGGCGGTGCTGTTGTCGGATCGGGTCGTCGTGATGTCGCCGCGACCGGGCCGGATCCAAGATCTGATCGAGGTTCCCCTGCCGCATCCGCGGCAGTTCGGCATGGAAGGTCACGATGCATTCCAACACTGCGCGCAGCGCATCCGCGCCCGTATCTTCGGCGACCGAGGTCTCGTCGCAGCTTGAGGCGCGGCCTTCGGCCGGGCGCCGCCTGGCTCCGCTGCTACAGGACGTCGGCGTGCCGCTGGCCGCCTTCGTGCTGCTGCTGGTGGTGTGGGAATGGGCGGTGAGCGCATTCGCCATCCCGGTCTATCTGTTGCCGTCGCCGTCGCGCATCTGGACCGACAGCACCCAGAACCTCGCCGTGCTGGGTGGCCACAGCTTGGCGACGCTCAGGACCGTGATGCTGGGGTTCGTGGCGTCCGTGGTGATCAGCCTGCCGCTCGCCGTGCTGCTCACCTCGTCGGTCTACGTCGCCAACGCCGTCTATCCGCTTCTGGTGCTGACCCAGTCGATCCCCAAGGTGGCGCTCGCACCGCTGCTCGTGATCATTCTCGGCGCCAACGAGTTGCCGCGGATCGTCGTCACGTTCCTGGTGGCGTTCTTTCCGCTGGTGATCTCGGTCGCGACCGGCCTGCTGACGGTGCCCAAGGAGTTGGTCGAACTCGGCCGCTCCTATCGCGGCTCATGGCTCGCCATCCTCTGGCGCATCCGCCTGCCCTACGCGGTGCCGATGATCTTCTCCGGCCTGAAGGTTGCGGTCACGCTGGCCGTCGTCGGCGCCGTGGTGGCCGAGTTCGTCAATGCCGACCGCGGCCTCGGCTACTTCATCATCACGTCGACCGCGTTCTTCCAGACGCCGCTGGCCTTCTCCGCCCTGATCATCCTGTCGGTGATGGGCATCGTCCTGTTCCAGCTGGTGGTCTTGATCGAACGCCACTTCTTCCCCTGGTCGCCGGGCGGCACGCCGGCGATGAATGCCTGAGGATCAACGCATGACCGACCGTTACACCATCGTCCGCAACGGCCGTCTGCTCGACGTGGAGACACACACCGCCCCCGTCACCGACATCCTGATCGCGGGCGATACGATCCAGGAGTTGGGCGCGCCGGGCCTCACGGCGCCGGCCGGGGCAACCGAGGTCGACGCCACCGGCATGCTGCTGCATCCCGGGCTGATCAACGGCCACACCCACGGCCACGGCAATCTCGCCAAGGGTATGGGTGACCGTTGGTCACTGGAACTGCTGCTCACCGCCTCACCCTGGATCGGCGGTGGACGCGAGTTGGAGGACAAGTATCTCACCACGCTGATCGGCGCATGCGAGATGCTCCTGAAGGGGTGCACCGCCTGCTACGACCTGACCTTCGAGTTCCCCGCACCGACGGTCGACGGTATGGCCGCCTGCGCCAAGGCCTACGACGACGCCGGGATGCGCGCGGTGATCGCGCCGATGGTGGCCGACATCGCCTTCTTCGACGCCATTCCGGGCCTGTTCGACGCACTACCGACGGGCTTGCAGCGCGACGTCGAGGCCTATCGGCTGGCGCCGGGCGAAACCACCCTCGCCCGGGTGCGCGAGGTGGTCCATGGCTGGCGCAGCGATTCCGAGCGCATCCGCACCGCGGTCGCGCCGACCATCCCGCACCACTGCACCGACAGCTTCCTCGCGGGCTGCCGCGACATCGCCCGGGAGTACGGTGTCGGCGTCCACAGCCACGTCGCCGAGGGCAAGGTGCAGGCGGTCGTCGGCCGCAAGCTCTATGGCAAGACGCTGTTGCAGCACATGGACGCGATCGGTCTCGTCGGGCCGGATTTCGTGGTCGCGCACGGCGTCTGGCTCGACGACGAGGACATGCGCCGGCTCGCGGGGCACGGTGCCTCCGTTTCGCACAACCCCGGCTCGAACGCCCTGCTCGGCAGCGGCATCGCCGATGCACGACGGATGCTGGAGTTGGGCGTCAATCTCGGCATCGGTACCGATGGCGCCAACTGCTCGGACAACCTCAATATGTACGAGGCGATGCGGGTTGCCTCGTACATGAGCCACGTACGCGGCCCCGACGTCGACCGCTGGCTCGCCACCTCGGAGGTCCTGAAGGCCGCGACCGAAGGCAGCGCCCGCGCCCTCGGCTTCGACGACCTCGGCCGGATCGCCCCCGGCTACAAGGCCGACATCGTGTTCGTCGACCTCGGCTCGATCAACTGGCTACCCATGAACGATCCGGTCAACCAGCTCGTCCACACCGAGGACGGCTCGGGGGTCCACTCGGTCATGGTGGGCGGCCAATTCAAGCTGAGGGACCGCAAGCTGGTGAACGTCGACCTCGCCAAGCTGGCGGGCGACGCGGAGCGGGCGCGCGAGCGGCTGGAACGGGCCAACCGCGAGCGCCGTGCGCTGGTCGAGCGCCTGTTGCCCGTGGTCGGCTCCTTCTGCCCGGCCCTCGCCCACGCCCCCTACCACGTCCATCGCTACGGCGCGCCGGTGCCGCTCGGCTGACCTCAGACGCGCGAGCTCGGCCGATAGAAGGGCTGGTGCGCCGCCGGGTCCATGTAGCCCTCGTAGAAGCGCTTCACGTGCGGCAACAGCGCCGTCGCCAGCCCACGGCGCTGCACTTCGTCGTCGGTCAGCGCGCGGCGGAGGTCCTCGGCCAACGCCGCGAGCGCCGCGTCGCGGTCGACCTTCAGGAACTTGCCGTCGGCGTAGACGACCTCACCCGCACACATGACGAGGTCGACGCCGTCGGTCTTCGCGCGCTGCACCACGGCGTCGAGCACGGGCGTCAGCGGGTCGAGATAGGGAAAGGCGAGCTTGTCCCAGTCGACCATGACGAGATCCGCCGCCTTGCCGACCTCCAGCGTGCCGATGCGGGCGCCGAACGGTGTCGTCGCCGCACCGCCGGAGGTCGCCATGCGCAGCACCTGGGCCGGCGTCGGCACGTCGTCGCCCATGCCGGGGGTGCGATGCGCCCGCAGGACCATGCGCAGTTCCTGGAGCATGTCGCGGTCGTCGTTGATGCCCGCCTCGTCCATGCCCATGGCGACGTTGACGGCCTTCGCCTCCCAGACGTTGAGCGCGCCGACGCCGGAGCGCAGGCGGAAGTTCGAGCTGCAATTGTGGCAGATGTGGGTGCCGGTCGCCGCCACGCGCTCGATGTCCGCCTCGCTCAGCCAGACGCCGTGGCCGAGGGTCATGCGCGGGCCGAGGAGGCCGAAACGGTCGATGTACTCGACCGCCGAGCAGCCGCCGCGCTTGTGGGCGTAGGCCTTCTGATAGGCCGTTTCCAAGAGGTGCATGTGCAAGGGCGCATCGTAGGCGGCGGACGTCTCGGCCAGCCGTTCCAGCGCCTGGTCCGAGCACCAGTGCAGGTTGGCGGGAGCGAGCTGGATCTTCAGCCGTTCCTTGTCGTGGTGGCGGCCGTGCAGGGTCTCGAAGAGGGCGATGCAGTCCTCCAGACCGGTCTGGAAGCGGGCGAAGTGCGCGGCCATCGGCCCCTGCAGTTCCGCCGGCAGCGAGCGCACGAACTCCTGATCGTCCTGATAGACCAGCCGGTTCTGGTCGCGTACCGCGAACGAGTAGGAGACGCGCATGCCGACGTCCGCGTAGGCGCGCAGGACGTCCTCCGCCCCCGCTTCCACGTCGGCCAGCTTGCCGGGCAGCCAGCCGTGGATGTGCTGCACGGTCGTCACGCCCGAGGCGATCATCTCGAACGCCGAGTAGAGCGTGTCGAGGTAGAGGTCGACGCGGCGGCAGACGAGCCGCGTGATGAACCAAAGCTCGAGCGGCATGTCCGGCGAGCCGAGCTGCACCGGCGTGAGGCCGACGTGGTGGTGGCCGTTGACGAAGCCCGGCAGCACCACTTGGCGGCCGTTGCCGAGGGGCGTGGCATCGGGGTGCGCGGCCTCGAGTTCGGCCGCCGGGCCGATGGCCTGGACGACGCCGCCCTCGACGAGCACGGCCGCGTCGTCGTGCTGTTCGACATGGTGGCGGTCGACGGCACGGACGATGACGTTGCGGCCCCTGATCAGGGTCTTGGCCATGATGGTCCTCGTTGGTGAGCGGGCGGCCGCGTCAGGCGGCCAAACCCTCCTGTTCGGCGAAGGCACGGTCCACCTCGACCGACAGCAGATCGGTCAGATGGCGGCGGAGTTCCTGGCACTCGGGCGCGAAGGGATCGCGCGGGCGCGGCATGTCGATCGCAATGGTCGCCTTGATCCGGCCCGGCCGCGCGGTGAACAGCATCACCCGGTCCGCCAGTGCCACCGCCTCGTCGATGTGGTGGGTGACGAACAGGACCGACGCGCCCGATTCGCGCCAGACGTCCAAAAGGAAGCCCTGCATCTTGGCGCGGGTCTGCACGTCGAGCGCGGCGAAGGGCTCGTCCATCAAGAGCATCTTCGGCCGCATCGCAAGCGCACGGGCGACGGCCACCCGCTGACGCATGCCGCCCGAGAGCTCGTGCGGCCGCTTGTCCGCGGCTTCCTTCAGGCCGACCTTGGCCAGCACCTCGCCCGCGACGCCGCGGCGCTCCTCGGCACCCATGCCGCGCAAGCCCAAGCCGAAGGTCACGTTCTGCCAGACGGTGAGCCAGGGAAAGAGCGAGGTTTCCTGGAAGATCAAGGAGCGTTCCGGCGAGGGATCGCCGATCACCTCGCCGAAGGAACGCATCTCGCCGGCGGTCGTCGCCTCGAGCCCGGCGACGAGGTAGAGCAGCG
>JBJHBG010000065.1:0-686 GCA_050485385.1 Geminicoccaceae bacterium | reverse complement strand
CCGACCGAGGGCCCGTTCCCGGTCGGAGGGGAACAGGAGGAACGCGAACATCGCCACGTCGACGAGGTAGAGCAGCGTGCTCTTGCCGCAGCCGGACGGCCCCAGCAGCACCACGAACTCGCCCGGCGCCACCTTGATGTCGATGTCGGTCAGCGCCAGATGCGCGCGCTCGGTGCCCGCGTTCCAGGTCTTGCCGACGCCGAAACAGACCAGCGCCGCGTCGTCGTTCCGAATGCGCTCGAGATCAGCCACCGCCGAGCCCTCCTTGTCCTTTGGGCACCCAGAAGAGGATGCGCTGCTGCACCTGCCGGAGCATGAAGTCGAAGGTGAAGCCCAACAGCCCGATCAGCACGATGGTGAAGAAGACGAGGCTCGGGTTGAAGGTGTTGCGCGCCAGCATGATCACCTGACCGAGGCCGTAGCCAACGCCCGTCGCCTCGGCGATCAGCACCACCATCCAGGCACCGAACAGGTTGAGGCGCAAGACGACCAAGAGCCCCGGCAGGATCGCCGGCAGGATGACCCGGAGGTAGGTCTGGCGCTTGGTCGCCCCCATGGTGCGCGCCACGTTCAGGTAGTTGCGGTTGACGCTGTCGATCTGCGTAATCGTCGCCAGCGTCATGGTGAAGAACAGCGCGATGAACACCATGAAGATGGCGGGCTTGTCGCCGATGCCGAAGAGGAAG
>JBJHBG010000064.1:0-28248 GCA_050485385.1 Geminicoccaceae bacterium | reverse complement strand
TGTCGACGATGTTCTCGTCGCCCGTCAGCATCTGGCTCTCGTGGGTGAGGTCCCGACTGGTCGTGGCACGCTGGCCGGCCTGGGCGGCGGCCGCCGAGCGGAAGCCGACCTCGACGCGGTTCACCCGCTCCACCTCCGGCCGCATCACGCTCTGGATCGGCCAGGGGAAGTGATAACGCAGGCCGGGTTCGGTCACCTCGTAGAAGCGGCCGAACATCAACTCGACGCCGCGCTGCGAGGGCTCGACCCGATAGAAACCCGAGAGCATCCAGAGGCCGACGAGCACACCGACACCGGCCAGGATGACCATCTTGTTGCCGAACGGGCCGCCACCACCCGGAAACATCTGCTTGAGCCGATCCTGGCCCTTTCTGATCAGCTCTTCCAGATCGGGAGGCTGTTGGCCGCCGCCCGAGGGACCGCCGCTCGACGGACGCCCGCCCCACGGTCCCTGGCCACCGCCTTGCCACCTTCCCCCTTGATTGTTCCAGGGCATCGCTTGTCCTCTCGGATCGCTTCGCTTCGGGTTTCGCCCGTCGCCTCGTGGTGCTCTATATCGGCCAGCCGGAAGAGGGGTTCAACCTTGAGCGACATTACACCTGCAACGGTGATGGAAGCATTACGCAGCCTCACCGTCCCCGGCCGCGGGTCCGACCCCGTGAGCCTGAACATGATCACGGGCGTGGTGGTCAAGGGATCGAACGTGGGCTTCGCGCTGGAGGTCGACCCGGCGGACGGGCCGGCCATGGAGCCCCTGCGCCGTGCCGCCGAGGCCGCCGTGCGCGCGCTGCCGGGCGTCACCTCCGTCACCGCCGTGCTGACCGCCGAGCGTTCGGCGCCGCCCGCCCCTCCGGCGACACCCAGCGCACCGCCGGCACCGGCGAAAGCGGCGGTCGAGAGCGTGCGTGCCATCGTCGCAGTCGCCTCGGGCAAGGGCGGCGTCGGCAAGTCGACCACCGCGATCAACCTCGCCATGGGCCTCGCCCGCCTCGGGATGCGCACGGGCCTGCTCGATGCCGACATCTACGGGCCGTCGCTGCCGCGCATGGCCGGGCTGAGCGGCCGGCCCAAGGCGACGGCCGACGGCGCCAAGCTGGAGCCCATGACCAGCCACGGCGTGAAGATCATGTCGATCGGTTTCATGGTCGACGAGGACACGCCGATGATCTGGCGCGGGCCGATGGTGCAGAGTGCCATCCAGCAGATGCTCGGCGACGTCGCCTGGGGCGAGTTGGACGTGATGATCGTCGACCTGCCGCCCGGCACCGGCGACGCCCAACTCACCATGGCACAGCGCGTGCCGCTCGCCGGTGCGGTGATCGTCTCGACGCCGCAGGACATCGCCTTGCTCGACGCCAGGAAGGCGATCGGCATGTTCGAGAAGGTCAACGTGCCGATCCTCGGCATCGTCGAGAACATGAGCTATTTCTGCTGCCCCAACTGCGGCCACCGCACCGACATCTTCGCCCACGGCGGTGCCCGTGGCGTGGCCGAGCGCTACGGCGTCGACTTCCTCGCCGAAGTGCCGCTCGACCCCTTGATCCGCGAACTGTCCGACGACGGCCGGCCGGTCGTGGTGGCCGACCCCGAAGGCCCGCAGGCCCAGGCCTATCTGGGCCTCGCGCGCAGCGTCGCGGCCAAGCTCGACCGCAGCCACGCCAGAACGCCGCCGCGCATCGTCTACACCTGAGGGCCGACGACGAAGCAAGGGGCTTTGGCCCGCTGCACCCCCAACACTCGGCGCTCACGGCGGTTGGCGGCCATCGAGGGCAAGCCGGACTGGACGGCCGTTCAATAACCGGCGGGGACCGCTGCGTTGACAGGTGGCGCGTCGATCCTTTGGATCGTCGCCGCTCGAGATCGACTGGGAACGCGATGTCCGATCACTACGACAAGGCCGGCGTGGACCGGCTCTATGCGGCGATCTGGGGGCCGAACATCCACTACGGTGTCTACGCCAGCGGCGACGAGACCATCGACGAGGCGGCGCAGGCCGCGACCGAACGGATGGCGCAAGCGCTGGCACCGAGCGCCGAGACACGCCTCCTCGAGGTCGGCTGCGGCTACGGCACGACCGCGCATTTCCTCGCCGCGCACCATGGTTGCGAGGTGGTCGCCACCAACGTCTCCAAGCTCCAACTCGAGCGCTGCGCGCGGCATCTGGACGATCCGGCCGTGCGGGACCGGCTCCGCTTCGAGCCGGCCGATTTTCACGACCTGCCCTACGCGGACGCGAGCTTCGACGTCTGGTGGTGCCAGGAGGCGATGGTCCATGCAGCGGACAAGGCGAAGGTCGTGGCCGAGGCCTTCCGCGTCCTGCGGCCGGGCGGCAAGGCGGTCGTCTCGGACCACATGTTCTGGCACGAGCGGCTGACGCCGGACGAGTTGGCGATGGTCCAGGCGCGCTATGCCGGTACGCGGCTGGCGAGCCCCGCCGACTACCGGGCCATGCTGGAGGCGGCAGGCTTCCGCGTCGCGGCGCACCACGATTGGCAGGCGCATGCGGCGACGCATCGACGCAAGGTGCTGGTGAAGCTGGCGGAGCTTTGGGACGGGTTGGGCACCGAGGTGGATGCGGCGACGCTCCAGGCCACCCGCGCTGCCTGGACCGCCTGGTCCCGCCTCGCCGACGAGCGGAAGCTCTCGTTCGACTTCTTCCTCGCCGAAAAGCCGGAGTGAGCCGTTGCACGAAGCCTTGCCCGAAGCGATCGCCCGCGTCCCGCAACTCCGGGGCGCGAGCCCTGAGGAGCTGGAGCCCGTACGGCTCGGCGGCCTGACCAACGTCGTCTTTCACCTGCAAAGGAACGGCGAGGACTTCGTCCTGCGCATTCCCGGCAAGGGCACCGAGACCTATATCGACCGCAAGGTCGAGGCGCACAACGCGAAGGCGGCGGCAGCGGCCGGTGTGGGTGCGGACGTGCTGTTCGTCGACGACGCCGACGGGTTGATGCTGCTGCGTCACGTTGCCGGCCGCACCATGTCGCCCGCGACGTTCCAGGCCGACGACGACGCCGTCGAACGCGCCGGCATCGCCATGGCGCGCATGCACCGCTCGGGCGAGACCTTCCGCTTCCGTTTCGAGCTGTTCGCCATGATCGACGACTATCTGAAGGTACTGGAAGGCCTGCCGATCGCCCTGCCCGAGGGCTACGACCAGGTGGTGGCCGAGGCCGAGGTGATCCGGGAGGCGATGGCGCACGGACCCCAGGAGTTGGCGCCCTGCCACTGCGACCCCTTGTGCGAGAACTTCATCGACGACGGCCAGCGCATGACCATCGTCGACTGGGAGTATTCGGGCATGAACGAGCCCACCTGGGACGTCGGCGACCTCGCCGTCGAGGCCGGCCTCAGCGCGGCGCAGGAGAAGCTGCTGCTCGAAGCCTATCTCGGCCGAGCGGCAACCCCCGCCGAGCATGGGCGGATGGTGCTGAACAAAGCGTCCTGCGATATCCTCTGGACGCTCTGGGGGCTGATCCAGCACGGCCACGACAACCCGGCCGAGGACTTCTGGGCCTATTCGGTGGGCCGCATGCACCGCGCGCAAAAGCTGATGGCGAGCGCCGAGTTTCGGGAAAGCGTGGCGGCGGTGCGCGCCGGCGGCTGAGTGGGGCGCTCAGGCCATCCACGCTGCCGCCGTCCTGGGAAGTTGCAGCGATCGGTTCCTGCGCGTAGCGCACCTTGGGTGCCTCGACCTCGACTTGCCGCGACGCCTCCTCCCAGCCATCTGCCTCCACGGCCGTCTCCTTGCGGTAGACGTCCTCGCCCATGTGCGTTCGACCGTCGACCTTGGCGTAGCCCGCCTTGGGCACCTTCTTCGGCAGGCTCCAGAGGACTTGGCCGGTCTCCTGCAACTCCCAGAAGGCCTGAAGGACGCCCATCGTCGAGGCGAGCGCCTGGGCCTGGCGGCTGCCATCGGCCAGGGCCTGCAAGGCATGACCTTCGGGCGGTGCTGCGGCGGGCGCCCGC
Organism: Geminicoccaceae bacterium; assembly: GCA_050485385.1. GTDB lineage: Bacteria > Pseudomonadota > Alphaproteobacteria > Geminicoccales > Geminicoccaceae > RECO01. The sequence continues at coordinate 24,282 of JBJHBG010000064.1, read as the reverse complement.
GACGTCTCGGGTAGAGGGCTGGCCGGCACCCGTTCGACCTTCATGAGCTTTCCATATCTACCGGCAGAGAAGCTGTGCGTCGGACCAGCGCGTCGCGTCAAGACGGGAACGCCCGAGGGGGCTCGCGCTACTCGGCTACCTGTCCTTCAGCCGATCCTGGGCGGCCGAGCGACCGATCGAAGGCGACCAGTTCGACGGTGTTGCCTTCCGGGTCCTGGGTGAACACGCCGCGCCAGCCGATCCAGGGGAAGGTCTCGACGCGGCAAGGCAGGCGCTGGTGCTCCAGCCAGGCGACCGCCGCGTCCTGCTCCTCGACGGGCAGGCTCAAGGCCAGGTGATGCAGCGACGAGTGGGCGCCGGCCTCGACGTTCGGGGCCTCGAACAGCGCGAGGACCGCGGTGTGGCCGCCGAAGCCCGGGGCGATGCGGAAGAAGACGATGTCCGGCCGGTACGTGCCTTCCAGCCGCTCGAGCCCCAGCACCTCGCCGTAGAAGCGCGCCATCCGGTCGAGGTCGCGGCAGCGGATCGCGATCTCGCCCAACGCCCGCACCCGAAAACCCCGCCGTTCCACCCTTGCCCTTCCGCCTCGACCCGTCTCGATTCCGTCGTGGAGTCGGGGCATCGTAGCCCATGGGGACGAGGAGGCCACCATGAGCATGGACGACCGCGCGCCGAGTTGGATCGAGGCGGAATTGCGGGACAGCTTCGACGAGGAGCTGGAGATGGAGCTGGACGACCAGCGCATCGCCCGCGAGGTCGGCACCGTCGCCGAACTCCAGCACAAGTCCGACATCGACCGCCGCACCTACTTCCACGAGCTGTTCCGCCTCCAGGCGGAATTGGTGAAGCTGCAGGACTGGGTCGAGCACACCGGCTACAAGCTGGTGGTGCTGTTCGAGGGACGGGACGCGGCAGGCAAGGGCGGCGTCATCAAGCGGATCACCCAGCGGCTGAACCCGCGCGTGGCCCGTGTGGTGGCGCTGCCCGCCCCGTCCGACCGCGAGAAGACGCAGTGGTACTTCCAGCGCTACGTGCCGCACCTGCCGGCGGCGGGCGAGATCGTGCTGTTCGACCGCTCCTGGTACAACCGGGCCGGGGTCGAGCGGGTGATGGGCTTCGCCACGCCGGATCAGGTGGAGGAGTTCTTCCGCGACGTGCCCGAGTTCGAGCGCATGCTGGTCCGCTCGGGCATCAAGGTGATCAAGTACTGGTTCTCGATCACCGACCAGGAACAGCAGCTCCGCTTCCTCATGCGCATCCACGATCCGATGAAGCAGTGGAAGCTGAGCCCGATGGACCTCGAATCCCGCGTGCGTTGGGAGCACTACACCAAGGCCAAGGAGGAGATGTTCGACCGCACCAACATCCCGGAAGCGCCCTGGTACATCGTCGAGGGCAACGACAAGAAGCGGGCGCGGCTGAACTGCATCGACCACCTGTTGCGGCAGGTGCCCTACACGGAGGTCCCGCACGAGGCGATCACCCTGCCGGAGCGCGTGTTCGAGCCGAACTACGAGCGCCGCGTCCTGCCCGACGAACTCTACGTGCCCGAGGTCTACTAGGGTCCAAGCTCGACGCCGTGGGTCCGGAGCGAGCGTGCGCCGGCCAGGGGGGTCGGTTCAGAGGAAGGTGATGCCCGTATAGCCGAGCGGCAGGCGGATGCGGAGCGTGGTCTGCAACACGTACATGAGCAAAACGAGGCCGGCCGCGGTGGCGAGGGCCGGCCACCAGCGGGCGCGGTAGACGCCGACGAGCAGCATGACCACCCACAGCGGCACGGCGAGCACGAAGCCGATGGCGAGGGCGAGGAGGTAGAGGGCGAGCACGTAGCCGAAGACGACGAGGCCCCGCCGGTAGAAGGCGGGCTCGTCGTCACCCGCCTCGGCCGCAAGGTCGCTCGTATCGAGGCTTTCGGCGGTAGCCGGACCGCGCCTACGGCGCACGGCTTGGTTGATCAGCTCGCCGAGGGCGAGGGCGGCAGCAGCGATACCGACGAACTCCGGGAACAGGCGCGCGCCCAGCAGCCGGTAGCCCTGGACCGTCCAGACGACGTAGAGCGCCACCAGGAGGAACAGGGCGACGACCAGGGTCGGCAGCCGCTCGATCACGAAGCGGGCGAGGCGCTCACTCACCGGCGGCGCGCTCCGGCTCGCGCTGCTGGTGAAGCTCGCGCTGCTGACGACGCTTGAGCACGATGCCGCTCGCCACCAGGACCACGATCAAGGCGCCGATCGCCATCACCATCGGTCGCGTCGTCCATTCCCAGTCGTAGAGGTTGTAGCTCATCCAGAGATAGCGTTCGGCAAGGCCGCTCAGGATGAAGCCGATCAGCAGCGGCGGCCGGGGCATGCGGATGCGCTTCATCACCCAGCCCAGGAAGCCGAAGCCGAACAGGAGCACGAGATCGCCCCAGTGCCGCGTCTCCTGATAGGCCCCCATCACCACGATGACGATGACCACGGGCGCGATGTAGTGGAAGGGCACGAAGGTGAGCTTGGCGATCGGCCGGCTGAGGAGGAGGCAGAGGCCCGTGCCGATGACGTTGCCGAGCGCCAGGCTCCAGATGATGACGAAGACGAGATCGAGCTTGTCGCGCAACAACGCCGGGCCGGGCTGGATGCCGAAGATCAGCAACGCCCCGAGGAACAGGGCCATGGCGCTGGAGCCCGGCACGCCGAACAAGAGCGTCGGCATCAGCACGCCGCCCTCGCGGGCGTTGTTGGCGCTCTCGGGGGCGATCACGCCGCGCACGTCGCCCTTGCCGAACTGCGAGCGGTCGCGGCTGGTCTGCACCACGTAGCCGTAGTTCAGCCAGTCGATCACCGAGCTGCCCATGCCGGGGATGAACCCGATGAAGATGCCGATCAGCGAGTGGCGCACGACGAGGTATTTGTGGCCGAGCGTGTCGCGCACGCCCCGCATCCAGCCGGAGCCGAGCCCCGGCGCCTTCTGGGCGATGGCGCCGCCGCGGGCCAGCAGGTCGACGATTTCGGGAATGGCGAACAGGCCGAGTGCCAGGACCACCAGCGAGATGCCGTCGTAGAGGTAGAGTTCGCCGAAGGTGAAGCGGTACTCGGCGGCGACCGGCGCCCCGCCGACGGTGCCGATCAACAGCCCCATCGCCGCCGCCAGGATGCCGGCGAGCGGGCGGTTGCCGGAAAGCACGCCGACCATGGAAAGGCCCAGGAGCGTCAGCATGAGGAGTTCGGGCGTGCCGAAGGCGAGCACGATGGGCCGAGCGAACGGCACCAGCGCCGTGAGTGCCAAGGCGCCGATCAGCCCACCGAACAAGGACGCGCTGAAGGCTGCCCCCAAGGCGCGGGCCGCCTCGCCTTTCCGGGCCATCGGGTAACCGTCCATGATGGTGGCCTGCGAGCCCGACGAGCCCGGAATGCCCATCAGCACCGAGGGGAAGGTGTCGGCACTCGGCACGGCGGCGGCGATGCCGATCAGCATGGCGATGCCGGCATAGGCGTCCATGCCGAAGATGAAGGGCAGGACCAACGCCATGCCCATCAGACCGCCGAGACCGGGCAGGATGCCGACGACGATGCCGATCACCACGCCCGCGCACAGCATCGTCATCCGGAACGGGTCCAGGAGGATCAAGAGGCCGTCGACGAGGGCTTCGAGCATGGCGGTCCACTAAACCGACGCCGGACCGAACGGATCGGCCCGGCGCACGGTGAGACGGCAGGTTGCGGTCGTCAGTTCTCGAACTGGACGCCGTACTTCTCGGTCATCATGGTCTGGAGCCAAGTGACGACCGCGGGCGGCGCCGCAGCCAGATCGGCCTTGATCTGGTCGAGGCCGGCGCCGGAGATGACGTCGTAGCCCTCCAGGATCGCCTCCGCGGCGGCAACGAACTCGGGGTCGTCGACCATCGCGTCGACGCCGCGCCTGAGCGCTTCGCGCGCCGCGTCCGGGGCCTCGCTGTGCACCCAGATCGTGCCGCGCGTGTTCTGCACGAGGTTGGCCACGACCTTGTAGGCGTCCCACGCCTCGCCCGATGGCATCTGCCCATGGATCTGCTGGTACAGTTCGGGGGCGGTGATGACGTCCGGCGCACCGGGATCGCGCACCGGGTTGCCGTCGGGATCGATGAAGCCGATGGCGTAGAGCGGGATGGCGGTGCCCTCGTCGATCAACGGCTGCACGCTGGCGTTGAAGGCCGGCGTCGCCTGGGTGGTGATCATCAACTCGCCGCGCTCGAAGGCAATGCGGGTATCGCCGCGGCCGCCGTAGCCGGGGATCGGCCGGTAGTCGAGTTCGAACAGCTCGAGCGCAACCAGCGATTCGATCAGACCCACCGGGTCGGTGATGCCCTTGGTCACCCGGCCCTGGAGTTCCAGGAACTCGACCGGATCGTCGATGCCGGTCGCTTGAACGTTGAGCGCCGTGATGTGGCCCATGGGTGCCGCCACCACCGGCTCCAGGTCGTCGAGCTTCAGTCGCAGACCCTCGAGGCCCAGAAAGGCGCGCAGGTTCAGGTGGCCGGACGCGGTCAGAAGGGTCAGGCCGTCCTTGTCGACGCGCTCGGCGAATTCGTTGGAGCCCAACAGGCCGCCGGCGCCGGTCACGTTCTCCGCGATCACCGTCGGGTTGCCCGGCACGTGCCGGCCGAGGTGCTGCGCGATCAGCCGGCCGAACGTGTCGGTTCCGCCGCCTGCGGAGAACGGGATGACGATCCGGATCGTCTCGCCCTGGTAGTAGGTATCGGCGTCGTCAGCCTTGGTCGTCGACGCAACGCTCAACGCGATGCCGAGCGTCGTCGCCAGCACGTAAGGTGCTCGCATTGGCCCGTCTCCCCAGTTGCCACCCTGAAGCCCAAGTCTCGTTCGTGACAGTCTGACTACAGAAGACGGGGACGCCGGCCAAGCCTTGGTGCGCCTCGGGAGAGGCAGGGCATGCGGTGAGCTCGAGGCTTCCCGCTCTCTTCAGTGCAGCCGGAGCTGGCCGGCGATCGCGACCTTGAGGGCTTGGAAAGCGGGGGCGCTGCGGTCGCGGGGGTGCGGCAGGTCGACGGCGACCACGTCGTGGATCACGCCCGGATGCGGGCGCATGACGACGACGCGGTGCGCCAGCGCCAGCGCCTCCTCCAGGTCGTGAGTGACCAGGATGGCGGTGAAGCGGGCGTCCTGCCAAAGCTCCAGGAGGTGCGCCTGGAGGTCTTCGCGGGTGAAGGCGTCGAGTGCGCTGAACGGCTCGTCCAACAGCAGGATGTCGGGCTCGCGGGCGAGGGCTCGGGCGAGCGCGGCGCGTTGCGCCATCCCGCCCGAAAGCTCGCGGGGCAGCGCGTGGGCGAATCCTTCGAGGCCGACGCGGCCGAGCAGGCGCGCGGCCCGGGCCCGCTGCTCGGCCTCCGGCAGATCGGCGATGCCGAAGCGGACATTGGCCTCGACCGTGAGCCAGGGCATCAGCCGCGGCTCCTGGAAGACGAAGCCGATGCGCGGCTCCGGGCCGGTGACGAGGGTGCCGTCCAGCCGCACGGCACCCCGGCTCGCCTGCTCGAGCCCGGAGAGGATGCGCAACAGGGTCGACTTGCCGCAGCCGCTGGTGCCGACCAGCGCCACGATCTCGCCCTCGGCGACGGCGAGGTCGATGCCGGCCAGCGCCGTGACGCCGCCCGGAAAGTGCTTGTGAACATTGTCGACGTGGAGCATCCGCTCAGCCCTTCCGCATCGAGGCGAAGTCGTCCTGCCAGCGCAGGAACGGCGCCGTGGCGCGGGCCAGGGCGAAGTCGGAGGCCTTGCCGAGCAGGGCGAACAGGACGAGGCTCGCCACGATCAATGCCGGCCGCCCGGTCATCTGGCCGTCGAGCATGAGGTAGCCCAGGCCGTGGCTGGCACCCATCAACTCGGCCGCGACGACGAACATCCAGGCGAGCGCCAGCCCGCCGCGGAGGCCCACGACGTAGGCGGGCAGTGTCGCCGGCAGGAGCACGCGGCGCACGAGCGCCAGCGGCGAGAGCCCGTAGATGCGGCCGACCTCGACCAGCTTGCGGTCGACGGCACCGATCGCGGTCGAGAGGTTGAGATAGACCGGGAAGAAAGCACCCACCGCGATCAGGGTGAGCTTCGAGGCCTCGAAGATGCCGAGCCAGAGGATGAACACCGGCACCCAGGCCAGCGACGGTACCGCCTTGACCGCCTGGATGGTCGGATCGAGCAGCCGGTGGGCCGTGCGCGAGTAGCCGGTAAGCGCACCCAGAAGCGTCGCCGCGATGGTGCCGAGCAAAAAGCCGGTGGCGACCCGCCAGAGCGTGATGCCCAGATGCTCGACCAGCGTGCCGTCGCGCCAGAGATCCGTCACCTCGCGCAGCACCGCGGCCGGTGCCGGCAAGAGGTTGGGGGCGACGAGCCCCAGCCGGGCCGTGACCTCCCACGCGACGAGCAGGGCTGCCGGCAGCACCCAGCCGAGGCCGAGGCCGCGCCCGGACGCTCGCGGCAGGGTGGCGGTGCGCCCCGTGCGCAGCCCCAGGCGGAGCCGGTCGACGGCCATCAGCCGGCGACCGCAAGACGGTCGGTGAAGCGCGTGTCGATCAGGGCGTCGAGCAGCGCCGGCACGTCCACCTCCGGGCGGATGACGCCGATCGCCTGCAGCACCTCGCCGGCCGCGAGCAGGGTTGCGCGCACCGGCGCGTCGATCGCCGCCACGTCGAGGGCGGTGCGCTGCTCGAGCTGGAGCCGGGCGACGTCGCCGTCCAGACGTGCCGCATCGGCGAGCACCGCTACCAGCTCGTCGGGGTACTCCCTGGCGTAGGCGCGCGCCCGCTCGTAGACCTCGAGCACGCGCACCACCGTCTCCGGATAGCGCTCGGCGAAGGCCTCGCGGACGTTGAGCACGCCATAGGTATTCAGCTCGGGTGCGCGATGGAACAGCACCACGCCGTCCTCCAGCTCGTGCTGGGCCATGTGCGGATCGAGCCCGGCCCAGGCGTCGACCTGGCGCGAGACCAGTGCCCGGCCACCGTCCGGGTGCTGGAGCAGCACGGTGCGCACGTCGCGCTCGGCGAGGCCCTCGGCCGCCAGCGCCTGCAGCAGGAACAGGTGCGGGTCGGTGCCGCGCGTGACGGCGACGGTCTTGCCGGCGAGGTCGGCCACGGTCTCGATCCCGGTGTCGGGACGCGTGACCAGCGCCGTCCACTCGGGCTGCGAATAGAGGTAGACGCTCCTGATCGGATTGCCGTTGGCGCGGCCGACCAGGGCGGCGCCGCCGGCGGTGGAGCCGAGGTCGATGCTGCCGCCGGAGAGGTATTCGAGCGCGCGGTTGCTGCCGAGGCTCAAGACCCAGCGCACCTCGATGCCGTCTCCGGCCAGCGCCTCCTCCAGCCACCCCTTCTCCTTCATGAGTAGGCTCAGAGGGTTGTAGTAGGCGTAGTCGAGGGTGATGCGGGCGGGGGTGTCGGCGACCGCGGGGGCCGTGCACAGGCACAGCGCCGCCCCGAGGCCAAGGGCTAGACGGCGCGTGATCCGGGCATTCGACACGATCGCATCCTCCGCTTGCCGCTGGCTGGCTTGCCGGCGGCTGTCGAGGTGGATGTCTAGCGCGTCATCCGTCCGGACCGAATTCCGTATTGCGGCGCAAAAGGAGAAGGATCGTCTACGCAGCACCCTTGCGGGAGGAGATTCTCGCCGCCAGCTCCGGCGGCCGGGCGATGGTTTGGAGCACGACGCAGTAGCGCTCGGTCAACTTCAACAGCGTGGCGAGTTGCTCCTCGCTCGCGTCGGTATCGAGATCGAAGCGGAGGCGAATGGCGCGGAACCCCACCGGCGCGTCCTTCGCCACGCCGAGCGTGCCGCGGAAGTCGAGGTCGCCTTCGGCATGGACCGAGCCGCCGCGCAAGGGGATCTCCAAGGCCGTCGCGACCGCCTTCAACGTCACGCCGGCGCAGGCGGCCAGGGCTTCCAGGAGCATGTCGCCCGAGCAGGCGAAGCTGCCGTCGCCGCCGCTGGCAGGATGCAGCCCGGCCTCGATCAGCGCCTTGGAGGTCGCAACCGAGCAAGCGATGCCCTCGCCGAGCGTGCCCGACGCCTTCAGCGTCACCACCGCCTGCTCGGGATCGTCGCGATAGGCCTGTTTGATCGGAGCCTGCAAGCTCTTGAGGTCGTCGGCGCGCATGGTCCCTCCTCGACGCGTGATGGGCTCGGGCCCGGTCTATTCGCCGATCAACCCGCGCTCGATCTGCCAGAGGTCGACCACGCGGTCGGCCGTGGTGTCGGCAAGGCAACGGACGGCGAGCGGGCGGAATAGGCTACCGTCGTAGGTCGTGTAAATGGCGCAGCGCGCATCGCGCCACGGCGCCCACGCTGCCTGCGCCCGATCGACGACCTCGACGCGGGCCTCGGGCTCGCCGTCGCGCAGCCGCTCCAAGGCCGCGTCCATGAGCGCCGTCCAGGCGGCGTATTCCTCGCCCGTGCAGGTGACCATGTCGCGGGTGGTGAGGTCGGTCGCGACCAGACAGTGCTGCGTGACCTGACCGAAACACGTGGCGGCCGCCGCCCGGCCCGGCCCGCCGGCGGCGGCGATGCAGGCCTCCAGTAGGGCCGTGTGTTCGTCGCCGGCACCCTGGGCGGGCGATGCGGCGAGGATGATGGCGGCCAGCACCGCCCGAGAGGTCATGCGCTGCCTCCTAGCTGTAGGGGTCGGCCGCATCGCGGAGACCGTCACCGACGAAGTTGAAGGCGAGGACGACGAGGATCACCGGCACCACCGGCAGCATCAGCCACGGGTAGAGGGCGACGGCGTTGATGTTCTGCGCTTCGGTCAGGAGCACGCCCCAGGAGGTGATCGGCGGCCTGAGGCCGAGACCGAGGAACGAGAGCGCGGTCTCGCCGAGGATCATCGACGGGATGGCGAGGGTGACGCTGGCGATCAGGTGGCTGGCGAAGCTCGGCACCATATGGCGGCCGATGACGCGGCCGGGCCTCGCCCCCATCAGCACGGCCGCCTGGGCGAAGTCCTCTTCGCGCAGGGCGAGGATGCGGCCGCGCACGGCGCGGGCGAGGCCCGGCCAGTCGACCAGCCCGAGGATGATGGTGATGCCGAAATAGACCCAGAGCGCGTCCCAGGTCACCGGCAGCGCCGCCGACAGGGCCATCCACAAGGGTATCACCGGAAAACTTCGGATCACCTCGATGACGCGCTGGATGGCGCTGTCGATCAGGCCGCCGAAATAGCCGGCGATCCCACCGAGGGTCACGCCGAGCACGAAGCTGACGGCGACACCGAGAAGGCCGATGGTGAGGCTGATGCGCGCCCCGTAGAGGATGCGCGAGAACATGTCGCGGCCGAGACGGTCGGTACCCCAGAGGAAGAACGTGCCGCCCTCCGCCGGACAGACCAGGTGCAGGTCGCCCTCGACCATCCCCCAGAAACGGTAGCGGTCGCCGCGACAGAAGAAGCGCAAGGCCTGCACGTCGCTCTCGTCGACGACGTAGATGCGCTGCATGCGCTCCAGGTCGAGGGTGAAGCGGTAGCCGTAGACGAAGGGGCCGACGAACTGGCCGTCGTGCCAGAGATGGACCCGTTGCGGCGGCGCATGGACGAAGTCGGCGTTGCGGCTGTCGAGCGCGTAGGGAGCGAGGAACTCCGAGATCAGGATCGAGCCGTAGAGGATCAGGAGGAACCAGAAGGAGACCACCGCGAGCCTGTGGCGGCGAAAGCGCCACCAGACCAGTTGCCACTGCGAGGCGGTGTAGAACTTCTCCTGTTCCGGCGTGAGCGGGCGCTCCTCGCTGGTGTCGAAGGGCTCGGGGTCGACGTAGCGGCGGCTGCTCATCGCCGGAGCCCTCCACCCATGCGGATGCGCGGATCGAGGGCCGCCAGCGCCAGATCGGAGATCAGCACGCCCACCACCACCAGCACCGCCTCCAGCATGACGATGGCGCCGGCGAGGTACATGTCCTGGCTCTGCAGGGCATTCACCAGGATCGGACCGTTGGTCGGCAGCGAGAGGACGAAGGCAACCAGCACGGAACCGGAGATGAGGTCCGGCAGAAGGTTACCGATGTCGGAGATGAAGGGATTGAGCGCGAGCCTGAGCGGGTACTTGACCAGCGCCTTGCCCGGCGGCAGACCCTTGGCGCGGGCGGTGACGACGTACGGCTTCTGCAGCTCGTCGAGCAGGTTGGCGCGGATGCGGCGAATCATGCCGGCGGTGCCGGCGGTGCCGATGACGACCACCGCCACCCACATGTGCTCGAGGATGGAGAAGAACTTGCCCCAGCTCATCGGCTCGCCGATGTAGCGCTCGGCCATGATGGTGCCGATCTCGGTGCCGAAGTACACCTGCGACAGATACAAGAGAATCAACGCCAACAGGAAATTCGGCGTCGCCAGGCCGAGGAAGCCGATGAATGTCAGGACATGGTCGCCGATGGAATATTTGTAGACGGCGGAATAGATGGCGATCGGGAACGAGACGATCCACGTGAAAATTATGGTACCGACGGCGAGGATGGCGGTGAGCCAAAAACGATCGCCGATGACTTCGAGTACCGGCCGGTCGTACTCGAACGAATAGCCGAAGTCGAAGCGGAAGACGATGTTGGTGATCCAGGTGACGTAGCGTTGCAGGAAGGGTTCGTCGAGGCCGTACTGGGCGCGCAGGAAGGCCAGTTGCTCGGCGGGCATGCGCTCGCCGCGCGCCTCCATCTCGGCCACCATGGAATCGAGGTAGTCGCCCTCGGGGAGCTGGATGATCACGAAAACCACGAAGCTGATGGCGATCAGCGTCGGGATCATCATCAGACAACGGCGGACGACGTACCGCAGCACCCAAGAAGCCTCCCATTCGCCCGCCGGATCGTAGCGAGCGCACCCTTCGTGTCACCCCTCGAAGTGCGCTCGACCGACTATCGACGGCCGGTCGTCAGGCCGAGGATGGCGTGGCGGAGGACGTCGGCCGCGGGCAGACCGGTCGTCTTGAGCCGGCGCTCGGCCAGGGCCAACGCCTGGAGCCCCCGGCGCAGATCGGCCGCGCTCCAGCGGCGGAGTGCGGCCTGTACCTTGGGCTTGGCCTTGAAGAAGATCGGCGGCCGGGCGGCGTCGACGACGCCGGCGACGGACCCGCCCGCATCGACGGCAACGCGCAGGCGCCAGAGCCGCTGCCAGTGGGCTTGCAGCACGCGGACCATCGCCACCGGCGCCTGCCGCGCCGCCAACAGCCGCTCGACCAAGCGCATGGCGCCCGCAGCATCGCCCGTGGCCGTCGCGTGCAGGAGGGCTTCGAGTTCGAGGGCGGAGCTGTCGCCGACGCAGGCGGCCGCATCCTGCAGCCGGACGTCGCGCCGCTCGCCCATGTAGAGGTCGAGCTTTTCCAGCTCGTTGCGGGTGATGGCGGCATCGGCGCCGAGCTGCGCCAGCAGGAATTCGAACGCCGCCGGCTCGGCGCGCAGCCCGAGCGCGCCCAGCCGCTCGCGCACCGCCCGCTCCAGATCGCGGTCGTCGAGCCGGTAGCAGGGGATCGCCGCCGCGTTGGGCTTGGTCTCGCACAGCTTGCGCAGGCTGGAAGCAGCGCCCAGTTCGCCCGCCTCGATCAGCACCGGCGCCTCGGTCGCCGGCTGGGCCAAGAGCTCCTGCAACGCCTTGGTCAATCCGTCGCCCGCCTCGGTGACGCGGACCGCCCGCCGGCCGCCGAGCATGGCATAGGCCATGGCCTCGTCGAGCAGCCGCGCCGGATCGCTGCGGAGCTGATCCGCTTCCAACACCGTCACCGCCATGGGGTCCTTGGGATCGTCCAGCCAAGCGCGCAACAAATCCGCTCGCCGCTCGGCGGCCAGCCCCTGATCCGGACCGTAGAGCAGGACCGCGCGCACCTCGTCCGGCGGCCGGCGCAAAAAGGCGTCGACCTGGCGGGGGGCCAGCTTCACACCGGCTCGCGACGCTCGAAATAGGCGACGAGCTGTTGACGGATCGCGACCGCCAACTCGCGGGTCGCCCGGCGGTCGGCATCCTCGCCGGCGATGCGGTCGGCATAGGGCTCGCCGCGAACGTTGAAGCTAGCCGTCCGCTCGGCGCGGCCCTGGTAGAGCACCCGGTCGTCGGCGAGGTCGCGCAGCGTGTAGGTCGCGCCGATGGTACGGTCGATGCGCGTTACCACCGCGTCGAGCTGGATCGCCAGTTCCTCGCTGCTGCGCGACAGTGCGTAGTCGAGCTGGTAGCGCTCGGCGGTCGACGTACCCGTGGGATTGAGCTCGCCGACCAGCGCCTGCCGCAGCGTGTAGTCGATCCGACCGGACGCGTTGGGCAGGCGGATGGCCCGCAAATCCTCGGCCAGTCCCGCGTCGTCGGATCGCCGGCCGTAGACCGGGCGGAAGCCGCAGCCCGGCAGGACCGCCGCCAACGCCAAGAGCAGCCCGCGCCTAGACCACGACATTGACGATACGATCCGGCACGACGATCACCTTGCGCAGGGCCTTGCCGTCGACCATGCGACGGACGTTGTCGAGTGCCAAGGCCGCCTCGCGAGCGGTAGCCTCGTCGACGCCGGCGGGCAGCTCCACCTCGCCCCGGCGCTTGCCGTTGACCTGCACGGCGACCGTGACGGTCGCGGCCGCGAGCCATGCCGGGTCGGCCTTGGGCCAAGCGGCGTCGACCACCAGCGTGGCGTGCCCCAGCCGCTCCCACAGCTCCTCGGCCAGGTGCGGCGTCATCGGCGCCATGAGCCGCACCAGCGCCTCGAACGCCTCGCGCAACAGCGCCGGTGCTGCCGGATCGTCCAGATCGAAGGCCTCGAGCGCGTTGGTCAGTTCGCGCACCAGCGCCACCGCCTTGTTGAAGTGGAAACGCTCGAGCCCCTGGCCGACGCCGTCGACGGTGAGGTGCACCTGCCGGCGGAGCGCCCGAGCCGGCTCGGAGAGGTCGGCGGGCACGGCCGTGCCGGGCGGGGCCAGATGCGGCAAGCGCTCGTCGACCAGCCGCCAGACACGGTTGAGGTAGCGCCAAGCACCGTCGATGCCGGCCTCGGTCCATTCCAGGTCGCGCTCGGGCGGGCTGTCCGAGAGCATGAACAGCCGCGCGCAGTCGGCCCCGTAGGCCTGGATGATGGTCTGCGGGTCGATCGTGTTCCTCTTCGACTTCGACATCTTCTCGACGCGCCCGGCCTCGACCGCGGCACCGTCCGCCACCTTCACCCAGCCGCCCGCCTCCTGGCGGACCTCCTCGGGCTCCAGCCAAGCGCCATCCGTGGCGCGGAAGGTCTGATGGGTGACCATGCCCTGGGTGAAGAGCCCGGCGAAGGGCTCGTCCAGCCCGACATGGCCCGTTCGGCGCATCGCGCGGGTGAAGAAGCGCGAATAGAGCAGGTGCAGGACCGCGTGCTCGACACCACCCACGTACTGGTCGACCGGCAACCAGTAGTCGACCGCGTCCCGCGCCACGGGCACCGCCGCCCCGGGCGAGCAGAAGCGGGCGAAGTACCATGAGCTGTCGACGAACGTGTCCATCGTGTCGGTCTCGCGATGGAACGTCCTGCCGCCCGCCTCCACGGCCCGCCACGCCTCGTGCCGCTCCAGCGGATTGCCCGGCCGGTCGAAGCTGACGTCGTCCGGCAACAGCACCGGCAGCTGGTCGCGCGGCACCGGATGCGCCGTACCTTCCTCGTCGTAGAGGATCGGGATGGGACAGCCCCAATAGCGCTGCCGCGAGATGCCCCAGTCGCGCAGGCGATAGGTGGTCTCGCCCGTGCCGCCGCCGATCTCCTCCAGGCGCGCGATCACCCGGGCCTTGGCGTCCTCGACCTCGAGGCCGTCGAGGAACGCCGAGTTGAACAGGCGGCCGGGGCCGACATAGGCCTCGTCGCCGATGACGAAGGCGGCGGGATCGGCACCCTCGGGCAGCACCACGGGCACCACCGGCCGGCCATATTTGCGGGCGAACTCCAGGTCGCGCTGGTCGTGCGCCGGACAGCCGAAGATGGCGCCGGTGCCGTAGTCCATCAGGACGAAGTTGGCGACGTAGACCGGCAAGGCCGCACCGGTCAGCGGGCTCCGGGCGACGAGGCCCGTGTCGTGGCCGAGCTTCTCGGCCTTGGCGATGGCCTCCTCGCTGGTGCCGATGCGGGCGCAGTCCTCGACGAAGGCGGCGAGCGTCGCATCGCTCCGGGCCAACTCGGCCGCCAGCGGGTGGTCCGGGGCGATCGCCATGAAGCTGGCGCCGTAGAGCGTGTCGGGCCGGGTGGTGAACACCTCCAACGGCTCGCTCCGGCCGTCGAGCGGAAAGCGCACGCGGGCGCCGGTCGAGCGGCCGATCCAGTTCTGCTGCATCAGCCGGACCTTGTCCGGCCAGCGCTCGAGGCCGTCGATCGCAGCGAGCAGGTCGTCGGCGAAGACGGTGATCTTGAAGAACCACTGGCTGAGCTTCTTGCGCTGCACCACGGCCCCGGAGCGCCAGCCGCGGCCCTCGACCACCTGCTCGTTGGCGAGCACCGTCCGGTCGACCGGGTCCCAGTTGACCCAGCTTTCCCGGCGGTAGACCAGCCCCGCTTCGTAGAAATCGAGGAACAGCGACTGCTGCTGGTGGACGTAGTCCGGATCGCAGGTCGCGAGTTCCCGGCTCCAGTCGAGCGACAGGCCCATCGTCTTCAACTGGGCCCGCATCTCGGCGATGTTCTGGTAGGTCCAGCCCTTGGGGTGCACGCCCCGCTGCATCGCGGCGTTCTCGGCCGGTAGACCGAACGCGTCCCAACCCATCGGATGGAGGACGTTGAACCCCTGCATCCGCCGTGTGCGCGCCACCACGTCGCCGAGGGTGTAGTTGCGGACGTGACCCATGTGGATGCGCCCCGACGGGTAGGGGAACATCTCGAGGACGTAGCACTTGGGCTTGGCGGGATCGGCCTCGACCTCGAAGGTGCGGCGCTCTTCCCAGAGGCGCTGCCACTTCGCCTCGGTCTCGCGGACGGCATAGCGGGACATGAACGTTGGCCTTCGGGCTCAGCCCGCGGCGATGCGCAACTCGCGCGCCCGGGTCAAGATGGTGTCTTCGAGTTGGCGCGCGGTGCCGGACTCCACCGGCGCATCCTGCCACGAACCGTCGTTCCGGCGCGTCTGCCGGAAGACGGAAGCCTTGAGCGCGTCGGCACGCAGCGTCGTGTCCATGATGAAGACGTTGACCTTGAGCCGCTCGTCGGGCGCGTTGGGCGGCGCGTACCAGTCGGTGATGATCACACCGCCGAACGGGTCGGCGGAGGTCAGCGGCATGAAGTCGATGGTGTCGAGCGAGGCCCGCCAGAGAAACGCGTTGACGCCGATCCCGCCGCCGCTGCCGGCCTGCGCCGCGCGCTCGTCGGGACCGCCGATCAGCCACACGGGCGTGCCGAACAACAGGCCGCCCTCCTCGTTGATCCTATCGTCGAAGCTGCCGGTCGTGGTGGCCGGCGTACCGCCGCCGCACGCGGCCAGGGCGACGCAGGCCACAATGGCCAGACAGAGACGTAGGCGCAGACCCGAAAACGTTCGCATGGAGCGGTTGGTAGCACATACGACCGCGCGGGCAAGAGCCGAGAGCAGCGCCGATGCGCGCCTAGAACGCGAGCCTGAGGCGCAGCACGCCCGTGGTGTCGACCGGCTCGCCTTCGCCGTCGCGCACCGTGAGGTCGGCGCCGACGCTGAGCCCCGGTGCGGCATCGAGCTGCGCACCGAGAGCGTAGCGGCTGGTCGAGCCGCTCGGCCCGACCGTTTCGGTGAAGCCAACGCCGGTGCTGAAGCGGTGATAGGATAGTCCGGCCGCGAAGCCGTCGCTTTCGACGCGACCGCGCTCGGTCTGGACGTAGCCGGCGCCGAGCCGCACGTCGTCGAGATGCAACGCACCGCCGAGTTGGAAGCCGCGGGTCTCGCCCGGACGGCCCGGCTCGTAGCGGCCGCCGCCGGCGAACGGCTCGCTCTCCAGACCGGCCGCCCCGAGCGACAGGGTCAGCTTCGCCTGATCCAGCGACATGATGCTGGAAAGACGGGGGGTAAAGCGAATGGACAGCCCGTCGTCCGTGCCGGCCCCTGGCTCGAGCCGCCAACCGTCGGCGGTCGCCGGCCCCGCAGCCAGCACCCAACCCAACGCGACGATGCCGAGGAAGCCGAACCGCACGAACTGTCTCCGATCACCACCGTTAATTGTACCTTGCGGGCCGTCAAGTCAACCGATGCTAAGTGCTCGCGCGCGCATGATCTTCATGCGTCGTCCGTGGTCTCCATACCCTACAAAAGAAACGGCGGACCCGGAGGCCCGCCGCATCCCGCGAGAAAGACAACCCGAAGGCTGGATCAGAAGACCGTGCGCACCTGCAGGATCAGGTCGACACCGTCCTCGTCGCCGTCGACGTAGCCGAGGTCGCCCCGGAGCGAGACGCCGGGCAACACCGGCTGCGTGGCGCTCAGGTAGTAGTACTGAGTCGCATTGCCGAACTTGATGTTGTCGTTCTGGAAGGTGAAGCCGAGGCCAGTGCCACCGAGCTCGGTGCCGATACCGGCGTTGATGAAGTTCACACGTCCAGCGGTGTTCGAGCTGCTGCGCTCTTCGCCATAGCCGACGTCGACGTCGAAGCCCGCGAAGCCGACACGACCGCCGACCTGGTAGTTCCGACGGCCCTCGAGACCGGGCGAGCCAGCGGAACCGGCGAAGCCGGCATAGACGCCGAGGTCGAGGGCGCCGAAGCTGCCCTGCCAGTTGGCGCCGGCCGACCAGCTGTCGTTGTGGCTGTTGCCGGCAGGCTGCGCGCCGACCGCGCGACCGACGTCGCTGTCCTGCGAGGCGTAGTCGACACCGGCCTGGAAGCCCATGATGTTCGGCGTCAGGTACATGATCTTGCCGCCGATGCCGCTGTCCTGCACGCGAACGCGCGGGGCGTTGGCCGACAGACCGTCGATGCCGCCGGTGCCCTTCGCGGTGAAGGACGAGCCGCTGATGCGCAACAGGTCGGTGACGGGCAGGAGCTGACCGCCGCGGAACTCGCCGAACCCGCCCTGGAAGAACGCCCAGTTACGGTCGAACACCACGTCGCCGGCATCGGCCTGCGAGCTATCGGTGCGGAAGCGCGAGCGGTAGCCGTAGCGGATGCCGGTCGCGTCGCCGACGCCGTCCGCGTTCAGCTCGATGCGGAAGTCGTTCCAGAACTGGCTGTTCCGATTGGCCGACAAGTCGCTGTCGAAGTAGCGATAGCTGAAGTCGTGCCGGCCGGTGATCCGGACGTCGAGCAGGCCACCGACGCTGATGTCCTGCGCGTAGCTCGGGGTGGGAGCGGTCATGACCGCACCGCCGGCGATCGCCGCCGCGGCGATCATGCCGGTCGTGCCCAGAAGCACTTTCTTCATGATGACTTACTCCATCACTTCGTGTCTAGGGAGCCGATCGTAGCCGGCCCGGGAGCACCAAGACGGTCTGGGCACGAGCCGTGACCGCCACGTCCAGGGTTATCGACACATCACGTCGCAGGGACAAGCGAAGACGGCGGTCTCCGGGCGTCATTGGTGCTGAGTGTTGCGCCGGCGACACAGCCGGCTCCGTGCCCCATCCACATCGAAAACCCGCGCCAACACTGGGCATTGCGGCTTCGGCTTCACCTTCGGCGGGGAAGGCGGCAAACAGGGGGGCCGGGCGACGTTGCGGCTGGGTCACAGGGGGAGGCGAGCGATGGACGAGGATCGGGTGGCCGAAAATCTGGGGACGGTGCGCGCCGAACTCGCAGCGGCGGCGGCGAGCGGCCGGCCAGCGGCAGCGGTGACGCTGGTCGCGGTGAGCAAGACCCAGAGCGAGGCGCGCATCCTGGCGGCGTTGCAGGCGGGCCAACGGGTGTTCGGCGAGAACTACGTGCAGGAGGCGGCGCGCCACTGGGCGGGCATGCGGGAACGGTGGCCCGGCCTCGAACTGCACTTGGTCGGCCCCCTCCAAACCAACAAGGCGGAGGCGGCTTTGGCCCTGTTCGACGTGGTGCAGAGCCTCGACCGCGAACGGCTGGCGGCGGCCCTCGCCAAGGCCGAGGCGAAGCGGGGTCTTCGCCGCCGCTATTTCGTGCAGGTCAACACCGGCGAGGAGCCGCAGAAGGCCGGCATCGCACCAACGGAGACGGTCGCCTTCGTCGAGCGCGCCCGCCGCGAGCACGGCCTCGACGTGGTGGGGCTGATGGCGATCCCCCCCGCCGACGAACCGGCGGCGCCGCACTTCGCGCTCTTGCGCAAGCTCGCAACCGAAGCAGGCCTCCAGGGGTTGAGCATGGGCATGAGCGGCGACTACGTCGAGGCGGTGCGCCTGGGAGCCACCCACGTCCGCGTCGGCACCGCGGTCTTCGGCCCGCGTCCGGCCAAGCCCGAGGCGTAGAACGCCGTTCACGCTTGATGCAGGTGGAAAAGCTCATATGTTCCGCCCCATCATCAGGGTAACGAACAAAGAGGGTCGCCCATGTCGTTCCGTTCCGCCTTGAGCGCAGCCGCCGTCCTGGGCGCGCTTGCCCTGCCCGCCACGCCTGCGTTCGCCGAGGGCGATCCCGAGGCTGGCGCCGCCGTGTTCCGTCAGTGCCAAGCCTGTCACGTGGTCAACCAGGAGCAGAATCGCGTCGGCCCGCACTTGGTCAACATCATCAATCGACCGATCGCCGAGGTGGACGGCTTCCGCTACTCGCCGGTTTATCTGGAGCGGCGCGAGGAGGGGAAGGTCTGGAACGAGGAGAACCTCGCCGGCTACCTCGCCAACCCGCGCGAGTACATGCCGGGCAACCGCATGGCCTTCGCCGGCCTGCGCAACCCGCAGCAGATCGCCGACGTCATCGCCTACATGCGCGAGGAAGGCGGCGTCTGGGCCGAGTAACGACACGGCGGGCCGGCGACACGCTGCCGGCCCGACTGCCTCAAGGGGCGCCGGTCGCGAGTGCCGCGTCCAGGCCGCGGTCGCGGACCACGGCCGCCTGCGCCCGCAAGTCCGCATAGAGCAGCCGTGCCACCGCCGCCGGGCCGCGAACGCTCGCGCAGTCGCGGACCTCGATCACGCGCACGGTCGCACCCTGAGCGAAGGTCAGCACGTCGCCCCGCCGTACCTTTTGGTGTGTCTTGGTCACCACCTCCTGGTTGACCCGGACCCGCCGTTCCTGGATCGCCTTGGCCGCGAGGGACCGGCTTTTGAAGAACCGCGCTTGCCATAGCCATTTGTCCAAGCGCTCGGCACGGCCTTCGAGGTCTGGGGTCATGGGCTCTCCGCGGTCGGGGTGAGGCGGCAAAGAGGGTCGAGCATCAGCAGCGGCCCGCCTTGAGCTGGGCGAGCACGGCGAACGCGGCGTGACCGCCCGTCGATGCAACGCCCGGACGTTTCGGCTTGCGCGGCTGGCCACGGTTGGCGCGGCGGAACTGCGACGGCTGCGCCCCGGCGTCGTCGCCGCCGGGGCGATGACAGCGGCGATAGCCGAAGTCCTGGATCACGAGGTCGAGGTCGTGACGGCCGAGGCCGGTCAGGCCGCCGAGTTCCGGCCCGGGCGCGAAGCTGGCGCCGTCCCGCGTCCCCTGACGCAGGGCGTGCGCGACGCGCTCGGCGATGTCCACCCGCAGCGCGTGACCGCGCATCGCGCGATAGCCGATGGCACGGTAGGCGGCGGGCGACACCCGCCCGTCGCTCGGCACCGTCGTACCGCCCGGTGTCGGCAACGGCTCCTGAGGATGGAGCAGGCGCCAGAGCAGCCGGCGCAGCAGCAGGGGATCGGCGCGCAACAGGCGCGGCACGAACAGGCTATGCACGCCGAAGCGCACGCCGAGCCGCTGCAGGTGCCGGCGGCTCGCCTCGTCGAGTCCGCGCACCAGCGCCGCCGCGTCGGCGAGGTCCGCCGTGCCGAGCCCCTCCAGGAGATGGAATGCCACCCCCCTGAGGGCCGGCGTCGCGTCGCCGGCGTCCTGCAACGCCTCCAGTTGCGGCAACGGCGCCAGCCGCCGCCGCAAATCGGCGACGACGAACGCCTCCAGCCGCGCCCGCACCGCGAGCGCGGTGCCGTTGACGATGCTTTCGTCCAACTGCGGCCGCACCGCCGGGCGCAGCAGCGCGGTGCCGGCGGCAAGCTTGGCGACGGTGCCGCCTTCCCACATGATCCGACCGTCCGCGGTGAGTTGGAACGCTCGGTCGTCGGCCTCGACCAACGCTCGGACCCGCCGCTTGAGCGCCGGCCCGACGACCTGCCGGGCGGCCATTGCCACGGCACGGCGTTCGGCTTCGGCATCGGTCGCGGCGACGGCGAAGCTCAGGCCCTCCAGTCGCCCGACCGCATGGCCGTCGACCTCGACCTCGCCGTCCTTCGCCACCATGGCGGTCAAGTCGCCCTCACCGTGCAGCCGCTTCATCAGGGCTGCCGTCCGCCGGTCGACGAAGCGCTGCGTCAGACGGTCGTGCAGCGCGTCGGACAGCTTGTCCTCGACCGCGCGGGTCCGCTCCTGCCAGTGTGCCGCGTCGTCGAGCCAAGCATGGCGGTGCGAGAGATAGGTCCAGGTGCGGATGTGCGCGATCCGCGAAACCAGCGCGTCGATGTCGCCGTCGGTCCGCTCCAGCCGGGTCACCATCTGCGCCACCCAAGGGCCCGGCAGCACCCCGTCACCCACCAGCAGGTGGCGGTAGACCTCGCCCAAGAGGTGCAGATGCGCCTCGGTCAGGGTCTTGCGATAGTCGGGGATCTGGCAGACCTGCCAGAGCAGTTCCACCGCCGCCCGGTCGCCGGCCACCCGCCGTACCTCCTCGCGCCGCGCCATGAGCGAGAGGCAGCGGTGGTCGAGCGCGTCGCGCGTCCGGATCAGGCAGCGCCGCTCGGGCTCGCGGTCGAGCGAGGCCAGAAGGGCCGGCACCGAGCGGAAGTCGAGGTCGCCGTTGCGCCAGCGGATCTGCTCCAAGGGGGCGAACTGGTGCCCCTCGACGGCCTCGATCACGTCCTCGGCGAGCGGGCCCAAGCCGCCGGTCGTGCCGAAGGTGCCGTCCTTGACGTGACGCCCGGCGCGGCCCGCGATCTGCGCCACCTCGCGCGGCAGCAATTTGCGCCGCCGGCGGCCGTCGAACTTGTCGAGCTGGGCGAAGGCGACGTGGCCGACGTCCATGTTGAGGCCCATGCCGATGGCGTCGGTGGCGATCAGGTAGTCGACCTCGCCGGACTGGTAGAGCTCGACCTGGGCGTTCCGCGTGCGCGGGCTCAGGGCACCGAGCACGATCGCCGCTCCGCCCCGCTGCCGGCGCACCACCTCGCCGAGTTGGTAGACGTCCGCCGCCGAGAACGCGACCACCGCCGTCCGCCGCGGCAGCCGCGTCAGCTTCGCCTCGCCGGCATAGGAGAGTGTCGAGAGGCGCGGTCGGGTGACGATCTCGGCCTCGGGGATCAGCTTCCTCAACAGGGGCCTGATCACGTCCGAGCCGAGGAACAGGGTCTCCTCGCTGCCGCGGGCGAAGAGCAGCCGATCGGTGAACACGTGGCCGCGCTCGTCGTCGGCGCAGAGCTGGATCTCGTCGACGGCGAGGAAGGCGAAGCTGCGCTCCAGCGGCATCGCCTCGACCGTGGCCACGGTGTAGGGGGCGTCCCGTGGCCCCAGCCGCTCCTCGCCGGTGAGGAGTTGGACGGCCCTCGGACCCCTGAGCGCGACGATGCGGTCGTAGATTTCGCGGGCAAGGAGACGGAGCGGAAATCCGATGAGGCCGGAGCGGTGCGCCAGCATGCGCTCGACGGCGAAGTGGGTCTTGCCCGTGTTGGTGGGGCCGAGCACGGCCAACACCTTCGGGCGATCATGAGGCCCGCACTGCATGGTGGAAAAGGTGACCCATCGCCAAGGGCTTGGCAAGTCGAAGGTCGAAGAAAAAAGGACGAGCGGAGCGGTCACGCCACCGTCACGACCGTGGGATAAACTGGGGGATCGTTCGGGGATAACGTGCGGGCAAGGGGTCCCCGGCCCGGATCGGGCTTAACGGCCGTCAACACTGCTCGGCGTTAACCGCTTTGTTACCTCTTGCTGGCTTCCTTGCCGCAACCGTCATGCGGCCCGCGGCCCTTTGGAACAGGCCCGGCGTGCGCAACCAGGAAGGGCCCGCCATGTCCGTCAACACCTTCGCGACCAACGCCGCGTCCAACTCGGCGATCTCGTACTTGAACAACAACAGCCGCGCCCAGGCGTCGTCGATCGCCAAGCTCTCGTCGGGCTCGCGCATCGTGAAGGCGTCGGACGACGCCGCCTCGCTCGCCGTCGGCACCAAGCTCAAGGCCGACGTCACCGCGCTCAAGCAGGCCGCCACCAACGCGGCGCAGGCGGGCTCGCTGTTGCAGATCGCCGACGGTGCCATGTCGCGCATCGGCGACACGTTGATGCGGATGAAGGGCCTCGCCACCCAGGCACGCTCCGACGTGCTCTCCAACACCGAGCGCGGCTATCTGGACGCCGAGTACCAGGCGATGATCAACCAGATCGACTTCATCTCCAGCTCGACCAAGTTCAACGGCATCGCCGTCATCAGCGGTGCCCTCGGCGCCACCTACAACAACGCCGGTGCGGCTACCGTCAACGTCAGCCCGACCGTCGCCTTCGAGGCGAACTCGGCCGGCACCTACCAGATCGGCTACGACAAGACCAACGGTCAACTCACCGTCACCGAGACCGGCAGCGGCAACTCGCAGACCGTCGTCGTCGACAACACCGACGATGCCTTCAGCGGCACGGTCGAGTTCGCCGGCCTCGGCGTGCGGGTGAAGTTCGACACCTTCGACCTCTCCAACGCCACCGGTACCAACCTGACCGCCGCGAACGAAGAGGTCGTGGTCACCGGTGGCGCGGCCACCTTCCAGATGGGCGTCACCGCCGGTGCCGGCAACGACGACATCGCGGTCGACTTCGCCCAGACCACGGTCGCCACACTCAACCTGACCGGCTCGAACATCACGACCATCAACCTGGCCGAGACCGCCAGTACCGCGCTGGATACGGCGATCGAGACGATCAACACGCGCCGTGCCGGCCTCGGTGCCGCCATGGCGCGGGTCGAGCGCATCGGCGAGAACATCGCCACCACGATCGAGAACCTGGATGGTGCGCGGTCGGTCCTGATGGACGTCGACGTCGCCGAGGAGATGACCAAGTTCACCACGAACCAGGTCATGACCCAGGCCGCGACGGCAATGCTCGCCCAGGCCAACCAGCTGCCGCAGAACCTCATGCGCCTGCTGCAGTAAGCGCCCAGGCAGAATAGGATGGACCCCGCTCCCTTCGAGGGAGCGGGGTCGCCAGCACGAAGGAAGAGCCGATGGCGCGCGATTGCGGCGGCTGCACGTTCTGCTGCAAGCACATGAACGTACCGGAACTGGACAAGCCCGCCGGCACCTGGTGCCGGCACTGCAGGATCGGCGTCGGCTGCGGCAACTACGAAGAACGGGTCGAGGCCTGCTTCGTCTTCCGCTGCCAGTGGCTGATCGACGAGGCCATGCCCGACGAGTTGCGGCCCGACCGCTCGGGTGCGATGGTCTGGGGTGCCGCCGAGCCCACGCACGGCATGATCGCCGCGGTGATGGTGGATCAGGGGCGGCACGACCGCATCCTCCGCAAGGACTTCCTCGACTATCTGCGTCGGCGCGTCATGCCGCGCTACAAGGTGGTCGTCACCGACCGGCGGACCACCCGCGAACTTGCCGCCGATGGCACGTTGCGTCCGGCGAGCATCCAGGTCACGCCGATCGCGAAATGAGCGAGTCGCTTTAAGCCTTTCTTAACGGTTCCACGGCAAGCTCCACCCATCGGGCGATCCCGCCCGGCCCCGCCACGAAGGCGGGGATGTCCTTCACGTAGAAGGTGCTCCCATGTCCTTGACCTTTGCGACCAACGCCGCGTCCAACTCGGCGATGAACTACCTGCAGCGCAACAGCTCGGCGCAGTCCGCGTCGATCGCCAAGCTCTCGTCGGGCTCGCGCATCGTGAAGGCGTCGGACGACGCCGCCTCGCTCGCCGTCGGCACCAAGCTCAAGGCCGACGTCACCGCCCTCAAGCAGGCCGCCACCAACGCCTCGCAGGCGGGCTCGCTGTTGCAGATCGCCGACGGTGCCCTCAGCCGTGTCGGCGACACGCTGATGCGGATGAAGGCACTCGCTACCCAGGCACGCTCCGACGTGCTCTCCAACACCGAGCGCGGCTATCTGGACGCCGAGTACCAGGCGATGGTCAGCCAGATCGACTTCGTCTCCAGCTCGACCAAGTTCAACGGCATCGCCGTCATCAGCGGTGCCCTCGGCGCCACCTACAACAACGCCGGTGCGGCTACCGTCAACGTCAGCCCGACCGTCGCCTTCGAGGCGAACTCGGCCGG
>JBJHBG010000063.1:20276-28272 GCA_050485385.1 Geminicoccaceae bacterium | reverse complement strand
CCGGCGGCGCCCCCGACGACCAGGACCACCTCGCCGCGCGGCGGCACGGCGTCGCAGCCGTCGGCGAGGCTCCGGAGGTCGCCCGTGCGAACCTCCTCGAAGGTCTTGGTCAGTTCGCGCGCGAGTGCCGCGGGACGCGGGCCGAGGACGACGGCGAGCGCCCGCAAGCTGGCGGCGGCACGCTTGGCGCTCTCGAACAGGACCAGCGTTGCCTGGAGCGGCGCGAGTTCGCGGATGACGCGGTCGCGCGCGCTGGCCTTCGCGGGCAGAAAGCCCTGGAAGAAGAAGCGGTCGGTCGGCAGTCCCGAGACCACCAGCGCCGCCATTGCCGCCGAGGGGCCGGGGATCGGCACCACGGCGTGACCGGCCTCCCGCGCCGCCCGCACCAGTTTGAAGCCGGGATCGGAGATGGTGGGCGTACCGGCGTCGCTCACCAGTGCCAAGCGCTCGCCGCGGTCGAGCGCCGCCAGCACCTCGGGCCGGCGCCGTTCGGCGTTGTGCTCGTGATAGGGCCAAAGCGGGCGTTCGAACTCGATGCCGAGGCGATGCAGGAGGAGCCCGGTGACACGGCTGTCCTCACAGAGGACCCGGTCGACGCCAGCCAGCACCCGGCGCGCGCGCGGCGACAGGTCCTCGAGGTTGCCGATGGGGGTGGCAACGAGGTAAAGCCCGGAGGACAGAGCCGGGGAGGCGGCCACGTCCGCCCCCTCCATTCCTTCCCGATCCGGTGGCGGCGCCGTCACCATGCGAGGGTCCCGTGATCGCCGAAATCGTCAGCCGTCCTGGACGCAACGCCGCCGGCCGCTGGTCGCGCCCCTTGGCGATCGCCGCGCTCGCGGTGGTCGTCGCCGCCTGTCAGCCGGCTGTCAACCGCACGCCGCCCGGCACGACCGCACCGACCGCGACGACACCGGAGCCCATCCCGTCGGGACCGCCGCAGCGGATCGGCCTCCTCGTGCCGTTGACCGGCAATGCCGCGAGCGTCGGCCAGGACTTGGCCAGTGCGGCACAGATGGCGCTGATCGAGCGCGGCAACGACCGGCTGGAGGTGCTGCCGCGCGATACCGAGAGCACGCAGGACGGTGCGGTCGCGGCCGCCCGCCAGTTGCTCGACCAGGAGAACGTCGACGTGCTGCTCGGGCCGCTCTTCGGCAGCTCGGCCGAGCAGGTGGCGCGGTTCGCGCGCGAACGGGGCGTCGTCGTGCTCTCGTTCTCCAGCCAGGGCAACATCGCCGGCAACGGTCTGTTCGTGCTCGGCTTCCGGCCCGAGGAGCAGGTGGAGCGGGTGGCCGGCTTCGCGCTCAGCCGCGGCTACGAGCGGGTGGCCGCCCTGGCCCCGGACGACAGCTACGGCCAAACGGCGGTCGCCAGCCTGCGCGGCGTGCTCCAGGCGCGCACCGGCGGGCAACTCGTCGGTGTTCAGTTCTACGCGCGCGACGCCAGCGATCTGACGGCCAAGATCGAAGCGCTGCGCGCCGCCGGCGGCGGTCGCGCGGGCGACCTGCCGGCCTTCGACGCCCTCCTCCTGGCCGATGGCGGCCAGCGGCTGCGGGCGGTCGCGGCGCAGCTGCCCGACCACGACATCACCCCGGTCGACGTGCGCATGCTCGGCACCATGCTCTGGCCGGACGATGCGGCCACCCTGCAGGAACCGGCCTTGCGTGGCGGCTGGTATGCCGGTGTCGCCGACGCCGCAACCCGAGACTTCCGCAGCCGCTTCCGCCGCACGTTCGGGCGCGACCCGCATCCCCTGGCGATCCTCGGCTATGACGGCTTCCTGATCGCCGCCGATGCCGCGAGCGACCGTGCCACGGCCACCCAGCGCATCACCGATGCCCGCGGCTACCAGGGCGAGGCCGGCATCATCCGCCTGCGCCCGTCGGGCATTGCCGACCATGGCCTCGCGGTATTCGAGCTGACCGCCGGTGGCCCGGTGGTGGTCGATCCGGCCCCGGTGCGGTTCGTCGAGCCGACCTCCTGACCGCCCAGGCGCATCAGGGCAGGATCATGCGCGGGTCGATGGCCGGCGCCTCCGGCTCTGCCTCTCCCTCCTCCTCCACCGCCTCGGGCTGGGCGTGGATGACGACGCGCAACGGCTCGTCGTCGGCCGCCGGATCGCGCTCGGGCGGCGGGATCGATGGGTCCGGCCGCAGACGCAACCGCTGACCGACGTGGATCCGGTCGGCGTCGCCGATCGCGTTCAGCGCGGCCAAACGCTCGGTGCCGAGCCGGTACATCCACGCGATTTCGGACAGGGTCTCCCCCGGCGCCACCACGTGGCGGCCGGACGGCGGGATCGCGCGGCGCTCCGGTCCCGCTGCCGCGGGCGTGGGTGGCGGCGGCGCCGCCGCCATGAAGATGGGGGGTTCGGTGCAGGCGGCAAGCCACACCAGCGCCAAGCCGAGGGCAGCCCCGCGCGCGCAAGCGCGCCGACCGTTGGGATCGGGTCTCATGCGCGCAACCTACGCGGACCGACGCCACGCTCAACACCAAAGGCATCCGCGCGGGTCAACCGGCCGCCGCCTCCACGCCGTTGCGCGCGACCGACGCCAGACGGCGGATGCGCTCCAGATGCGGATCCCTCAGGCCCAACTCGGCAAGATGGTCGAGGGTGCTGGCGACGTAGTCGTAGCAGGAGCCCAGTGCCCCCGACGCGGTCGCCACCGCCCGCACCTTGGTGGCTTCGTCGAGCGGCCCGGCATAGCGGTCATGCCCGCAGTTCATGACGAAGGCGATCGCCGGGAGCTGACCGGTTTCGGTGCGCAGACGGACCCAGCGTGGCCGGTAGGCGCCGCTCAACATCTCGCGCCGCCACATCAAACGAAGGTCGGCGCGCACGTGCTCGGCCGGCACCGCCAGCGCCACGCCGTGGCAGGACCCGCCGCGCTCGAGGCCGAACACCAGCCCGGGATTGTCGCGCGTCCCGCGGCCGAGCGGCGTCCACAGGCAAAGCTCGCGGTGATAGCCGAACAGCCGCGCCTTGGTCGTGGCGACGACGCTGACGCACGGGTTCCAGATCAACGAGCCGTAACCGAATACCCAGACCGGCGACGCGCCATCCCACGCCCCGAGCATGGCCGCGAGCGACGCATCCAGCACGTCGTCCGGCAACAGCCGCATCTCCGGATCCTGCGCCGCGATCATCCGGCGCACCCAGTCGGCCTCCAGCTTGTCCCGCGTCAATACCATCAGGCCCTCTCCTTCTCGCCCACTTGGCCACGGGTGGCGCGCGCCGACAAGCGGCTCGCTTGACAGATGCAACCCTCCGCCGCACCTCGACGGGCGAGGAGGAGCCATGACCACGACCCGCCGGATCGTGCTGCGACGACGCCCGCAAGGTGCGCCCGTGGCCGAGGACTTCGAGCTGACCCAAGCGCGGCTGGAGCCGCCCGGCGCCGGCGAGGTGCGCTTGCGGACGCTGTGGCTGTCGCTCGATCCCTACATGCGCGGTCGCATGAACGACGGTCCGTCCTACGCCACGCCCGTCGCCCTCGGCGCCGTCATGCCGGGCGAGACGATCGCCGTGGTCGAGGTCTCGAACGCGGCCGACCGACCGGTCGGAACGCTGGTGCGGGCCCATGCGGGCTGGCAGACCCACGCGGTGCTGCCGGCGGCTTCGACCCACCCGGTCGACGCCGATCTCGCCCCGCCCCAGGCCTTTTTGGGCGTGCTCGGCATGCCGGGGCTCACCGCCTATGCCGGCCTGGTCGAGTTGGGCCGGCCGCAAGCCGGCGAGACACTGGTCGTCGCCGCCGCGACCGGCCCCGTCGGCAGTCTCGTCGGCCAACTCGCGCGGCGGGCCGGCCTGCGCACGGTCGGCGTTGCCGGCGGTGCCGAGAAGGCGCGCCTCGCCAGGGAGACCTTCGGCTTCGACGTCGCCCTGGATCACAAGGGCGCCGACTTCGAGGCCGCACTCGCCGACGCCTGTCCCGACGGTGTCGACGTCTACGTCGAACTGGTCGGCGGGCGGGTACTCGACGCGATGCTGCCGCATCTGAACGTGCATGCCCGGGTGCCGGTGATCGGCACGGTGGCACACTACAATGCTACGGGCCTGCCGGGCGGCGCCGACCGGCTGCCCTGGCTGATGCGGCAGGTGCTGGTGAAGCGGCTGGCGGTCCAGGGCCTCATCGTCTGGGACTACGAGCACCTGCGCGAGCGGTTCGTCGGCGAGGTCGCCGGGCTGATCCGCAGCGGCGAGGTGCGCTACCTGGAGGACGTCACCGATGGGCTGGAGAACGCCCCCGCCGCCTTCATCGGCCTGCTGCGCGGCGCCAACCGAGGCAAGGCGCTGGTCGAGGTGGCAGCCGATGGCTGAGCGTCGGAACCGGCACTGCTGCGTCCTCGGCCTCGCCCTCGTCGTCGCGGCCTGCTCCAGCACCCCGCGGGACGATGCCGGCGCGGCGTTCGACCTGTTCGACCTCGCCGGCGACGGGGTGATCACGCAGGACGAGTTCTCGGCCTCGTTCCACGTCTTCGACCGCGATGGCGACGGCGTGATCGACGTCACGGAGAGTGCGGCGATCGTCTACGAGGCGGACGCCAACCGCGACGGTGTGGTGACGCCGGCGGAGTTCAGAACCATCTCGATCTCGCGGCTGGAGGCCGACCTCGACCGCGACGGCCGCATCACGCGGGCCGAGTTCGAGCGCTACGACCGGCAGGTGCTGGCCGAGCAGCGGCGGCACGGCACGGCCCACGCCACGCCCGCCGACCTCAGGCCGGAGACGCGCTGGGTGAATTTCCGCTTCTGAGGGCTCTTGCGTTTTGGACCGACCGGTCCATATCCACCTCATGGATGCCGACCCCGCCCTCACCCAGCCGTGCGGCCCCGGCCGTCCCCGCGCCTACGACCGGGAGGCGGTGCTGAACGCCGCCCTCGACGTGTTCTGGGAGCGCGGCTACGAGACAGCCTCGACCGAGGAGCTGTGCGCGGCCATGGGGCTCGCCAAGTCGAGCTTCTACGGCTGCTTCGGTTCCAAGCGCGGCGCCCTGCTCGAAGCGCTCGCCGCCTACAACGAACGGGGCTTGGTGGCGATGCAGGCCCGGGCCGCCGCAGCCGGCGGCGGTGCTGCCGGCGCATTCGCGGTACTGCGCCACATGGTCACCGCCGACGGTGACGCGCGCGGCTGCTTTCTGGTCAACGCCGTGACGGAGCTTGCCGCCGGCGATGCCGAGATCGCCGCCGTCGCCCGTACCCACATCGGGCGCATCGAGGCGCTGTTCGAACGTCTGTTGGAGCCCGACCACGGCAGCTCCGCCCCCGCCGTCGCCCGTGCCGCGATGGCCCTCGGTTTCGGTGCGAGCGCGCTGCGCAAGGCGGGCGTCGCACCCGACCGGCTCGAGGCGATGGCGACGGCCGCGGCCCGGCTGGTCGAACCGCCGGGTTGACCGTTTCCACGGCTTTATTTTGCTCAAATGTGGACCGGTCGGTCCATAACAGGAGACCACTCCATGTCAGATGCTTCCCTGTTCACGCCGCTGCGCGTCGGTGCGCTCGAGCTGCCGAACCGCATCGCGATGGCGCCGCTCACGCGGAACCGCGCGCTGGCGGAAGGCGACGTGCCGCACGCGCTCAACGCCGAATACTACGCGCAGCGCGCCGACGCCGGCCTGATCGTCACCGAGGCCAGCCAGATCTCGCCGGAAGCCAAGGGCTACGCGTGGACACCCGGCATCCACGACGATGCCCAGGTCGCCGGCTGGCGGCTGGTGACGGACGCGGTCCACGCGGAGGGCGGCCGCATCGTCGTCCAGCTTTGGCATGTCGGCCGGGTGAGCCACGTCTCGCTGCAACCCGATGGCCGCGCGCCGGTCGCCCCGTCGGCGATCGCCGCCGGCGCGCAGACCTTCGACGGCGCGAAGATGGTCGAGACCTCGATGCCGCGGGCGCTCGAGGTCCACGAGATCGCCGGCATCGTCGAGGACTATGCGCACGCCGCCCGACAGGCCCGCCGCGCGGGCTTCGACGGCATCGAGATCCACGCAGCGAACGGCTATCTCATCGATCAGTTCCTGCGCGACGGCTCCAATCGTCGCACCGACGTCTATGGCGGAGCGATCGAGAACCGCGGCCGCTTCCTCGCCGAGGTTCTGGCGGCGGTGACCAAGGTCTGGGAGCCCGGCCGCGTCGGCATCCGCTTCAGCCCCTTCGCCGCCGTCCACGGCATGAGCGACAGCGCGCCGATGGCCACCTTCGGCCACGCGGTCGCCCTCGCCGACCGGTTCGACCTCGCCTATCTGCATCTGGTCGAAGGTCAGACCGGCGGCGCGCGCGACGCGGCGGCGGACGACGTCCGGGCCCTGCGGCGGCTGTTCCGCGGCGCCTACATGGCCAACAACGGCTACGACCGCACCACGGCGCTCGCGGCGGTGGAAGCCGGGGACGCCGACCTCGTCGCCTTCGGTCGCCCGTTCATCGCCAATCCGGACCTCGTCCAGCGGCTAAAGCTCGATGCGCCGTTGAATACGCCGGACCCGGCCACGTTCTACGGCGGCGGCGCCGAAGGCTACACGGACTATCCCATGTTGCCGGCAGCGGCAGCCTGAGACGCCACCGAAGGGCCGGCGGCCGGGCCGCACGTCAACGCGTGCGGCCCGGTTCGTCGGCCAGGAGTTCGATGCCCGGCTCCATGGCCAAGGCTTGGCCCACCACGCCGAACGAGCCGGCGTCGAGCAGGTCGCGCAGACGTTCCATCTCGTGCAGCTGGGTCAACCGCTGGAACTCCAACTCGCGATCGAGCTGATCCAGCGCGCGGGCGTCGCGCGACAGCCAGCGGGCGATTCGGCCGACGAAACCCTCGGTCGACCGGACGCGGCCGTCGAGCTGCGCCTGCAGCAGATCGCGCGGCGGCAGTCCCTCGTGCCGGCTCATGGCTCGCCCCGGCGCCGCTGGTACTGGGCGAGTTGCGTGATGAGGAGCGCGAACCGTTCGGTGGTCTGCCGCACCTCGCTGATCAGCGCGGTGTTCTGCCGGGTCCATTGGATGCTGTCGTGGATGGTTTGCCGGTGCGCCTTGATCTCGGCATTCCATGCCCGAAACAACGAGGCGCAGACGCCGACGAGGCCGGCGACGAGCAGCAGCAGCAGCAGCACCAGCGGATCTTCGGTCTGCTGGACGAGGCGGTCGAAGCCGGTGGGCATGTGACGAGCCATGGCTGGAGGATGGCCCAGCACCGTATAGGACAATCAACCTATATTCAAGTCGCTCAGGCGGCCTTCGGCGCCGACTCGAGCGCCAGCTCCAGGGCGGTGAAGTTGGGCTGGAGGTGGGAGGGTACGTTGCCGCGGCCGATCTCCACCGCGACCTGGGGCGCGTTGCCGTGCAGGAACGCCACCAGGATGTCCCTGATGATGAGGTAGAAGTGGTGGTCGATGTCGATCGTCTCGCGCACCTTGCAGGCCATCGGCGAGACGAAGCCATAGGAGATGAAGATGCCGAGGAAGGTGCCGGTCAAGGCGCCGGCGATCATCTTGCCCAGAATTTCCGGCGGCTCGGTGACGGCAGACATGGTCTTGATGATGCCGAGCACCGCGGCGACGATACCGAGCGCCGGAAAGGCTTCGCCCAAGGTGGCGAGCGCATTGGCCGGCCGCAGCGCCTCGTGATGGTGCTTGTCCAACACCTTCTCCATCATGTCCTCGACCTGGTGCGGACTGTCGAGGTTCATGGACATCATCCGGAAGGTGTCACAGATGAAGTCGACGGCGAAGTGATCCTTGAGGATTTTCGGGTAGTTCTGGAAAATCTCGCTGTCCGCCGGTGCCTCGATGTGGCTTTCGAGAGCGATGACGCCCTTGGTCTTGACGATGCGGATGAGCGCGAACATCAGGCACAGCATGTCGATGTAGTCCTGCTGCTTCCACTTCGCGCCGAAGAAGGCACGGCCGAGCGCGCCGCCGGTCTGCTTGAGCACGCCGCCACTGTTGGCCACGAGATAGGAGCCGATGCCGGCGCCGCCGATCATCATCATTTCGGCCGGCAACGCCTTGATAC
>JBJHBG010000063.1:0-20266 GCA_050485385.1 Geminicoccaceae bacterium | reverse complement strand
GATCGGGTGGACGGATGCAGTCTCGGCCTAGAGGGTTAAGGTTCGGCTAACCGATCCAACCGGCAAGCTCGCGGCGGACCACCGCTTCGATGACCCGCATGCCGGGGTCGCTGGCGTTGAGGCAGGGGATGTAGGTAAACTGCTCGCCGCCGTTCTCCAGGAACTCGTCGCGCACCTCCTGGTCGATCTCCTCCAGGGTCTCGACGCAGTCGGCAACGAACGCGGGCGAGATCACGGCGAGCCGCTTCACCCCCTCTTTCGCCAGATGCTCCACGGTCTCGTCGAGATAAGGCTGGAGCCACGGTTCCGGACCGAAGCGCGACTGGAAGCACACCTTCAGCTTGTCCTTGGACCAGCCGAGGCGCTCGCGCAGCAAACGGTTGGTCTTGGCGCAGTGGCAGTGATACGGGTCGCCCGCCTTCAGATAGCGCTCCGGCAGACCGTGGAACGAGGTGATCACCACCTCCGGCTCCCAGTCCAATTCGGCCAAGCGATCCTCGATCGAGGCCGCCAGCGCCTCGATGTACAGAGGATCGTCGTGCCAGGGGCCGACGGTGCGGATCTGCGGCTGCCAACGCATCTGCAACAGCTTGCGGTACGCCTCGTCGTACGCCGTGGCGGTGGTCGTGGCGCTGTATTGCGGATAGAGCGCCACCAGCAACACACGCCGGCAGCCGGCGTCGACCATCTTCTGTAGAACGTCCGGCACGCTCGGCTGGCCGTAGCGCATGCCCCAATCGACGACCACGTTCGGACAGTTCGAAAGCCGCTCGCCGAGCGCCGTCGCCTGAGCGCGCGTGATGGTCCTCAGCGGGCTTTCGTCCTTCTCCCGGTTCCAGATCGAGGCATAAGCGGCACCGCTCTTCTTCGGCCGGCTGGAGAGGATCAAGCCCTGCAACAAGGGCTGCCAGTACCAGGACGGATAGTCGATCACCCGCTTGTCGCTCAGGAACTGGCTCAGATAGCGCCGCATCGGCCAGTAGGACGTGGCGTCCGGCGTGCCGAGGTTGATCAGCATGACGCCCGTCTTGTCGACGCCGATGACCGGGTGGTCGTCGGGCAGGGGCACGCTGTAGGTCACGGTCGCAGGCGCGTCGGGCATCGGTTCTAGCCAAGGGGGGGAAAGTAGGGGAGACCTAGGGGCCATCGTGCCGAGGGGCAAGGTCCAGGAGACTCCAGCCAGTCATGACGCTGCACTTCACATCCGACGAGTTCGCCGACCGAATGGCCCGCTGCCGGGCGGCAATGGCCACCGAAAGGCTGGACGCACTGCTTTGCTTCAAGCCGGAAACGCAGTTCTGGCTGACGGGATACGACACCTTCGGCTACTGCTTCTTCCAGTGCCTCGTGATCACCGCCGACGGCCAAACCACGCTGCTCACGCGCTCCGCCGATCTGCGGCAGGCCCGCCTCACCTCGACCATCGAGGACGTGCGCGTCTGGGTCGACGGCGCCGACGCCGACCCGACGCGCGATCTCGCTTGCGTCCTCGACGACCACGGCCTTCTCGGCAAGCGGATCGGTGTCGAATGGGAGAGCCACGGACTGACCGCCGCCAACGGCCGCAAGCTGGAGGCCGCCCTCGCCGACCGGACGACCCTGGTCGACGCCTCCCTACTCGTCTCGCGCCTGCGGCTGGTCAAGAGCCCGGCCGAGCTGGCCTACGTGCGGCGAGCGGCCGACCTCGCCGACGCTGCCTTCGACGCCGTGCTCGCGGAGGCCGGCCCCGGTGCGGACGAGGCGCGCATCCATGCGGCGATGCACACGGCGATCCACGAGGCCGGCGGCGACGATCCGGGCAACCCGTTCATCATCGGCAGCGGACCTCACGCGCTGTTGTGCCGCTACCACACCGGCCGCCGCCGGCTGGATGCCACCGACCAGCTCACGCTCGAATGGGCCGGCACTTGGCGCCACTACCACGCCGCCCAGATGCGCACCGTGCCGATCGGTGGTGCCACCGCCCGCCACCGCGAGCTGTTCGATGCCGCCCGCGAAGCGCTCCTCGCCTGCGAGGACGCGTTGCGGCCCGGCCGCACCTTCGGCGACGTGTTCCATGCGCACGCAACCACCCTCGACGGTCGCGGCCTTGCCGAACATCGGCTCAATGCCTGCGGCTACTCGCTCGGCGCCGTCTACCCGCCGTCGTGGATGGACTGGCCGATGGTGTACGCGAACAACCCGGTCGAGCTGGCGCCGAACATGGTCGTGTTCCTGCACATGATCCTGATGGACAGCGACACCGGCACCGCCATGACGCTCGGCCGCACGTCGGTCGTGACGGAAGGTGCTTCGGAGGCCCTGACCCGTCAGCCCTTGGAACTGCTGCAACGATGAGGGTCCGCGCCTTCGAGGAGTTGGACTGGCAACCGACGGCGAAGGGCACGCTCAGCCTGCGGCGCCGGCGGCTGCCCGGCGTCGACGCCGACGTGTTCGAGGTCAAGCTCGGCGACGACTTCCTCATGACCAGCCGCTTCACCACCTCCGAGGTGGCACTGGCGGAGCGGGCGCTCGCGATGCTGGAGGGCGACGGTCTCGCGGTGGTCGTTGGCGGGCTCGGCCTCGGGCACAGTGCCGCGGCCGTACTCGGCGATCCGCGCGTCGGCGACCTCGTCGTGGTCGAGGCGTTGGCCCCGGTGATCGCCTGGCACCGTCGAAGCCTCGTGCCGCTCGGTCGACGGCTCGTCCAGGATGCGCGCTGCCGGCTGCGCGAGGCCGATTTCTTCGCCCTCGCCGCGAGCGCCCACGGCTTCGATCCCGACACGTCGGGCCGCCGCTTCGAGGCCGTGCTCGTCGACATCGACCATGCACCGGACGATTGGCTCGCTCCCGAGCACGCCGCCTTCTACGGCATCGACGGCCTCGAAGCGCTCGCCCGCCACCTCCGGCCGGGCGGCATCTTCGCGCTTTGGTCCAACGAAGGCGCCGACGCCCCCTTTCTGGAACGGCTGAAGGCGGTCTTCGTCGACGTCGCGGCTCACTCCATCCACTTCGCCGACATGCACGGCCGCATGGTGGAGCAAACCGTCTATTGCGCGCGCAACCGCGTCTGAGCTGCCCGGTCTGCCGCGATCCGCGAGCGGCACCCTTCGTCGCCGTCGACGGCCGTGACTACTGGCGCTGCGACGCCTGCGACGCGCGCTTCTTGGAACCGTCGCAGCGACCCGGCCTCGACGCGGAGCGCGCCCACTACGCGCACCACCAGAACGACGTCGCCGACCCGCGCTATCGCCGCTTCCTCACCAAGCTCGCCGAACCGCTTCTGCATCGCTTGGCGCCAGCGAGCGACGGGCTCGACTTCGGCTGCGGCCCCGGCCCGGCACTGGCGGCGATGCTCGTCGAAGCGGGCCATCGCGTGGCGCTCTACGATCCCTGGTCGCACCCCGACCCGGCCCCCCTCGCCCGGACCTACGACTTCGTCACCTGCACCGAGGTCGTGGAGCACCTGCACGACCCCGCCGGCACCTTCGACCGGCTGGCCGGCCTGTTGCGCCCCGGCGGCCGGCTCGCGGTGATGACCTGCTTTCGCACCGACGACGCCCGGTTCGCCGCGTGGCACTACCGCCGCGATCCGACCCACGTCGTCTTCTACCACGCCCGCACCTTCGCCGTGCTCGCCGCCCAACGCGGCCTCGCCTTCGACAGTCCGGCGAAGGACGTCGCCTTCCTGCAACAGCCGTGACGACGGCCCTGCACGAGCAGCGCTTCGACGCGGTGCGCGCGGTGCTGATGGCGGCCGGCGTGCAGAGCGTCGTCGATCTCGGCTGCGGCGACGGTGCGCTGGTCGAACGTCTGGCGCCGGAGCCCTGGATCGAACGGATCGTCGCCATCGAGCCGTCGACGGCGCGGCTGGAAGCACTCCGCGCCCGCCTCGCCGCCATGCCGACCGACCTCGCCCGCAAGATCACCGCGCGTCAGGGCTCCGCCCTCGCCCCGGACCCGGCGCTCGCCGAGGTCGATGCCGTCCTGCTGGTCGAAGTCCTGGAACACCTGGAGCCCGACCGCCTGTCGCTCCTGGAGCGCGCCGTGTTCGCCCAAGCAGGGATGGTCGTCGTGACCACCCCCAATGCCGACTACAACCCGCTCCTCGGTGTGCCCCCGACCCGGCTGCGCCACCCCGAGCACCGCTTCGAGTGGGGGGCGCAGCGTTTCTGCCGCTGGGCCGAGGGCGTCGCGTCGCGATCCGGCCACGGGCTCACCGTCGACGCCGTCGGCGTCGCCCATCCGGACCTCGGCGCACCCACGCAGATGGCGGTCTTCCGGCGGCCGGCTGCCGCTTGAAGCGGCGGCTCGGCTCGGGCATCGTCCGGCCACACGCGCGACGACCGAGGAGAACGCGATGCCCCAAGCCCCCTTCCGCGCCCGGCTGCGCGCGGGCGAGCGGTTCGTCGGCGTGTTCTGCCTCGTGCCCAGCGTCGAGATGGTCGAGTTGATCGCACTCGCCGGGTTCGATGCCGTCATCCTCGATACCGAGCACGGCGCCTACGGCATCGATGCGCTCGGACCGCTGATCGTGGCGGCGCGGGCGCGCGCCATCGTGCCCGTCGTGCGCGTGCGCACCAACGAGCCGTCCCTGATCGGCGCTGCGCTCGATGCCGGGGCGGACGCCGTGCTCGTCCCGCAGGTGACCTCCGCCGCGGCGGCGGCAGCCGCCGTCGCCGCCGCGCGCTTCGCACCCGAGGGCAGCCGTGGCGCCAATCCCTGGGTCCGCGCCGGCGACTTCGGCGCCCGAACCGGCTGGTTCGAGGTGGCCAACGACGAAGCCGCCGTGATGGTGATGATCGAGGGCCCGACCGGCCTCGACGCGGCCGATGCGATCGTCGCCACGAGCGGCCTCGATGCGGTGTTCCTCGGCCCCGTCGATCTCTCCCACGCCCTGGGCGTGCCGGGCCAGGTCGACCACCCGGACGTGATGGCCGCCATCGAGACCGTGGTCGCCAAGGGCAAGGCGTGCGGCCTCGCCACGGCCCTCTTCACCCCCAGCCCCGACCGCGCACGCGAATGGCTGGGCCGCGGCGTCGGCTTCGTCGCCCTCGGCGTGGACACCGCCCACGCCCTCGACGGCCTGCGCCGCGCCGTGGGAACGGCACGGGGGTAAGGAAGCGAAGGCCCAGGGGGCTTTTGGCCCCCTGCGACCCCCAAAACACGTGGCGCCGGCCTTGCCGGCGCTTGGGGGGTTCCAGGGGGGATCATCAAGTCTCCCCTGCTCGCTTCCGCCCCTCCTCGCAGCTGGGGGCTGGCCTGCACCGGGTTCGATGGTGGCGGCGGCACGCGCGCGCTAGGTTTCTCGATCGGACGGAAGGCGGGAGGCAGTACGACATGGCGGTGGGAACGGTCCCGGCACGGGCGCCTGGCGTGGCGGTGATGCCGGTGCTGCTCGCCGTCAGCGCCGGGCACCTGATCAACGACAGCATGCAGTCGGTGCTGTTGTCGATCTACCCGCTGGTGCGCGAGCCCTTGGGCCTCGACTACGTGCAGATCGGGCTGATCACCCTCGTCTTCCAGCTTACCGCCTCTGTCCTGCAACCGTTGGTCGGCATCGCCACCGACCGCCGGCCGCGCCCCTTCTCCCTGCCCTTCGGCATGCTGGCGACCGGCGCGGGCATCCTCCTTTTGGCCTTCGCCGCCGACTTCGCCAGCCTGCTCTTGGCGGCCGCCTTGATCGGCATCGGCAGCTCGGTCTTCCACCCGGAGGCCTCGCGGGTGGCCCGGCTCGCCTCCGGCGGCCGGTTCGGCTTCGCGCAGTCGGTGTTCCAGGTCGGCGGCAATACGGGCCAAGCCATCGCACCCTTGCTCGTGGCGCTCCTGGTCGTGCCCTACGGGCAGGCGCACGCCGCGTGGTTCGCGCTGCTCGCCGGCATCGGCCTCGTGTTGCTCTGGCAGGTCAGCCGTTGGTACGCGGCGCACCTGCGCGACCTGCCGAAGCGGGCCACGGCCACGCGCCCGCCCTCGCCGGTGGACGGGCCGAAGGTGATCACGGCCATCGCCATCCTCTTGGCGTTGACCTTCTCCAAGAACGTCTACGCGGCGGCCTTCGCCTCCTACTACACGTTCTTCCTCATCGAGCGCTTCGGCGTCTCCGTGCAGGTGGCGCAGATCCACCTCTTCGTGTTCCTCGGCGCCGTCGCCGCCGGCACCATGATCGGCGGCCCGCTCGGCGACCGCTTCGGACGCAAGCCGATCCTCTGGCTCTCGATCGTCGGCGTCCTGCCGTTCAGCCTCGCCCTGCCGTTCTTGCCGCTGCCCTTGACGGTGGTCTGCGCCGTCCTCGTCGGCACGATGATGGCGTCGGCCTTTCCGGCGATCATCGTCTACGCCCAGGAACTCCTGCCCGGCCGCGTCGGCATGGTGGCGGGCCTCTTCTTCGGCTTCGCCTTCGGCATGGGCGGCATCGGCGCCGCCCTGGTCGGCTGGCTCGCCGACGCCCAGGGCCTCGCCTTCGCCTTCCGCACCTGCGCCTTCCTGCCGGCCATCGGCCTCCTGGTCGCCTTCCTTCCCGACCTCGACCGCCTCACCGCCGCCACCCGCGCCGCCGCCGCGACCCCGGCGGCACGCTGAAGCCCCGCCGCGGTCGCGGCTCGAACGAAGGGGAAGAAGGCCCGCGGGGGGGCACGCCCCCATTCTACGTTGCCGTTGCCTGCCGACGCGGTGTCGGCGAGGCTCGTGATGGACGGGAGCCCGTGGCCCGTCGACGAAGGCAACGCGCCGAGAAAGCGCGCGGAGGCCTTCTGCTCGAGCCCAAGGCCGCGGATCTCCTTGGTGACGTCCACGCGCCACCCGAGCACGATGGGCACGGGCTTGTGGCGGACCCGCCTCTCGTCGTCGACCTTCGCGCAAAGGGCATCTAAATAGCCCAGGGGATAGACCGGCTCCAGCGATCGGCCCGGCTAGGCCGCGATCTCCTCCAGGACGGCGTCCGTAACGGCGCTGATCAGGTCGAACGAGGCCTCGATGCCCTCGAGGTTCCGCCGGTGCCCGGTGATCTCGCGCACGCGCATGCCGCGCGCGGACATCGAGACGATCGTCTCTTCGAAGCCGGGGAATCGGCGCTGGTCCTGGGCTCTCCTGGTGGGCGACGAGGTGCGGAGTAAAGCTCCACCGCTGGTCGCGCGGCACCGCGATTTCGATCCGGCCGCTGTCGATGGTCACCGTCTTGCGGGCTTCGAGGCGGGGCGCGAGACAGCTGCCGGTTCGCAGCTTCGGGATGCGCAGGCTCAGCTGCCCCAGCCGGGTGTCGAGCGTGCGGTCGCAGTCCCCGTTGCGCCAGGTCGGCCGCTCGCGGCTGCGCTCGGAGCGCCCGGCGCCCCCTCCACGTCGGCTTCCACGAGGATCTGGAGAACGGTCTCCGCGACGCCGCGCAGGAAATTCCCATCGTCGGCCTGCCGCAGCGCCCCAGGCGAGGCAGATCGAAAGCGCCATCCCAGCGGCGGTCGTCGAGCCCTCGTGGCTCAGGTCAAGATCGGCAAACTCCACCATAGCCGCACACCCCGATGACCACCCCGCCCCAACCCCAAATTCCATCACCTCCGTGGACGCAGACGAAGCAGAGGCGCTCTGCAGCAGCGCCGACCGACGACGAAGTGCCCCGTGTCCGGCACCACCACCAGACGACCCGTCATGCGTCGCTTTGCGGCAACCCGCGCGCTAGTAGGTTCTGTCCGCGTCTGGCGAGCCTTCGCCCGAAGGCGGTGGCCATGAGCGCGGAGGTTCGGGCGGCGTCGCTGCCGGTTCGGCGTACACTGGTCAGGGCTCAACGGAAAGGAGCCCGACGATGTCGACGATCACCACCGACACGACCACCGGCCCGGCCCACGTGCCGTGGAACGAGGGCCGCCTGATCGGTCAGCGGCCACCCTTGAAAGTCCGCGAGGTCTGGGCTGTCCGAAGCCGCCTCCAGCAACGGCGATCCTGCCGCGACCTCGCGATGTTCAACCTCGCCGTCGACAGCAAGCTCAGGGGCTGCGACCTGGTCAGCCTTCGGGTCGACGACGTCTGCACGGGCGGCCGGCTCCGGACGCGCACCATGGTCCGGCAGAAGAAGACCGGCCACCCGGTGCAGTTCGAGCTCACCGAAGAATGCCGGGACAGCGGCGCTACCTGGCTCGCCGAGGCCAGGTTGCGGGAGAGCGACTGGCTGTTCCCGAGCCGGAGGGACCGGACCAAGCATCTCACCGCGCGGCAGTACGCCCGGCTCGTCCACCGCTGGATCGCCGAGGTTGGGCT
Organism: Geminicoccaceae bacterium; assembly: GCA_050485385.1. Taxonomy (GTDB): domain Bacteria; phylum Pseudomonadota; class Alphaproteobacteria; order Geminicoccales; family Geminicoccaceae; genus RECO01. Next base: position 12,043 of record JBJHBG010000063.1, on the reverse strand, counting down.
GGAGACGTCCCGATACGGCATGCCCTCGTTGCGCCGGACCAAGGCGACGCTGATCTACCGCAAGACGGGGAACCTCAGGGCCGTGCAGATCCTTTTGGGGCACACCAAGATCGAGAGCACGGTGCGCTATCTCGGCGTCGAGGTGGACGACGCGCTTGCGATCGCCGAGCATGTCGATCTCTGATTGCCCTGCGGCGGTTCGGCCATGGCCGAATCGCCGCCGTTGGAGGCTATGGCGATGAACGAACTCGATCGCATCACGCAGCACCCCGATACCATGGGCGGACGGCCGTGCGTGCGCGGCACCAGGGTCACCGTGGGCATGATCGTGGGGCAGATCGGCGCTGGGCGCTCGGTCGACGAACTGCTCGCCGATTACCCCTACCTCGAACGCGAGGACATCGCTCAAGCCCTTCGCTACGCCGCCTGGCGCACGGAGGAGCGGGAGATCGCACTGCCGACGGCATGAAGCTGCTGATCGACATGAACCTGTCCCCGCGATGGGTGAGCGTCCTCCGTGCCGCTGGCTTCGCGGCGCTGCACTGGTCGTCCGTCGGTCCGCTGGACGCACCGACGCCCAGATCATGAGCTTCGCGAGAAACGGCGACTTCGTTGTCGTCACGCACGACCTGGACTTCGGCGCGATCCTCGCCGTCACCAAGGGTGCCAAGCCGAGCGTGGTGCAACTGCGCGCGGATGACGTCACGCCTGAGGCCGCAGCCGCCATCGTCATTGCGGCGCTGAACGCCGCGTCCATCGAGTTGGAGCTCAGAGCGTTGTTGACGGTCGACGCCGGCCGCGCCCGCGTGCGCCTGCTGCCATTGGCCGGAACATAGCTTGCTCGTCACCTTTGATCCGCCACGGGCGAGTTCGGCAAGGAGTAAAGCTGACCCAGAACGACCATCCCGATGGTCGCGAGGTTATGGGTGCTTGTGGTCGCCGAGCAGACCTCGCCCCGCGGACCGCGTCCCGGGCCGGCCCTACGCCGCGGCCCGCCTACGGCGCAGGAGCACGAGACCGGCGAGGCCGGAGAGGAAGAACCACGCGGCGACGGGCAAGGGCGTGACGACGGCTTCGATCTCCAGCCGGCCGGCGCCGGTGAGGGCCAGGGGGTCGAGGCCGGGGAAGGTGGAGAAGCCCAGGAGTTGCAGCACGCCCGTGTAGCGGCCGGGGCCGGCGGCCGTGGGGTCGAAGGTGAGGGTGAGCGGCAGGGCCTCGCCCGGGGCCAGGTCGGCGAACGGGTCGATGCCGGCGAAGCCGAACACGCCGGCGAGGTCGGTCAGCGCGAAGCTGCCGGAAAGGTCGTCCTGGGGGCCACCCGCGGCGACGTTCTGGAGGGCGAGGGCGAGCGTGACCAGGCCTGCGTCCGGCGCCAGCGTGCCGAGGTCGAGGGTGAAGGTGGCGGGGCCGCCGGTAAGGCTCGCCGGGCCGCCGGTGAGCGCATAGGCCGGGGCGGCGAGGTCGTTGACCTGGCCCTGGACCTGGACGTTGGCGAGGAGCTGGAGGTCGGCGGTGCCGAGGTCGAGGTCGGGCAGCTCCGGGTTCTGGCTGGTGAAGCGGACGAAGGGACCGGTCAGCGCGAAGTTGCCGGCGCTCGTGGTGTCGAGGGTGACGCGCATGCTGGTCGTGTCGCTCTCGCCGGCCCCCAGGCCTTGGACGCTGCCCTCGCCGCCGAACGGCCCGGCGGGCAGGCCCTCGAAGGCGGCGGCGAGGGTGTCGTTGTAGGCGGCCACGGGGGCGACGTTGGTGATGGTCAGCGCCTGCGGCGCCGCCGCGTCGCCGACCCGCACCACGCCGAAGTCGACGGTCTGGGGCGAAACCTGGCCCTGCGCCACTTCCCACACCCGGCCCAGAAGCTCGTAGTCCTCCTCCACCGTCGTCCGCGTCTCGACCGTGGTCGTCACGTCGACGGTGTAGGTCGTGTCGATGTTGGTGTTGGTGTTGGTGGCCCCGAAGGGGACGGTGCCGGGCAGGGGATCGGCCGGGGCGCAGACCGGTGCCGAGGACGACGGCAGGCTCGCGATCGCGCTCACGCAGTTGCCCCGGTCGCCGGTCTGGACGACGCCCGGGCCAACCGTCACCTCGAAGCCGAACGTCGAGGCGATGCCCGGATAGGAGCGGACCGTGCCCGTGTCGGTGACGGTGAGCCCGCGCGCCGCCATGAACTCCTCGAGGCCGTCGGTGAGGGTGCCGTAGGGCTGCAACAGCTCCGCCGGGATCGGGTCGGTCAGGCCGGCGATCGAATAGCGGGTACTGCTCGTGCTGGTCGTGCTGGTGCGCGTGTCGACGAGGGTCGGCGCGAGGATCGAGGTGCGCGGGCCACCGGCGGCAAGCAGCGCGCTGCGCGCGGCCGCCACCCCGGCCTGCACCGCCGGGTCTGAGAAGGCGGCGTCGAAGGTCTGGTCGAACACGGTGGCCCCGCCCTCCAACCGGCCGAGCAGACCCGTCGCCGCGGCGCTGGTCGTGGTCTGGACCACCGTCTCCGGCGCGAACTCGATGCGCCCGGAGGTCGATTCCGAAAAGGTGGTGTTGCCGCCGCCGCCGACGAACTGCGCCGAGGCGGTCGCGGGGAGGAGCAGGGCGAGCAGGCACGGCACAACCGCAAAACGACTGGACACGACCCCCTCACATCTTCAAGTCATTAATTTTTCTCAACGGCTTCGTCAGTCATAGCGTGACCGGCGTGCGCGTCAACGGAGGATAGTGCGCTCGGGCGTATCCCCTTGCGCGGCCTCGTCGTGGCGCGCAATGGTCGAGCGGTCGGGGGTCGCGCAGGGGAACCGCATGCAGGGACGCGAGGGATGGCGGCGGGTTCCGGCGGTGCACGGCACGCGGCCGCTGGAGCCGGACCCGGCCCACGAGGTGGGGCTGGCCCACCACCTCCGGGACAGCCTGACACCGGGCGAGCGGATCGCCCTCTACGACCGCTTCGCCGACGGCCACACGGCGTTCGACTGGACCATGCGGCGGGTCCTGGTGCGGGCGCTGGCCAGCACCTGCGGCGACGGGCTGCGGGTGGCGCCGCGGGCGTCGTTCCGCCACCTGGAGGCGCTGGAGTTCGGGTCCGGCGTGTTCCTCGGCGAGGGCGCCTTCGTCCAGGGCCGCTTCGACGGGCGGGGCGTGCTCGGCGACCGGGTATGGATCGGGCCGCACTGCGTGGTGGATGCCCGCGACCTCGTGCTGGAGGCCGAGGTCGGCCTGTCGCCGGGGGTGCGCATCATCGGCTCGGTGCACGAGGCGCGCGGCAGCGAGGCGCACCTCGCCCGCGACATCCTGATCGGGCCGGTGCGGATCGGGGCCGGAGCCTCGGTCGGTGCCGGGGCGATCGTCATGCCGGGGGTGACGATCGGGGCCAGGGCCTCGATCGGTGCCGGGGCCGTGGTCATCGCCGACGTGCCGGCGGAGGCGGTGGCGGTGGGGGTGCCGGCGCGGGTGGTCGGCAGCTGCGGCCCGCTAACGACCGACGGTGGCGACGGCGACTAGGCCCTCGAGCCCCGTCCAGGCGTAGCGCTGGCGGCGCACCGTCCAGGCGCCGGCGGTCGCGAGCAGCGCCTGGAGGTCGGCGGCGGGACGCAGCCGGCCGCGGTCGAAGGCGCGGACCAGGGCGGCGAGCGGGGCGCGTAGGGGCCGCGCCGGCGGCACGCCGTCGAGCACGACGAGGGTGCCACCCGGCCGCACGACGCGGTGCATCTCGGCGAGGGCCCGCCGCACGCCGGCATCGTCCAGGTGGTGCAGGAGGCCGACTGCGAAGGCGGCTGCGAAGGCGGCGTCCGGGAAGGGCAGCGCCCGAGCATCGGCGATCGCCGCCGGGGCGTCGCGCCGGAACGCCGCGGCCGACGCGGCATCGCGGTCGACGCCGACGAGATCCGCGCGGCGGAGCACCGCCACGGGGCCGGAGCCGACGTCGAGGATCGGCCCCGCCGGCGGCAGCGTCGCCCGAAGGACGGCCGCGACCCAGCGCCGGCCGCCGGGGGCCAGCAGCGCATCGATCGCGCGTCGCGCGAGCCGGGCCATGGCCGCGTCGCGGATCGGTCGGAACACCACGTCGTTCACCCCGCCGGTCTCGCCCACGCGTTGAGACGTCCCTTGACAAAGCGTCGCCCGAGAGCCTTCACATCATGGCATCGATGTCACGTCGCGCCCATGGCCGACGTCGTCCGGGAAGCCCGTCGTTGTACGCAAACGCGCCCGAAGCGGTCGCCTCCAAGGAGTTCGGGTGCGCGGCGGTGGCGCTCGCCGGCTACGGACGTTGGGGACGGACGCTCGCCCGGGCAGCGGCAGCGAGCCCCGTGCTCGACCTCGCTGTCATCGTCGACCCGAACCCGGCAGCGCGGGCCGCGGCCCGCCGCGCCCAGCCGGCCGTGCCGGTGTTCGGCGAGCTGGCGGCGGCGCTGGAGGCGGTGCCGGTCGAGGCGGTGATCGTGGCGAGCCCGCCCACGCTCCTGGCGGCGACGGCGGCAGCCGCACTCCACGCCGGCCGGCACGTGCTGGTGGAGAAGCCGGGGGCGACGAGCGCCGCTGGCTTGCGGGCTCTCGCGGCCCTCGCCGCCGCGCAGCGGCTGACCCTGATGGTCGACCTGCCGGCGCTGTTCGGACCCTTGCACCGGGGGCTCGTGGCGGCCTTGACGCAGGGGCGGATCGGCCGGCCGCAGTCGTGGCGGAGCGCCCGGGTGAACGCCGGCATCGGGCAGCCCGGCATCGGCGTCCTCGAGGACTTGGCCATCCACGACCTCGCCGTCCTCGACACGATCCTCGGCGTGCCGCCGTCCACGGTGACGCTGGTGGAGCGCCGGGCCGGCGCCGGCGGCCGGCTGGTGCGTGGGGTTCTCCGGCTCGCCTACCCCACGGGCTTCGAAGCGGTGGTCGAGGCCGACTGGGCAGGCACCGTACGGGTGCGCCGGGCGGTGCTGCAGGGGAGCTGCGGCCGGCTCGTGCGCGACGAGGTAGTCGGCGGCGCTGGCCTGGTCCTGGCGCCCGGCGGACGGCGTATGGCGGCGCAGGCGGGGCCGGGCAGCGCCGAAGAGCCGCTGGCGCTGGTACTCGCCGCCTTCGCCGCCGCGCTACGGGGGCGAGGGGCCAACCCCGTCTCGGCGCAGCGAGCGGCGCGGCTGCTCGACGTGATCGAGGCGGCGGTGCCGGTCCTCCCGCTGGCCGCGAGCGCGTGACCGGGGGGCTCCTGTCGCGGCAGCCGACCGGCCGAGCGCTGTTGCTCGGGGGCGTAGCGCTGGTCGTGTTCGCGCTTCGCTACGCCGAGCCGATCCTGGACGGCGACCTGTTTTTTCACCTCGCCTATGCCGAGCAGATGCTGGCTCGCCGCACGGCGATCCTCGACCACACGCTCTACAGTTGGACGCCGACCGACAACGTAACGATCTACCTGAATTGGCTCGCGCAACTGGTGCTCCTCGGCGCTTGGTCCGCGGGTGGCCCGTTCGGGATGGCCCTGTTGCGCTACCTCGTCGTCGCGGCGGTCGTGGGCCTCGTCCTCGCGCTGGCACAGCGCCTCGGGCTCCTGCGCACGCCGCTCGCAGCGCTGCTCGCGATCGGCCTGACGGTGCTGGTCTACGCCGGCTCGCTGGCGAAGCCAGACATGTTCTCGGTGCTGGCATTCACCGCCGTGGTCGTGGCCTACGTCGTGGGTCGGCTGCAGGCGATGGCCGGGCGGCGGCCGCGGGCGTTCTTCTTCGTGCCGCTCACGCTCCTGGTGTGGGTCAACTTCCATGGCGGCTTCGTGCTGGCGGCACCGTTCCTGGCGCTTACGGCGGCGGGCGAACTCCTGCTCTTGGTGCTGGGTGCCCGGGCGGCCCTGGGCCGAGCCGCGGTCGGCTGGCTCTGGGGAGCCTGGGCGCTCTGCCTGCCGATGCTGGCGGCCAACCCCTACGGCCTCGCCTATCCGCTGCAACTGGTCGACACGGTGCTGGTCGCCAATCGCGACCCCGACGCGGTGGGCTGGAACCTCGCCTACCGCTCGATCCTGGCGACGGCGGACCGGTTCTGGCTCTGGGCCTTGGCGGCGATGGCGCTCCTGGTGGCGCTGGTCGGCGTGGCGGCGTTGCGCCGGTCGGGCAGCCGCACGCTCCAGGCCCTGCCGCTGGCGCTCGGCGCCCTCGGCTGCCTGCCGCTCTACCTCGGCTTCGTCCGGGCGACCTGGCTGCTGCCGGTCACCGTCGCCTGCCTGCTGCTACTGCTGGCGAACCTGGCGGGCCCCGCGCGCCGGGGCGCACCCCGGGCGACCAGCGCCCTGGTGGCGGGCATCGGCGTGACCCTTGCCGGGCTGATCGCGTCGAGCCAGCCCTGGTACGGCTGGCGCGGGTTCGGGATCGGCGACGTCAACCCGGTGCTGGAGGCGGAGTTCCTGGCGACCCAACCGCTCGGCCCGAACCTCTACAACGTGTTCGACAGCGGCGCCTACCTGTTCTGGCGGCTCTGGCCCACCTACCGGGTCATGACCGACAGCCGCTCCTTTCCGTATCTTTCCTGGTTCGAGGAGCAGGTCGCCTTCACCAGCGGCCGCGACGTCGACGCCTTCATGGCCCGCCATCCGGCCGACACCGCCGTCATCGACGTTGCAAAGGTCGATCTCTGGTACGCGTTCCTGCAGCGACCCGACTGGCCGCTCGCGTTCTACGGGCGGACGGCGGCGGTGTTCGTCCGCCGCGACCGGCTCGCGGCCCTGCCGCCGTTGCCCCCGCCCGATCCGGCGCGGTTTCGCACCCTCCGAAGCGCGCAGAGTGCCCTCGGCGTGTTCGAGTTCGCCACCTTCGTCGGCGACTATCCGGCGGCGGCCGTGGCGCTGGAGCGACTGGAGGCCGCACCGCGGCTCGCCCGCGATGCGGCCGGCCTCGCCCGGGCGCGGGCCTATCGGGAGGCGATCCGCGCCATCGCCGGGGACGACGCGGCGGCGGCCCTCACCGCCTTCGACCGTGCGCTCGCCGACCGCCCGGTGAGCGATCGCGACAGGGTCGTGGTCACGCTGCTGACCGCGCTGACGGAAGGCGATCCGGCAGCCCTCGATCCCCGCGGCCGGGAGCAGATCCGAACCGCGCTCGCGCGGCTGATCCCGCCGGGCTTCGACTGAGTAAGGCGAACGTGGCGCACATCTCACCCAAGGCCCGCATCGGCAAGGACGTCCGGCTCGCCGAGACGGCGGTGATCCACGACGATGTGGTGCTGGGCGACGGGTCGGAGGTGGGCGAGTTCTGTGTCCTGGGCCTGCCCTGCGTGACGGCGGACGGCCCCTTGGAGATCGGCGCCGGCAGCATCATCCGGTCCCACGCGGTCCTCTATGCCGGCTCGCGCTTCGGTCCGGGCTTTCAGACGGGCCACCACGTGCTGGTTCGCGATGGTGTCGTCGCCGGGCGCAACCTGCGGATCGGCTCCTATTGCGACCTCGAGGGCGACACCGTTATCGGCGACTGGGTGCGGATGCACTGCACGGTGACCATCTGCCGGGGCACGGTGATCGGCGATCTCGTCTGGTTCTACCCGAACGTCATCCTCGTCCACGACCCGGTCCCGCCGTCGGTCATCCTGCGCGGCCCGCGGATCGAGGCCGGCGCCGTGATTGCGACCGCCGCCCTGCTGATGCCCGCCGTGGTGGTCGGCGAAGGGGCGTTCGTCGGGGCGATGACCCGCGCCAAGGGCGAGATCCCGGCCGGTGCCGTGTTCGCCGGCACGCCCGGCCGCGTCATCGGCTCGCTGCGCCGGCTGCGCGACGCCGAGACCGGCATCTCGGCACCCTGGATGCAGCACTTCGCCGACGCCTACCCGGGCGAGGCGCAGCCGCGGATCGCCGAACTGCACGCCCGGATCGAGGCGGCCTGCGACCGCCTGGAGGCGAGCGGGTGACGACCGGCCTGGACCTCGTCACCGGCGGAGCGGGGTTCATCGGCAGCGCCCTCGTGGAGGGCCTGGTCGCCGCCGGCCGGACGGTGCGCGTGCTCGACGACCTCTCCGCGGGCCGTCGCCAGAACCTCGCCGACGTGCCCCCGGACCGCGTGGACCTGCGCGTTGCGGACATCCGCGACCCGGCCGCCTGCGCCGCCGCCGTCGCCGGCGTGGAACGGGTGTTCCATCTCGCGGGCCTCGGCCTGCGCCGCTCGCTGTTCGACCCACTGGCCGTCCACGAGGTCAACACGACCGGTACGCTGCATCTGCTCCGGGCGGCAACCGCAGCGGGCGTGCGCCGCTTCGTCCACGTCTCGTCCTCGGAAGTTTACGGTACGGCCCGGACCGTGCCGATGACCGAGGATCACCCCTTGATGCCGACCACGCCCTACGGCGCGTCCAAGGTCGCAGGCGAGGCCCATGCACGGGCGTGGCACCTCAGCTACGGTCTGCCGGTGGTGATCGTCCGTCCCTTCAACGCCTATGGCCCGCGCTGCCACCACGAAGGCGACAGCGGCGAGGTGATCCCGCGCTTCGTCCTCCAGGCGTTGACCGGCCGCCCCTTGAGCCTGCACGGCGACGGTGCGCAGAGCCGCGACTTCACGCACGTTGCAGACACGGCCGAGGCGATCCGCCTCGCGGGCGAGCGTCCGGACGTGGAGGGGCTGACGCTGCACGTCGGCAGCGGCGTCGAGACGACCGTCGCCGAGCTTGCGCATTGCGTGCTGTCGGCGACCGGTGCCGAGGTGTCGGTGACGCACGAGCCGTCGCGGCCCGGCGACGTGCGCCGCCTCGTGGCGGACAGCCGGCGCGCACGCCAAGCGCTGGGCTGGTCCCCGACGGTCGGCCTCGATCAGGGCCTCGCCACGGTCGTCGGGTGGTACCGCCGTCACCCGGACGGCCTGGACGCCCTGGTCCGAGCGATGGCCGTGCGTCCCTGGACCGCAGTCGATGGCTGAGGGACCCCGCCCGCCGCGCATCCCCCTGGCAAAGCCAGTGCTCGGCACCGAGGAAGCCAACGCCGTGGCGCGGGTGCTCGCCAGCGGCTGGATCACCCAGGGTCCCGAGGTGCGTGCGTTCGAGGAGGCATTCGCGGCGACGGTGGATGCGCCCCACGCGATCGCGGTCGCCAGCGGTACCGCGGCCCTGGAACTCGCCCTCTACGCGCTGGGGGTCGGCCCTGGCGACGAGGTGATCACCGTCAGCCACTCGTTCGTCGCCACCGCCAACGCGATCTGGCGCGTCGGCGCGGTGCCGGTCTTCGTCGACATCGAGTGGACGAGCGGTAACATGGATCCGGCGGAGATCGAGGCGGCCGTCTCCCCCTCGACCAAGGCCATTCTGGCCGTCCATCAGGCGGGCGTACCTGCGGACCTCGTGCGCATCCTCGCCGCGGCCGACCGGATCGGCGTGCCGGTGGTCGAGGACGCCGCCTGCGCCCTCGGCTCGCGGGTGCAGCGCGACGGGCGCTGGGAACCGATCGGTCGGCCGCACGGCGCCGTCGCCTGCTTCTCGTTCCACCCGCGGAAGGTCGTGACCACGGGCGACGGCGGCATGATCACCACCGCCGACGGTGCCCTGGCCGAGCGTCTGCGCCGGCTGCGGGTGCACGGCATGTCGGTGGACGCCGATGTCCGGCACCTCCAGGGCACGGTCGTCGAGCGCTATCTGGAGCCCGGCTTCAACCTCCGCATGACCGACCTTCAGGCCGCGGTCGGCCGGGTCCAGTTGGAGCGGCTGCCGGGCATGCTGGCGGACCGACGGCGGCTCGCCGCGCGGTATCGGGAACGGCTCGCGGGCCTGCCGGTAGGCTGGCTGCACGAGCCACCGGACGGCCGCGCCAACTGGCAGGCCTGGCTGGTCGACCTGCCGCCGGAGGCCGATCAAGCGGCAGTGATCGAGGCACTCGGCGCCCGCGGCATCGCCAGCAAGCGCGGCGTGATGTGCGCGCATCGCGAGCCCGCCTACGCCAAGGTGAGGTGGCGCTGTGCGGCGAGGGACGCGTGCGGCTGTGCGCCCGGCTCCTGCGCACGCCTCCGCCGCAGCGAGGCCGCCCAGGACCGGCGGGTCCAGCTGCCGCTCCATCCGGGCCTGACCGATGCCGAGCAGGACGCGGTGGTCCGGGCGCTGGCCGAGGTGCTGACTTGACGCCGATCCGGCGGTTGGTGGTGTTGATGCCGGCCTTCGACGAGGCGGGCGGCTTGCCGGCCGTCCATCGGGCACTGGTTCGGGCACTTGGCGGTGCACCCTTCGCTTGGTGGTGGTGGGTCGTCGACGATGCCTCCGCCGATCGCACGCCGGCCGTGCTGGCGGAACTCGCGGCCGCGGACGCCCGTGTGGGGCACCTCCGGCTGGAGCGTCGCGGCGGCGCGCACGCGGCGGTGCTGGCCGGGCTCGTCGAGGCGGCGCAGCGACCCGAGATCGACGCCGTCGCGGTGCTCGCGGCCGACCTCCAGGATCCCCCCGAACTCGTCATCGACCTGGTGGCGAGAGCAGGCGACGACGCAGCCGTCGTCCTCGCCGGGAAGCGTCGCCCGACCGCGCCGACACGCGCGCTGCGGCTGGCCTCGGTGGTCCTGCACGGGATGCTTCGCCGCGTGCTCGGCCGCGACCACTATCCGCCGGGCGGCGTGGACGTGGTGCTCGTGCGTCGCGCGGCCCTTCAGCAACTGGCCGTCGACACCCGGCCGATCGGCAACGTGTTCGTCCGCATCGCCCGTCTGAACCTCCCCCACGCGACGCTGCTGCTCGACAAGGCGGCGCGCCGCCAAGGCCGGTCACGCTGGACGACCGGCGCCCGCATTCGGCTCGCCATCGCGTCGTTGACCGAAGCCCTCGGCCAGCCGCGGCCGGCGGTCAGCCTGCCACCGATCATCCACCGGCAAGGCTCGGCAGCGTTGACCGATGGCCGGCCGGCAATCCTGCCAGCGGAACGAGGCGCCGTCGCCGCACCGAGCCGCTGACCTCGCCCAGTCGAGCCGAGCCACCGGGACGGCCCACCGCCAACGACGCCTCTCGTTCTAGACCGTTTCCCGCAACGATAGAATCGATTTGGGATTCACAATCGTCGGTAGTTGTGATTCACGATGATGGCTGGACGAGGAGGCCAGCCATGCATGCCGAAGCCGTATTCGATCGATCTTCGTGAGCGAGTGATCCAAGGCATCTTGGACGGCTCGAGATCCAGGCAAGTCGCCGAGCGGTCAGCGTCAGCTTCGTCGCGAAACTGCTGACCCAGTGGCGCGAGGCGGGCACGGTCGAGCCGGGTAGGTTCGGCGGTCGCAAGGCGCCGGCCCAGGCTCCGCACGAAGCGACCGTGCGAGAACTGCTGGCCGCCGAGCCCTGGTCCCGACGCTGCGGCCTGGCGACGTCGTCGTCATGGACAACCTCGCCGCCCACAAAGTCGAGGGCGTGCGGGCTGCCATCGAGCAAACCGGCGCCAGCCTCGCCTACCTGCCGCCCTACAGTCCCGACCTCAACCCGATCGAGCAGGTGTTCGCCAAGCTGAAGACCCTGTTGCGCAAGGCCAAGGCGCGCACCGTCGATCCCTTTGGACCACCATCGGCGGCCTGCTCGACCGGTTCGAACCGAGCGAATGCGCAAACGACATCGCCAACGCCGGATATGCGCAACCCAGCCGGAAAAACGCTTGTCTTATGACGCCTGGGCTCCACCGAGGCAAAGTGGGGTGCCGAGGGCGCGCCTCGATCTCCAGCGCCATCATCCGCTCGGCGGCGAACGCCAACAGCTCGCGGGCCAGGTCCGCATCCGCGCCCTTCTCGATCAGCTCCAGCAGCGCCATCCTCTCGTCGGTCATCGTCGTCTCCGGTCGGTTCATGTCTGGCAACACGAACCTCTACCGAAGACCGGCGATGGCCGCTCGGGCCACCGGCCGCGCGCTACGCTCCGCCCGAAGGCTCCGCGCAGGGCCTCCTACACCACGTCTCGGGTCACGACCGCGACCCGCTGCGGCATGCCGGCCTTCGGCCCAAAGCGGCCGAGGTCCTCCGTCAGCGGCACCGGCGGTATGGACGGATGTTGTTGAAAAACAAGGCCTTGCGGTTCATGTAGTGACGTGATTCACTTCGCTTCGGACTGGGAGTCGAAGTCGATGATGGGGCCGCGGATAGTCGATCAGGGCGCGCTGTTCTACGAG
>JBJHBG010000062.1:0-29412 GCA_050485385.1 Geminicoccaceae bacterium | reverse complement strand
CCCCTTCTCCAGCTTGGCTTTGTCTCCCCTCTCGTCTCGGGGGTCGTGTGGGGTGTGGTTATTGCTCCCGCGGGGGCGGGCGCCGCGCGCCCCCCCCCCCCCCCCCCCCCCGCTACGTCAGCCCTCGACGCGATTGGCCCGGATGTAGTCGAGGTCGAGGTCGTGGCCCAAGCCCGGCTCGGGGCTGAGGTGGACGAAGCCGTCCTGGTCCATCTCGTCGTCGATGCGGCGCTGGTAGGCCCTTGGCCGGTCGTAGTCGATGAAGGGATGCAAGAGGCCGCGCTCGTAGAAGCGGGTGTTGGGGATGGCGGCGCAGACGGCGAGGTTGCCGGCACCGGTGCCGTGGACCTCGCAGTCCATGCCGAAGCTCTCGGCCAGATGCGCGATCTTCAAGGACGGGCCGATGCCGCCGACGTCCCAAACGCCGGTGCGAACGAGGTCGCACGCCCCCTGGGCGATCCACTCGGCGCGGGTCCAGTGCTTGCCGGTCATCGTCTCGGGGCCGAGGATGTTCAGCCGCCGCAGCTTCGAGCGGAGCCAGACATAGGAGGCGATGGACGCTTCCTCCATCGGCTCCTCCATCCAGAGAAAGCCCAGCTCCTCCAGCTTCTGCGCCAGCCAGAGCGTGTCGGTCCTGGAGTACCAGTGGTTGGGGTCGAGCATCAGCGGTACGTCGGGGCCGACGGCCTCGCGCACCGCGGCGCAGGCGGCGTAGTCGAGCTTCACGTCGGGTGCGCCCGGGATCGGCGGCATCCAGGTGTGGAGCTTGACCGCCCTGTAGCCGCGCTCCTTGACGCACCACTCGGCGAACCGGCCGTAGTCGTCGGCGGTGGCGAGCCCGCCCGCCAGGTCGTCGCCGCACATGGTGCTGGCATAGGCCGGCACCTTGTCGCGGTAGCCGCCGGCGAGCTTCCAGACGGGCTGGCCCACCAGCTTGCCGACGAGGTCCCAAAGCGCCAGCTCGACCGCGCAGAGCGTGCGGTCGGTGAGGAGGGCAGCACTGCCGCGCTGCCACTTGTAGAGGCCGCGCCAGAGCCTCTCGCGCTGCAACGGATCGGCGCCCACCAGCACCGGGCGGACGAAGCGGGCGACCAAGTCCTCGCGGACGTCGCCGGGGCCGGTGACGATGTGTCCCTCGGTGCCGTCCTCGGCGCGGACGGTGAGCAGGGCACCCCTGGTCGGATGCGGCTCGCCCGGATGGCCGTGGCCGTCCGAATCGCGCACGATGTCGGTCTCGTAGGTGAAGACGGTAGTGGCGACCTCGGCGATGCGCACGCTCATTGCTTTCGTTGCCAAGCCTCGTAACGCGCCCGCGTCGCCGCGTCCGGCGGGTAGAGTCCGAAGATGGACGCCCCTTGTCGCACTTCGGCGAGCACGAACTGCTCGAACTGGTGCTGGGCGAAACCGTCGGCGGCGACCTCGGCCGCGATCTCCTGGGGAAGCACGACCACGCCGTCGGCGTCGCCGACGATCCAGTCGCCCGGATAGACCGGCACCGTGCCGCAACCGATCGGCAGGTCGATGTCGACCGCGTGGTGCTTGGTGAGGTTGGTCGGCGCCGAGGGGGCCTTGGCGTAGACCGGCCAATCGAGTTCGGCGATGTCGTCGCTGTCGCGCAGGCCGCCGTCGGTCACCACCCCGGCCGCACCCCGCACCATCATGCGGGTGAGGAGAATGCCGCCGGCGGACGCGGCCGACGCGTCGCCCCGGCAGTCCATCACCAGCACGTTGCCGGGCGGGATATCCTCCACCACCTTGCGCTGCGGGTGGCTCCTGTCCTCGAACACCTCGAGCGTGTCCAAATCCTCGCGCGCGGGGATATAGCGGAGTGTCGTTGCGGGACCGACGAGATTGCGCGTGCAGCCGCTCATCGGCCGTACCCCTTGGACGAACTGGTTCCTGAGATTGCGCTTCATGAGCTGGGTGGTGAGCGTCGCCGTGCCGACGACCTCGAGCTGCGCGCGGATGGTGGCGTCATTGCTCATCGTGATCGCTCCGTGTCAGGGGTAGGCGATGGAACCGTCGGGTCGCACGGGCAGCTTGCGCTCCCAGTGCACGTAGCGGTCCGTTGCGAGGTAGTCCTCGTCGATCTCGACGCCCCAGCCGGGCCGATCCGGCCTGAGCTCCAGGTAGCCGTCCTTCGGCAGATAGGGGTCGACCACGTAGGGGGCGTCCTCCGGCAGCCGGTATTCGAGGATCTTGAAGTTCGGCTGCGCTGCCGAGAAGTGCAGGTTCACCGCGGTCGCCAAGGGACCCATCGGGTTGTGCGGGGCGACGGTGACGAAGTGCGCCTCCGCAAGTGCCGCGATCTTCCGCATCTCCAAGAGCCCGCCGACGACGCAGATGTCCGGCTGGATGATGTCGGCGCCCTTGACGGCGAGCAGGCTCAGGAACTCGAAGCGGCTGTAGAGGCTTTCGCCGGTGGCGAGCGGGCAGGCGAGCTTCGCCTTCAGCTCGCCCCAGGCCGGCATGTGCTCGGGCCGCAGGGGTTCCTCGAAGAACAGCGGGTCGTAGGGGGCAAGTGCATTGCCGAGTTGCACCGCCTGAAAGGGCTCGAAGATCTTGGCGTGCGCGTCGAAGGCGAAGGCATAGTCGGTGGGGCAGACCTCGCGCAAGGTGCGGAAGTACTCGGCACTGGTGCGCACCACCTCGCCCCAGCGATGGGCGTGCCAGTCGACGCGGAAGGGGCTGAGCTTGAAGGTGCGGAAGCCCCAGCGCTCGTTCAGCGCCGCCAACTGGTCGCGGGCGATCTCGGGGTCCGGTGCCGTGTAGACACCGGCATAGACCTCGACGCGGTCGCGGGTGTGGCCGCCGATGAGCTGGTAGACCGGCACGCCAAGGGCCTTGGCGGAGATGTCCCAAAGCGCGTGGTCGATGCCGGAGATGGCGGCGAGCCCCATCGCCCCCGGCGGAAAGCGCGACTGCTGGAGCAGCTTCAGGATCAGCCGCTCGATGCGCCGCGGATCCTCGCCCTGGATCTGCAGAAAGAGGTAGTCGAGGATGGGCGGCAGGGCGCGATCGGGGCCGTGGTTGTAGCACTCGCCCCAGCCGCTCACCCCTTCGTCGGTGTCGATGCGCACGAGCACGCGCGGGCGGTTCCGGTCGTGGCTCATGAAGCTGTGGAGTGCCGTGATCCTCACGGCTTCGCTCCCTTCCAGCGCAGCTTCCGGCCGCGGCCGAGCCGGGTCTGGACGTAGAGGCACTCGCCCGCCGTGCCCGGCTCGAAGGCCCAGCCGTCGTCGGCCGGCACGTCGCTGACGTTGCGCATGCTCGGGTGCTTGGCGATCTCGTCGAGCACGAGGTCGATGCCGAGGCCGGGGGCGTCCGGCACCTTCAGATGCCCGTCCGCGACCTTCGCCACCGGCGTCACCACCTCGTAGCGGCCGGGCCAGTCGAACTCGATCCGCTCCAGGAAGAGGGCGTTGGGCACCGTGGCCATCACGTGCAGCGCCGCCACCTCGGCGACCGGGCCGAGCGAGCCCGAATGCGGCGCCAGCATGATGCCGTGGGCTTCGGCCATCGCCGCGATCTTGCGGAGTTGGGTGATGCCGCCGGCCCGGCCCGTGTCCGGCTGGACGACGTCGACCAGCTCGTCCTCGATCAGGGGGCGCAGGCCCCATATCGTGCTCGAACGTTCGCCAGCCGCGAGGGGGATGGTGAGGGCGTCGCGCAGCCGGCGATAGCCGTCGACGTGCTCCGGCGGGATCGGGTCCTCGTAGAACAGCAGATCCATCTTCTCCAGCTCGCGGCCGACGACGATGGCGTCCTGCGTGGTCATCCAGGAGGGGCCGTGGGCGTCGACCATCACGTCGCGCTCGGGGCCCATCGCCTCGCGCACCGCCCAAACGGTGTCGAGGTTGACCGCACCGGTGAACGAGACCTTGGCCGCGCGGTAGCCCCGCTCGATCAGCTCCCTGGCCCGCTCCGGCGTCTTGGCGTGGCCGTAGACGGGAATGCGGTCCCTGAACCGGCCGCCCAAGAGGTTCCAGACGGGCTGGCCCAAGACCTTCCCCTTGATGTCCCAAAGCGCCATCTCGATCGCAGTCAGGGCGCCGCCGCCGACCGTGCCCAACTGGCCGTGGCCCATCATGCCGATCAGCATCTTGTGCCAGAGGCGGTCGATGTGGCTCGGGTCCTCGCCGACGACCACGTGCTTCAAGTCCTGGACGGCGGTGGCGACCACGCGCGGCCAGCCGCTGCCCTCGCCGATGCCGTAGACGCCCTCGTCGGTGAGGACGCGTACGAACAGCCAGTTGCGGCTGCCGCGAAAGTCGGCCTCGCCCGGCTGGCTGGTTTTGACGCCGGGCCTAGCGCCCACCTGGACGAGGTGGGTCTCGATGTCAGTGATCCGCATGGGGGCTCCAGGCACTGGTGGGAGTGGACGGCATCGGTCCTTCGCCGAGGGCTTCGGTGGCGCGGAGCAGATGCGCGGTCGTCGGGTGTCCGGTCTCGCCGCGGGCGAGCTGGTCGCGGCTCAACTCATCGACGATGCGACCCTGGTCCATGACGGCAAGCCGTTCGCAGAGATGCGCGATGACGGCGAGGTCGTGACTGACCAGCAGGTAGGTCAGCCCGCGTGCCTCGCGCAGGTCGGCCAAAAGGTTCAAGACCTCGGCCTGCACCGAGACGTCGAGGGCCGAGGTCGGCTCGTCGAGCAGCAGAACCTCGGGCTCGAGGATCAGGGCGCGGGCGACGGCGACACGCTGGCGCTGGCCGCCGGAAAGCTGGTGCGGGTAGCGAAAGCGGAACGCGCGGCCGAGGCCGACCGCCTCCAGCACGCGCGCGATGCGCCCTGCCGCGTCGTCGAGGCCATGCACCACCAGGGGCTCCATGAGCTGACTGTGCACGGTCTGGCGCGGGTGCAGCGAGCCGTAGGGGTCCTGGAAGACCATCTGTACGCGCTTGAAGAACGGCTTGGTCCGCCGCGGCGGGACGACGGCGCCGTCGAGCGAGAGGCTGCCGCCATAGTGCCGGTTCAGCCCGGCCAGGACGCGGAGCACCGAGGACTTGCCGCAGCCGGACTCGCCGACCAACCCGAAGCACGCCCCCTTCGCCACGCTGAAGGAAACGTGGTCCACGGCGCGGATGCGCTGCGCACCCTCGCCGAACTCGACGACCAGGTCCCGGACCTCGATCATGGTGCGGCAATCCCCGGCGCCTCGCGCCAAGCCTCGTCGCGGCTCAAGACGGGCAGCCGCCGGCGGGGGCCGTGGATGCGGGGAATCGCATCCAGGAGGCCGCGGGTATAGGGGTGCGTCGCCTCCTCCAGCCGTGCCGCCGGTAGCGCCTCGACGATCTGGCCGGCGTACATGATCAACACCCGGTCGCAGAAGCGGCGGACCATGTTGAGGTCGTGGCTGATGAACAGCACGCCGAGTTGCCGCCGCGCGATCAGCTCGTCGAGCAGCTGGAGAATCTCGTGGCGCACGGTGACGTCGAGGGCCGAGGTGGGCTCGTCGGCGATCAGCAGCGACGGCTCGGCGGCCAGCATCATGGCGATCATCACCCGCTGGCCCATGCCCCCCGACACCTCGTGCGGATAGAGGCGGAACACGCGCTTCGGGTCGCGGATGCGCACGGCGTCCAGCATGGCGAGTGCGTGGTCGTGGGCGGCCCGGCGGCGCGCCGCGCGATGCCGGCGATAGGTCTCGGCGATCTGCTCGCCGACGGTCACGACCGGGTTCAGCGAGTATTTCGGATCCTGGAGGATCATGGCGACGTGGCGGCCGCGGATGCGGCACATGGTGCGTTCGCTCGCGGTCAGAAGGTCGACGTCGCCAAACCGGAGCGCGGTCGCCCGGACCTCGGCGTTGTCGGGCAGGAGGCGCATCGCGGCGCGACCGGTCACGCTCTTGCCGGAGCCGGACTCGCCGACCACGCCGACCTTTTCGCGGCCGACGGTGAAGGTGACGCCGCGCACGCCCTCCACCGGCCCCTGCGGCGTGCGGAAGGTGACGTGCAGGTCCTCGACCGCGAGCAGGGGCGCCGCGCTCATTCCACCCTCGGATCGAGCACGTCGCGCAGCGCATCGCCGAAGAGGTTGAAGGCGAGGCTGACGAAGGCGATGGCGAGACCGGGGGCGGCGACCACCCAGGGGAAGTCGAACATGAACTGACGGCCGACCGCCACCATCGCCCCCCATTCGGGCCAGGGTGGCTGCGCGCCGAGGCCGAGGAAGCCGAGGCCGGCCGCGGTCAGGATCACGCCCGCCATGTTCAAGGTGACGCGCACGGTGACCGAGGGCAGGCACATCGGAATGACGTGGCGCCAGATGATGCGCGCCGAGGACGAGCCCTGGAGGCGGACCGCCGCGATGTAGTCGCTGTTCCGCACCGTCAGCGCCTCGGCACGGGCGAGCCGGGCGATGGGCGGCCAGGCGGTAAGGGCGATGGCGATGATGGCATTGTTGATGCCGGGGCCGAGGGCCGCGGCGAAGCCCAGCGCCAGGATCAGGCCCGGAAAGGCGAGGAAGACGTCGGTCAGCCGCATCAGCGCCTCGTCGACCAGCCCGCCCAGATAGCCGGCAGCGGCGCCGATCACGAGGCCGATCGGGGCGACGATGATCGCCACCAGCACGGCGATCCTGAGCGTCGTGCGCGCCCCCCAGACGATGCGCGAATAGACGTCGCGCCCCAGATGGTCGGTGCCGAGCCAGTACTCGGCGGAGGGCGGCTGCAAACGGGCGGCCATGTCCTGGACGATGGGATCGTGGGTGGCGAGCACGGGCGCCAGCAGCGCCACCGCCAGGAGCAGGATCAGCAGCACGAGGCCGACCATGCCGAGGGTCTGCCGGCGAAAGGCCTTGGCGGTTCGCCAGACTTCCTGCGCTCGCGCCTGCCGCACGCTCTCGGGGGTGTCGGCCTCCAGCCAGGCCCTGAGCCCGCGCCGCGCGGTCGACCCGACGTTGGCGGTCGCCATGGCTAACGCGTCCGCGGGTCGAGCCGGCGGTAGAGCCAGTCCGACGCCGTGTTGATGGTGAGGAACATGACGCCGATCACCAACACGGTGCTCATCACCACGTTGATGTCGTTGAACTGCAACCCGCGCGTCAGGTACTGGCCCACGCCCGGCCAGCCGAACACCGTCTCGATCAGGACGGTGCCGTCGAGCAGGCCGCCGAACACCAGCGCCATGACGGTGAGCAACTGGACTCGGATGTTCTTGAAGGCGTGGCGCCAGATCACGGCGTTGCTGGTGAGCCCCTTGGCGCGTGCGGCGACGATGTACTCCTGGCTGAGTTGCTCCAGCATGAAGCTGCGCGTCATGCGGCTGATGTAGGCGGTGGAGTAGTAGCCGAGCACCGCGGCCGGCAGCACCAGGTGGCGGAGCGCGCTCTTGAAGACGTCCCACTCGCCGGCAAGCGCGCTGTCGACCAGGAGCATGCCCGTGACCGGCCGGACCATGCCCTCGAAGAAGACGTCGACGCGCCCGGAAGCGCCGACCCATTGCAGCTTGGCGTAGAAGACGAACAGCGCCATCAGCCCCATCCAAAAGATCGGGATGGAGTAGCCGGCGAGGCCGATCACGCGCGCCACGTGGTCGATCCAGCAGCCCCGGTTCACGGCGGCGGCGATGCCCAGCGGAATGCCGATCGCCGCACCGATGAGCGCGGCGGCGAGCGCCAGCTCGAAGGTCGCTGGCAGCACGCGCATGAGATCCTGGGCCACCGGCTGACCGGTGGTCAGCGAGCGGCCGAGGTCGCCCTGGAGCACGCCGCCGACATAGCCGAAGAACTGCGCCCACACCGGCCGGTCGAGGCCGAGCTCGGCGTGGACGCGGTCGTAGGTGGCGCGGTCCACCTCGAAGCCGGTGACCGCCAGCACCGGGTCGGCGGGCAGCAGCCGGCCGATGAAGAACGTGAGCGCCAACAGGCCCAACAGGGTGAGCGCTACCGAGACGAGGCGGCCGAGGGCCCCCCCGAACCGCGACGCGCCCGGGGCGGGCAGCGCCGCGGCGGGCAGGCTCGTGGGCGCCGTCGCCATGATCGGGCCGCTCCTGCCGGTCGCTTCAGTTCTTGGTCACCTGATCCCACCGCGTCGACCAGGTGGGATGGCCGACATAGCCCTCGACGTTCGTGCGTACGACATAGGGGTCGACACGTTGGAAGAAGACGATCAGCGACGGGTGGAGCTCGCGGTAGAGTTCGTCCATCTCGCGGAAGATCGCGGCCCGCTTCTCCGGGTCGGTCTCACGCTTGGACTGGTCGGTCAGCGCGGTCAGCTCGGGCACGTCCCAGGCGGTGCGCCACATGTAGTAGCCGCCGAGCCGCGCCTCGTCGCTGTTGTCCGGGTTGTAGGCGTAGTGGGTGGCCGTCGCGAACGGGTCGGGCAGCCGGCCGCCCGAGTTCCCCATGTACACCTCGAACTCGCGGGCGCGGAACTCGGGCACGTGGTTGCCGGGCACGATGTCGAGCTCGATGCCGGCGAGCCGGGCCGTCGCCTGGAGGGATTCGACGTTCAAGAGATGCGCGTCGCTCGCCGGGTAGAGGGTCTTCCTGAGCCCGTTCGGATAGCCCGCCTCGGCCAGCAGCGCGCGGGCACGGTCCGGGTCGAACTCGTAGTGGACCGCGAACTCCTCCGGCGCCCCGATCATGCCCTGCGGGATGATCGACTGCCAGGGAAAGCCGTTGAAGCGCATCGAGGTGTCGGCCAGGGCCTGCCAGTCGAGCACGTGCTGGAAGGCTTGGCGCACCAGCGGCTTGGCCAGGTCCTCGTCCTTCATGTTGAGGGCAATGTAGTAGAAGCCGAAGCCGGGCGTGTTCTGGATCTCGATGTCGGGGTTCTCGGCCAGCGCCTCGAGGTCGCCGGCGCCGACATATTGGCCGACGTCGACGCCCGCATTCTCGAGTTGCAGGCGCAGATTGCCGGATTCCGGGACGTGGCGCAGGATCACGCGGCGCATCGCCGGCTGGCCGCCCCAGTAGTCGTCGTTGCGTTCGGTGATCAGCAGATCGTTCGGCCGCCACTCGACCAGCCGGAAGGGGCCGCTGGGTGCCGCATTGGCGCGCAGCCAGTCGCGCCCGAGATCGCCGTCGACCTCGTGCTGGAGCACGAGTTGGCGGTCGAGGATGCCGAGCGAGGAACCGGCGAGCGAGTAGAGCACGAGGTCGGTGCTGACCTGCTCCGGCAGGTCGATGACGAGCGTGCGCTCGTCCTCGGCGCGCACGAGGTCGTCCACGTTCTCGGCCGTGAAGCCCCATTGCGCGATGTCGGTGGCACCCACCTGGCCGAGCTTGATCACCCGCTGGATGCTCCACGCGGCGTCCTCGGCGGTGAGCGGGTTGCCGCTCGCGAAGCGGAGGCCCTCGCGCATGGTCAAGGTGATGCGCGAGCCGTCCTCGGCCACGGTCCAGCTCTCGGCCAGCATCGGCTCGAGCTGCTGCACGTCGTACGGGTCGAGGCGGACGAGGTTGTCGTAGAGGTTGGAGACGACCTCGGACACCGTCCGTGCGTTGAGCGCCGCCGGGTCGAGCGTCGGAATGGCGCCGACGTTGGTGCCGATCACCAGCATGTCGGCCGGTGTGGCGGCGAGCGCCGGCCCAGTGAGCGCGACCAGCGCCACGGCGCCGACCAAGCGATTGCGAAGCTGCGTCGTCATCCCGTTTCTCCCTGCGGGCACGCGGTCGCGACGGCCGGGATTGGACGTGCGACCTTCCTGCTTTTGGGCCCTGGTGAGCCGTTGGCGCGGCCCGAACCGGGTCTGGAGCCACAACCTGTCAGGCAGATTAGGCCAGTTTGGCGGAATCAGCGTCAATCTGTCTGACATATCTGCCATGAGCCCAGCGGCGATCCCCGCCCGCCGAGCCCTGCTCATGCCAACGCCAGATAGCGGTGCCGCTCGTGCATGCGCCGGGCGTCGGGGTCGGGGTGCGGCACGGCCGAGAGCAGGGCCTTGGTGTAGGGGTGTTCGGGGGCGTCGCAGACGCGCTCCGTGGGGCCGTGCTCGACGATCCGCCCGCGGTACATCACCGCCACCCGGTCGCAGAAGTAGCGGATGACGCTGATGTCGTGGCTGACGAAGACGAAGCTGAGCCCCAGCCTTTCCTGCAAATCCAGCAGCAGGTCCAAGACCTGGGTGCGGAGCGAGACGTCGAGCGCCGAGGTTGCCTCGTCGGCGACGATCACCCTGGGCTCCAGCGCGATGGCGCGGGCGATGCCGATGCGCTGGCGCTGGCCGCCCGAGAAGGCGTGCGGGTAGCGCTCCATCACCGAGGGCTCGAGCCCGACCGTGCGCAGCAGTTCGGCGACGCGCTCGCGCAACGCCTTGCCCTTGGCGATACCCTGGACGAACAGCGGCTCGCCGACGATCTGGCCGACGTTCATGCGCGGATTGAGCGATGCGAACGGATCCTGGAAGATCATGCGGATCTCGCGGTGCACCGCCTTGAGCTGGCGCTTGTCGGCCTGGGCGACGTCCAGCGGGCCAGCCTTGGCGTGGTAGCGGATCGCACCCGAGGTCGGGTCGAGCACGCGCAGGATGCAGCGGCCGAGCGTGGTCTTGCCGGAGCCGCTCTCGCCGACGATGCCGAGAGTCTCGCCCTCGTGCAGCACCAGATCGGCGTCGACCACGGCCTTGGTCTCGTCGACGCGGCCGAGCAGCGGCAGGCCCTGGCGGAGGAAGAACGACTTCGAGAGCCCTTGCAGTTCCAGGATCGGCGGGCCGGGCGGACGGGCCTCGCGCATGGCGAGCCGGCGGGCCGACGGGCGGTCCAACTCCTTGACGGCGGCGAGCAGGCGGCGGGTGTAGTCGGCCTGCGGGCGGTGGAAGATCTCCGTAACCGGGCCTTCCTCGACCTTCTTGCCGTGGCGCATCACCACCACGTCGTCGGCGGTCTCGGCGACGACGCCCATGTCGTGGGTGATCAGCATGACCGCCATGCCGAAGCGTTCCTGCAGGCCCTTGATGAGGTCCAGGATCTCCGCCTGGGTGGTGACGTCGAGCGCGGTGGTGGGCTCGTCGGCGATCAGCACGGTCGGCTCGCAGGCGAGCGCCATGGCGATCATCGCGCGCTGCCGCATGCCGCCCGAATACTCGAACGGATAGCGGTCGATGGCGTGCTCGGGCCGCGGGATCTCGACCTGCCGCAACAGCTCGATCGCCCGTGCCCGCGCGTCCTTCTTCGAGATCGGCAGATGCAGGCGGATCGCCTCCCCGATCTGGTTGCCGATGGTGTGGACGAGCGACAAGGAGCTCATCGGCTCCTGGAAGATCATGGCGATATCGCGTCCGCGAATGGCGCGGATCGCTTGGCTCCTCGGCTTCAATGCCGTCAGATCGACCGTCTCCTCCCGATCGTTCGTGCCGCGCACCGTGCGGTGGCGGTGCAGCAGGATACGGCCCTTGGCGATGCGCCCTGGCGGATCCAGGATCTGGAGGATCGAGCGCGCGGTGACGCTCTTGCCCGAGCCACTCTCGCCGACGACGCACAGCGTGCGTCCGGCGCGAAGCTGGAAGCTCACGTCGTCGACCGCGGTGAAGACGCCCTGTCGCTGCGGGAACTCGGTCGTGAGGTTCTGCACCTCGAGGACGACGTCGCCGGTCATCGTCCCTCCTGCGCGTAGGGGTCGGCCGCGTCCCTGAGGCCGTCGCCCAGGAAATTGAGGGCCAGTACGGCGATCACCACCGCGCCGCCCGGAATGAACAGCCACGGTGCCTGCGCGATCGAGCGCACGTTCTGCGCCTCCTTCAACAACACACCCCAGGAGATGATCGGCTGCTGCAAGCCGAGGCCGAGGAAGGAGAGGGCGGTTTCGGCGAGGATCATCAAGGGGATGGCGAGGGTCACCGAGGCGATGATGTGGCTCACCAAGGACGGCAGCATGTGGCGGAAGATGATCCGCCGTTCGCTCGCGCCGTCGAGCCGGGCGGCAGTGACGAAGTCGTCGGTCCGCAGCGCCAGGAAGCGACCGCGCACGACGCGGGCGAGTTCCGCCCAACCGACCAGGGACAGGATCACCGTGATCGCGAAGTAGCGGGCGAGCGGCGACCAGTCCTGCGGCAGCGCCGCGGTCAGCGCCAGCCAGATGGGAATGGTCGGCAGCGAGAGGGTGAACTCGACCAGCCGCTGCACGGCCGTGTCGACGAAGCCCCCATAGTAGCCGGAGATGCCACCCAAGAGGATGCCGAGCACCAGCGCCAGCGCCACGCCGGCGAGGCCGATCGACATCGAGACGCGGGTGCCATAGAGCGTCCGGCTCAGCATGTCGCGGCCGAGCCGGTCGGCACCGAACAGGTAGTAGCGCTCGTTCGGGTTCGCCGGCACCAAGAGCCGCGTCGTCATCGGGACGAGGCCCCAGAGCTGGTAGGGCTGACCCTCGCCGAAGAAGCGCAACGCGATGCGGCGGTCGGGATCCCGCTCGTAGGTGAACTCCAAGGTGAACGGGTCGCGCGTCTGGGCGTAGCCGTAGACATAGGGGCCGAAGCGCCAGCCCGTCTCGGCGTCGTGATGGACGAGGTGGATCATTTGCGGCGGATGATAGAGTGCCCGCCGATTGGCCTCGTGCGGGCTGAAGGGGGCGAGGAACTCGCAGAACAGGGCGACCAGATAGATCGCGAGCGTCATGGTGAGGCCGAGCATCGCCAGCCGGTGGCGACGGAAGGACCACCACATGAGCCGCCATTGCGAGGCGACGGCAAGCTCGGCGCGTGGACGGTCGTCGATGACGGTTGCCATGGCTCAGCGATACCTGATGCGGGGATCGATCAGCGCGAGCAGGATGTCGCTGATCAGCATGCCGATGACGGTGAGCGAGGAGAGGAGCAGGATGAATGCGCCCGCCAGATACATGTCCTGCGCCAGCAGGGCCTGCAACAGCAGCGGGCCGGCGGTCGGCAGCGACAGCACGTAGGCGGTGATCACGGCACCGGAGATCAGGTTGGGCAGTACCCAGCCGATGGTGCTGATGAATGGGTTGAGGGCGATCCTGACCGGGTACTTCAGGATCAGCCGCCACTCGGACATGCCCTTGGCGCGGGCGGTCACGACATAGGCCTTGTTCAGTTCGTCCAGCAGGTTCGCGCGCATGATGCGGATCAGGCTGGCGGTACCGGCGGTGCCGAGGATCACGACCGGCACCCAGAGATGGGCCAGGAGGTCGAGGAACTTCGCCCAGGACCATGGCGCGTTGACGTACGCATCGGAGAACAGCCCGCCCACCTCGGCACCGAAGTGCACCACGGCGACGTACATCAAGACCAGCGCCAACAGGAAGTTGGGAATGGCAAGGCCGAGAAACCCCAGGAAGGTGAAAACGTAGTCGGCCACGGAGTACTTGTGCACCGCCGAGTAGATGCCGATGGGAAAAGCCACCGCCCAGGTGAACAGAAGGGTAGAGAGCGCCAGCGTGGTCGACAGCGCCATCCGCTCCCAGATCAGGTTGGACACCGGCTGTTGCCACTCGAACGAAATGCCGAAGTCGCCGCGGAGCACGCCGGTGATCCACAGCCAGTACTGGACGAGGAAGGGCTGATCGAGGCCATAGCGCTGCCGCAGCGCTTCCAGCCGCGCCTCGTCGACGATGTCGCCGGAGGCGGCGAGCGTGGCGGCAAAGGTGGTGAGGTAATCGCCCGGCGGGGCCTGGATCAGCGCGAAGGCGACGATCGAGACCGCGAACAGGAAGGGGATCGTCCAGAAGATGCGGCGGACGATATAGGCGAGCAGCATGAGATGGCCCCCGCAGGCGGTACCGGCGCTCGGCCGGTACCGCCTTGGCTGGTCAGTTCGCCCAGTAGTACGTCGCCGGCAGGGAGGGGGCCGGCGTCGGGTAGAACCAGGAGAGCGGCATGCTCTCGGGGACGTTGCGCAGGTCGGTCTTGACGATGCCGTATTCCGGGATCGACTTGCTGATGCCGATGGTCATGAACCAGTCGGCGGCGTTGTCGGCCATCTCCTTGATGATCGCGCGGCGCTCGTCGGGGTCGACCGTAGCACGGGCCCGGTCGTAGAGCGCCATCTGCTCCTGCATGTACGCCGGTGGCTCCTCGCCGCGCGCGCCACCGCTCGTGTACCAGTGGTACCAGGCGATCCCGTAGCGGCTGTCGTGATGCACGGCGACGATCTGCTGCGGGATCTGGCCCGGCACCCAGCTCTCGCTGTTGGTCCAGACCGCGCAGTCGTGGTCGTTGTTGTTGGAGGTCTTCTCGTAGAAGAAGGTGCGCTCCATGGAGTTGACCTCCATGCGGACGCCCAACTGCGCCCAGTGCTGCTCGATCAGCTCGAGCATGTCGACCCATTCGGGCTGCAGCGTCGGGATGACGTCGCACGAGAAGCGGATCGGCGTGCCGTCGCCCATCAGCCGCACGCCGTTGGGATCGCGCTCGGTGTAGCCGAGGTCGTCCAACAGCGCGTTGGCGCGGTCGAGGTCGAACTCGGTGTATTGGGTCGAGTAGCGCTCGTGGAAGTTCGGATGGTCCTCGAACGGCCCGCCCTGCCAGGGCTCGCCCTGGCCCAACAGCGCGATGTCGATGATCTCCTCGCGGTCGATGGCGATGGAGAGGGCTTCCCTGAACGCCCGCTGGCTGAAGAGTTCGCGCTTGGCCGGATCCTTGTGGGTGAGGTTCAAGGAGATCGCCATGTTGGTGCCGCCGGGCTGCGAGCCCTCGAAGAAGTCGTAGCCGCCGGCCTCGCGGTTCTGCGCCAGCACCGGGCGGTTGGCGGCGCCGCCCAGATGCCGCACCTGCATGTCGATGCGGCCGCCGATGGCATCGAGGATCAGGCTCTCGACGTCCTGGCGGATCGAGTTGTTGACGGTATCGGCGTAGGGCAGTTGCTGCCCAGCGGTGTCGACCTGCCAGAAGTAGGGGTTGCGCTCCAGCACCACCCGCGTGGCGCCGCCCGTATAGGGCTCGACGATCACCCACGGGTCCAGCGTCGGCCGATCGGGATTGCCCCAGCGCGAGGGGATCTCGATGTCGCCGCACTTGGCGAGGAACAGGTTCTGCCAGTCGCTCGCCTGTTCCGCTTGGATCAACTGGTCGATGTCGGCGTTGAAGTCGGGGTGGAACTGGCTGCAATAGTGCTTGGCGTAGAGCACCGGATGCTGGCCCAAGGGCGACGCCAACTCGGCCAGAAAGTCGCCATAGGGGCCGGCGAAGGCGAACTCGACGGTGTAGTCGTCGATCTTCGTCACCTGCACCGGCTCGCCGTCGATCGTGTAGCGCGGCGGTACCGGCGAGAACTCGGTGTCGAGCACCGTGTTCTCCATGTTGAAGAGGATGTCGTCGGCGGTGAAGGGATGGCCGTCCGACCACTTCATCCCCTCGCGCAGATGGAAGGTGAAGACCGAGCCGTCCTCGTTCACCTCGAAGCGCTCGGCGACGTTGGGGACCAGCTCGGTATAGCCCGGATCCCAGCGCACCAGGCCCTGCGGGCCGATGAAGCGCAAGAGGTTGTTGTGGTCGGAGCTGCCGCGCAGGCCGCGGCGGATGGTGCCGCCGTAGGTGCCGACCGCGTGCAAGGGCGTCACCACCTCGGGCGCCTTCGGTAGCCGCTCCGCCACCGGCGGCAGCGTGCCGTTCTCGACCAAGGGGTCGAGCATCGGCGCTTGGCGGTAGTCCATGGCGAGGGCGGGGGCGAGCGCCACCGCCGTCAATGCCGTCGAGGCGGCGAGCGTGCGCAGCGCCGGCGGCATCCATCGTTCGAGGATCATCGTCAGCCTCCCCACTTTCGGGTTCGTGCGTGGACGATCCTTCTACCTGCGCTATCTGTCAAACAGATTTTGGTTCATGGAAAAATTGGTCAGGCAGCTTGCCAAATCGGGCGACCCTGCTTAGCCTCGCCCGACGATAGACAGGGAGCGGCTGCCATGGCGGCGGTGCTGGACTCCTCCAGCGACGAGGTCGAGCCGCTCGCGGCCGAAGCGGGCGCCGCGGACGCGACCCGTGGCGATCTGCTCTACGCCGCGATCCTGGAGCGGATCGTGGCGGGCGACTTCGAGGCCGGCGCGCGCCTGCCGAGCGAGATCGAGCTGGCCCGCCGTTTCGGCGTCTCGCGCCCCCTCGTCCGCGAGGCACTCGCCCGGCTACGCGACCACGGCCTCGTCCAGGCCAAACGCGGGGCCGGCTGGTTCGTCCGCCAACGGCCGCAAAAGGCCGTGCTGCGCTTTGCCCCGGTCGACAGTATCGCCGGCATCCAGCGCTGCCTGGAGTTCCGGGTCGCCGTCGAGGGCCGGGGCGCGGCACTCGCCGCCGAGCGTCACGATGCCCGCAGCCTCGCCCGCATCGAGGCGGCGATGGCCGAACTCGAGCGCGTCATCCAGACCACCCACGTCGGCGTGGAGGCCGACTTCGCCTTTCACGTCGCCGTGGCGGCGGCGGCGCGCAACGACTATTTCGAGCAGACCATCGTCATGCTGGCGGACCAGGTGCGCGTCGGCATGAACGTCATGCGCAACCTCACCCTGTTGAAACCCGCCGAGCGCCTGCGCCTCGTCCAGGACGAGCACCAGGCCGTCATCGACGCCATCCGCCGCCGCGAGCCGGCCGCCGCCGAAGCCGCGATGGCCCGCCACATCGACAACGCCCGCCGCCGCATGTTCGAAGGATAGACGATGCTTCTGGGGACCCAGGTGCCGGCCAGGGACGACACCGACTACGAGGTATGGGCGCAACTCGGCGTCACCCACGTCTCGGCCGACCCGCCCGGCAACCCGCACGACTGGACCCTCGACCTGCTCGAGCGCCACAAGGCCCACGTCCAGCGCCACGGCCTCGTCCTCGACATGGTGCAGCTCCCGCTCGCCTCGCGCCCGATCGAGCAGAGCCAGAGCCCCGACATCCTCCTCGCCGGCCCCGACCGCGACCGCCAGATCGACAGCATCTGCAACCTGATCCGCAACCTCGCCCGCGCCGGCATCCCTGCGGCGAAGTACAACCTCAACCTCATCGGCATCCCCCGCACGGCCCACGAACGGGGCCGTGGCGGCTCGCGCAACGAGGCCTTCCGCTGGCACCTCACGGACCAAAACGCCCCGCCGGGCCTCGCCGGCACGCTCGATCCCGACACCAACTGGGAACGCATCGACTATTTCCTGGAGCGCGTCGTCCCGGTCGCCGAGGAATACCGCGTCCGCCTCGCCTGCCACCCCCACGACCCCTATACGCCGCCCGGCTACAAGGGCGTCACCCGCGTCCTCGGCACGGTCGAGGGCCTGAAGCGCTTCGTGCAGCTGCGCGAAAGCCCCTATCACGGCCTCAACTTCTGCCAGGGCACCGTCGGCGAGATGCTCGACGACCCGGGCCGCGAGATCGTCGACGTCATCCGCTGGTTCGGCCAGCGCGGCAAAATCTTCAACGTCCACTTCCGCAACATCAAGGGCCGGAAGCTCGACTTCGTCGAAGTCTTTCCCGACGAAGGCGACATGGACATGTGGCAGAGCCTGAAGACCTATGCCGAGGTCGGCTACCGCTACATGCTGATGCCCGACCACGTGCCGCACCTCAGCGGGCCGAACGAGCGCGGCGTCGCCTTCGCCTTCGCCTACGGCTACATCCGCGGCCTCCTGAATGCCCTGGAGAGCAACCGTGCCCACGCCTGACATCGACTGCGTCGCCGACCTGAAGATGCAGGTGGGCGAGGGTGCCGTCTGGGAGTCTGCCGCCCGCTGCCTCTGGTGGGTCGACATCCCCGCCGGCCGCGTCTTCCGCCTCGACGCCGCCGGCACCGTCGCCCACTGGGACGTGGGCGAGCCCGTCGGTTGCCTCGCCGTTCGCCAAGCCGGCGGCCTCGTCCTCGCCACCCGCACCGGCTTCTATGGCTTCGACCCCACGACCAGCACCAAAACCCCCATCGTCGACCCGGAACCGGACCTGCCGGACAACCGCTTCAACGACGGCACCACCGACCGCCAGGGCCGCATCTGGGCCGGCACCATGGCCACCGGCACGCCGGCCCCCATCGGCAGCTTCTACCGCCTCGACGCTGGCCGCACCTGCACCCAGTGGCGCTCCGGCTACTACACCACCAACGGCCTAGCCTTCAGCCCCGACGGCCGCCGCATGTACCACTCGGACTCCAACCCCGACGTCCAAACCCTCTACGTCTCGGACTACGACCCCGACACCGGCTGGCCCGGCGAGCCCCAGCCCTTCTTCGACTGCCGCCAGGTCGCCGGCCGCCCCGACGGCGGCACGGTCGACGCCGACGGCTGCTACTGGATGGCCGGCGTCAGCGGCTGGCAGCTCTACCGCATCACCCCCCAAGGCCGCCTCGACCGCACCATCGACCTGCCCATCGAGCGCCCCTCCAAGCCGATGTTCGGCGGCCCCAAGCTCGACGTCCTCTACGTCACCACCATCGGCGTCGGCCTCACCCCCGGCCGCGAAGCCGACCAGCCCCAAGCCGGCGGCCTCTTCGCCGTCTCCGGCCTCGGTGTTGTGGGCGTTGCCGAAACCCCCTTCGCCGGCTGATCCCTTCCAGGAGTCCCAAACCCATGCCCACCATCCTGATGACCGGCGCCGCCGGCGGCGTCGCCACCCAAATCCGCCCCTACCTCCGCGAGACCTACCCCGACCTCCTCCTCAGCGACCGCGTCCCCGTCACGGACCTCCAGCCGGGCGAACGCTTCGCTGCCGCCGAGCTCGACGACCTCGACGCCGTCCGCGCCGTCTGCCGCGGCGTCCACGGCATCGTCCACCTCGGCGGCTTCTCGGTCGAAGCCGAGTGGGCAACCATCCACCCCGCCAACATCGTCGGCTGCTACAACCTGTTCGAGGCCGCCCGCCTCGAAGGGGTGAGGCGCGTCGTCTTCGCCAGCTCCAACCACGCCATCGGCTTCTACGAACGCAGCCGCCGCATCGGCACCGACCACCGTGTGCGCCCCGACGGCTACTACGGCGTCTCCAAGGCCTTCGGCGAAGCCCTCGGCTCCCTCTACGCCGACAAGCACGGCCTCGGCGTCATGAGCATCCGCATCGGCAACGTCGCGGCCAAACCCGCCGACCTCCGCCGCCTCTCCATCTGGCTCCACCCCGAAGACCTCACCCAGCTCATCCGCATCGGCCTCGACCACCCGGAGATGCACAACGAAGTCGTCTACGGCGCCTCCGACAACGCCCGCTCCTGGTGGGACAACGAAGCCGCCTTCCGCCTCGGCTACACCCCCCGCCACCAAGCCGAAGACCACGTCGACCACGCCCTCGCCGAACAAGCCAAACTCACCCCCGACCCCTTCGCCGACCGCCTCCAAGGCGGCGGCTTCTGCAGCCAATTCCGCGAGCAGAAGTAAGGTAGGGAAGCGACAAGGGCAGGGGGCTTTTGGCCCCCTGGAACCCCCAGGCGACGGCGTTGCCGTCGCCACTTGGGCGTTTGCCACACCAAGGCCCGCCAACAGGCGATGCCAGGGACGAGGAGGAAGCGCCGATGGCCACGATGAACGTTCCCCCGCGCGACGTGCAAGATCGGCCTGAAGGAGAAATGGGCCCATTGTCACGGTAAGTCGGCTGATCAAGTCGAAGCGGCCGCAGATGAACGCATTGTCGAGCGCTACCGCAGATACAGCCTATCGTGACAGACCTATTTTGATGTGTCGGTGAATGTGCTGGCGCTTTGCATGAATTGGTGCCAACGCCCTACTGTACTGCTCTGTCATTTCATACTGAAGCTCTCTCTCGCCCCACATGGCCCATGCAATTGTTGTCTGCGTGGTGCACAAGTAGCGTTCGATGAGATCTCGACGAAGAAAGAGGAGGTGCGAGCGACCTAAAGGCCTGCCACCGCCTGAGACGCAGTACAATGAAGCGAGCTTGCCCTCGGCATCAACCAAATTTGGGCTTCCATTTTTGAACGAGAGCCCGAGGTGTTGGCAGATCGAAGGCGCCGGAAAATCGAGCCCGCCTGTCTGATTTGTGATGCTATGATAACTTTCGAATGCATAGGACCAGATTGGTAGTTCTACTTGAACGCCGGGGACTCGACACGCCTCTTCTAGTTCAACGATATCATCATCCTGATACACTCGACCAAGTTCTTCGCGAGATTCCACGAGGTCAATAATCCGAAGTAACGGAGCAAAGACGGTCAATTGCTGGCGCTCAAGCGCCGTTAGATCGCCAAACCGCTTGCGAACGGTCCGCCACCGAGTTTCCTCAAATGCTTCAACCAAATGACGGCGCCACGTAGAGCTATGCGCATCATATAACCAGTTCGCGAATCGCGGCGACCAGGGCACCTCTCCCGCAAATGTGTAGTGGCCACTTCCACTCTCCGGTATCACGTGATTTCCTGGGTATTCTATGTCGGAGAAAGCCTTTTCAAGCCGCTCAGTATCCGCCTTATCAAGGAGGAGGCCTCGCAAAAAGGTAAATACGCCTAAATCGCCATCTCTAGAACGCTCTTCAATGAAGCCGTTGAGTAGCACCCAGGGACCGTCAAGCTCGGCTATTCGATCGCGCTCCAGCACCACTGTGTAGTCTGGTGTAGGGCCATTCCTGATCCACTCGGCTGGGCAAGGCACGTCGAACAACACTTCATCTAGAATCGCCGGATTCCAGACCATCGGTTCATCGGGGAAGCTCGGATCAATATCGATGTCACTGATGCGTTCATTTGCCAAGACATCGCCACGCTCACGTTCCTGACGCATACCAGCAACTTCGAAATACGCGATCCACGAGTATTTCTTGCCATACCTGTCTGTCTTGTCAGGTCGGTCCGCGCGGCCGTGATGGAAAGCGCTGCGGGCTATCCCTGCGTCCACCTGCTTGAATGCCTCTGATGTGTATCCGAGATCCAGGATGCGCCACAATATTTGGCGTCGAACCTCAACATATTCTCTGTGATCGAAATCGTAGTTACGTCGCCCTTCAACAAGTCTCCCGATGGTGTAGTTTTCGAAATCCATATGGACGGCGCTCTTCGCGTCAGCGACTTCCTCGTCGAGGATGCGGCCCGCAGGAGGGATCGACCAGCGGTACCGCCCGAATGGTGGCAAGAGCCTGGCTTCGTCGCGCTCAGCGAGGCAGCGTGGGGTGACTTCCTGGCTGATCCGAATGCAACCTAGAGCGTACTCGCGAGTCAGAATGTGCTTAGTGCGGGCGGGTGCGCGCTGCGCAAACAGCTGATCGTATACGTCTCGCGCAAATTGGGCGCAGTGCTGTCTCCAGCGGGCATGACGGTCGGTCCGACTGCGCATGAGGACCCCATATGCTGCAGCAAGCATGCGCTCGGGCACGTACGGGTCGTTACACGTGAGGCTCGCGATGGTTCGAGAGAACAGTATGTCCGGGTGCTTCTCCCCTTCGAGGACGAGCGCCCTCGTCGCTCGGTCCCGGAGTGGCCGGCTCGTCGTCGTGAGCAACCACTCCAAGACCTCGATCAGAACCGCAGAAACGTGGTGGGGTGTGCGACGGTCGCGGGTCTTCTCAATCCAGCCAAGCAAGCGATGCGCACTGCTCGATGCGTCCGACACCCGCAAGAATTCGCTCCAACGGAGATCGCGCTCAACGAGAGAGAGGCCGTCGAGGTAGCGAACCAGTCGCGCCCTGAGCGGCCCATGGGCCGTCCTCGTTGAAAGGCACAGCAGCGTATCAAGCGCCTTGCGCTGCACCCACTCAGAGCCGCGAGATAATAGAACATTAATGACGTGGTACGTTTGCTCTGAAAAACTCTCACTGGAGCGCCATATCAATCCTTCGAGGAACCCGTCCACATGGGGACTGATCTGCCGTCGCTGCCGTGGGAGATAGAAGACCAGCTCACGCTCGCCTTCCGGAGCAACTCGCTTCATGCGCTCCGGGAACTCAAGCATGACGGCGGCGGCAAGACCGGGCTGAGCGTATTGGTGACCCCAGCGATCTAGCTCGAAGATCCTTCCCAGAGGTCGGTTCTTGTAGAAGCAGCGCCGGACTGCTTCGACGCTCGACGTATTGAGATAGCGCTCAAGCAAGTGCCGACTGATGAGGTGATCGCTAAAGCGCTGATACGGCAACCGGTACACGTCGACTAAATCGCCCGCGGTATAGACGAGGTCTTCAGCAATCAAGCCCTCCGCCACAAGGAGACCAAGCAACGAGGCAGAACTGGGTTCCGAGAGCCCCATCTTCTCCGCCGTGATCTCAAGCGCCTCCGTTCGCGTGAGCCAATCACGCCCCTTCTCCGCCATCGCGACGGCTATGCCATCAAGCTTGCCCGACGACGCGTTTTTGCTCCCTTTGAGGAGGCGCCACACGCTCTTATTTGGAAGGCCTCTCGCACCCTCCACTTGCTTGGACATATGCACCACAAAATCCTCGAAGATCTTGGCCATCCCCTTATGTCCCGACGCAAACTCATTGATTTTCCGTTTGGTCGTTGCTTCCGTGAAGCCTTGCAGGGTCTTGCATAGTAGCTTTAAGAAAAGTGGACGCGAGAACTCTTCTGCGAGTAGCGGCACATGCGGCGATGGAACTTTGTAGTACCGAAAGAACTCGCTCTGGGCGTCAACTTCAATATCCTGAAACCCAGGGTGCGAAAACGTTAGAGCGCTTTCGATTTGAGAATTCGTGAACATCTTTTGTTCGTAGGGTGTTCGGCAGCTGAGTACTATTGCGACATGTGCATAGCGGCCGACCTGCCTCTTGAGATTGGAAAAGGTCGCAGACCACGCAGCACGGTCGCCTTCGTTGATGCCATCGACGATGAGAAGCGCGCGCCCTCCGGTTTCTCTCGCCGCCAAGTCGAGGAGGGTCAACAACTCGGAGCCTGTCTCTGCCAGCCCGGAGGCCTGGGCAACTGCGTCAAGCGGGTTCCCGGTTTCGGGAAGAGTGTGAGCAAGGACTAGGACCGTCAGCGCTCCTGCGCGCTCGCGTGCCGCAGTGATATCACAGAGAAAGTGGGTCTTCCCGATCCCCCACGGTCCGAGCATGAGCACGAAATTGCTGCCGATGGCTCGAAAATCAGGAGATTCAACAAACTGAGAGATACGCGAGAGCGCATCCGAGACCCGACGGGCGTCATACTGTTCCGCCGACCGTAGAGTTTGATCGCGCCGCTTTTCGGCAGGTTTCCTTTCTTCATCGTAGAGCGCTAGCTCGACCGCTCGGACCTTGTCCCGCGAGAAGGAGAGTGTCCGAAGAATGTTCTTGCGAACCGCGTCACTTTTACCAGGAGTTGTAAGTGCCAGCTTATCAAGTAGATCGGCGAGCGCGGTTGGGTTCTTTGCACACCGATAGAAAGCCCGCCGAAGCATGCGAGACGGAGAACGGTACGCGTCTCGTATCCCATGCGCGAGGTCGTGGATGCGATGCTGATACTCAGGGGAGAGTGCGAGTGCATGCAAAAATGCTATTGCGTCCGCTATTTCCAGATTAGGCGCGTTTGCGTCGAGCATAGGGGTGTACCGCGCGCCCGCAGATTGAAAGGCTCTTCTATTTATTGTTGCAAGTTGGTCAAATAATGGCGGCATGAGCTATGGTGTATGAGGCTGGAATACGGACGGCCATGAGCGGCGTAGTCTGTGGACATTGTACATCTTCGCCGATAGCTGGCCAATGGGCGCGTTGGCGCTACATACGGACATCGCCGCTGGTTAGTTGCATCCCCGCTCCCCGCCCATACCGCCCGTGCCGTAGTCGCGGCCTGATGCCACCTTCGGGCCAGTGCGCGGCCGCTCAGGCTTGCCCACGGTGAAGCTTGCAAGGCAAGTCATGGGGATGCAAGGGGCGTGCCCCTTGCGGGCTTTTCTTCCTTGCCTTCGGGCGGCGAGGGGTGGTGTTGGGTGGTGGGGTGGGTGTAGGATTGGGGTCCGTGGTGGCGGGGCTGCGCGGGGAAGGGTCGCCCAGGGGAGCGGCCCTTTGCTATGCGTGGGGTCGTGGCCGGAAAAACGCTCCGTCGAAACGAACCGGCAGGGGGTTTTTCATTTTTGTATTCAATGGGTTGGGGGTTTTTCCGCGCTTCGGTGGCGGCCCCTCTGACCGTCGAGAGGAGACGTTTCATGGACCCCATCCGCCGCATCGCCGTGGCGCCTTCGGACCATCCCTGGCATGGGCTGATGGCCGAGGCCGTGGCGCGGGGCGGCGGCAGCGTTGCCGAGGTGGCCGAGGCCGAGGGGCTGATCTGGCTCGGCAAGGCGGGGGGTGAGCTGGAGGCGGTGCTGCATCCGGGCATTCGCTGGGTGCAGTTGCGCTCCGCCGGCACCGAGGCCTGGGTCGCGGCCGGCAACATCGACGACCGCCGCCTGTTCGGCTGCGCCCGCGGCGTCTATGCCGAGACCGTGGCCGAGCACAGCCTTGCCCTGATGCTCGCCGGCGTGCGCAAGCTCCACCTCTGCGCCCGCACCACGTCCTGGGACGGGCCCGCCGCCGAGGGCCGCGAGCTGCGCGGCGCCACCGTCGCCATCGTCGGCGCCGGCGGCATCGGCCGCGCCCTGATCGAGCTGTTGCAGCCCTTCCGCACTCAGGTCATCGCCGTCACCCGCAGCGGCCGCGAGGTGCCCGGTGCCGACCGTAACCTCGATGCGTCCCGCCTCGCCGAGGTCTGGCCCGTGGCCGACTTCGTGGTCCTCGCCGCACCGGCCACGGCCGACACGGCGGCCTTGATCGACCGCGCCGCGCTGGCGGCCCTGCCGTCGCATGCCTGGATCGTCAACGTCGCCCGCGGCTCGCTGATCGACGACGACGCCCTGATCGAAGCCCTGCGCGAGGGCCGGATCGGCGGTGCCGCCCTCGACGTCACCGAGCCCGAGCCCCTGCCCGACGGCCACCCCTTCTGGACCCTGCCCAACGTCCTGATCACCCCCCACGTCGCCAACCCGCCGTCGACCCACCTCCGCACCCTCGTCCCCTTCGTCGAGGCCAACGTGGCGCGCGTGGTCAAGGGCGAGCGGCCCGAGGGCCTGGTCGACCCCAAGGCCGGCTACTGAGCGGTGCCGAGCGTTCGGGCCAGGGCCTCCAGCTGGTCGGCAGCGCGGCCCCAGCCGTCGTGAAAGCCCATCGCCTCGTGCGCCGCTCGATCCGCCTCGGTCCAGTGACGGCAGCGGGCGCGGTAGCGGGTGCCGCCGGCTTCGTCCGCCAGCTCGACGATCGCCGTCATGAACGGCTTGGCCGACGGCACCCAGGCGCTGGTATAGGCGTCTGTCATGACCAGCCGCCGCTCCGGCTCCACTTCCAGATACACGCCCAGATTGGGGTGGGTCTCGCCCTCGGGGCTCTGCATGACGAAGCGGCAGGCGCCGCCGGGACGCACGTCGACCTCCACCTCGGCGAGGCGCCACGGCGCCGGCACGTACCAGTGCCGCAACAGCCGCGGCTCGGTCCAGCAGCGCCAGACCGCCAAGCGCGGCGCCGCCAGCAGCCGGTCGAGCGCCAGTTCGTGACCGCCGCTCACGCCTGCGATCCGGGCTCGTCGATCGCCCACTCGAAGCCGAACGGGTCGCGCACCATGCCCCAGCGGTCGCCCCAGAACATCGTTTCGAACGGCATCACCACGGTACAGCCGGCGTCCACGGCCCGCTGCCACCAGAAGTCGCCGTCCGCGACGACGAGCATCAGGTTGAAGCCGCCGGGCTTGGGCGCTTCGGTCTCCCAGGGTGCGCGGCAGTCGGTCATCATCAAACAGCCGCCGTTGATCTCCACCTGCACGTGCATCATGCGGCCGGGGTTCGCCTCGTCCGGAAAGCGGCCGAGGTCCTTGGCGCCGAACGCCTCGGCATAGAACGCCGCCGCCTCGGCGGCGCGGCCGTCGAAGGAGAGATAGGGGATGACGCCGTTCATCACGGCGGGATCGGGTCGGCTCGTCACCTGGTCGGCCGCCATCGGGGTCTCCTTGGTAGGTGGTCAGGGGTGAAGATCGACGGCGGCGCGGAAACTGCCGTCCATGTGGAAGGGCACCGAATCGTGGTGGTGGACGATGCGCCAGCCGGCCTCGGTCCGGGCGACGGCGAGCGTGAAGCGCGACCACCACGCGGCCGTCTCACCCGAAGATCGGTGCGCCCGCGTGTGCTGAAGGCCGTGGCAGAGGACCACGTCGCCCCCATCCACCACGTCGAGATCGCGCATCTCCAGGTCGACCGGGCCTTCCCAGCCGTCGAACCACGCCTGGCAGGCAGGCCGGTCGAAGCCGCGCCGCGCGAGGGGCGGCGCGAGGTCGGCGATCCGGGCATCGGCCGTGTAGAGCCGGGCGAGGGCGGCTGCGTCCTTCGCCCGGTGGGCCGCGACGAGGGCGTCCAGAACGTCCTCGACGGCCGCGTGCAAGGCGGTCATGGCGGCGCTACTCCGCCGCCTGCGGGCTGCCGCAGCAGCCTCGATGCGCGGGCCCGTCGTACTCGTCCTTGAGCCGCACCCAGCTCATCGTGCCCTGCTCGTTGCGGCCCTTGGGCGTCATGTCGAGCCAGTGGAAGGGCGTGCACAAGCTCTCCGCACCGCGGGCATAGGCCGAATAGGTGTGGCAGACGTTGCCCTCGGCGTCCTTCGCGAACACGGTCGAACCGTGCAGGTCCGGATGCAGGAAGGGCGTGGTGCCGTAGTTGTAGAGCGGCTTGCCGGCCGCGATCTGCTCGTCCGTAAAGGAGACGCCGAAGTCGAAGTTGAAGCTGCTTTCGGCCGAGGAGACCCAGCGAAAGCGCCAGCCCATCCGCCGCTTCACCTCGAGGATGCGCTGAAGTGGCACGCGCGAGACGGCAACGAAGCTCAGATCCGCATGCTCGAAGTGCTGGCGCGCGGAATCCACCTGATCCGCCGTGATCGAGCACCCGTCGCAGACGTGGTCCGAGCCGGGGGTCAGCATGAAGTGCTGCACGAAGAGCTGGCTGCGGCCGTCGAACAGGTCCGCCAGCCCCACTTGGCCGTCCTCGTCCTGGAACGCGTAGGCGGTCTGGACGCGCACCCAGGGCAAGGCGCGCCGCTCCTCCAAGAGCCGGTCGCGCGCATGCGTCAGCGCACGCTCGTTCGCCAGATGCGCGAGCCGGGCCTCCAGCCATGCCTCGCGCGACACGATTTTCGGTTGCATCGTGGTGCTCCACTCATCCGTGATGGGCGGCCCGTTCCAGGGCCGCGATCTCCAGCTTGCCCATCGCCATGAAGGCCTCTGTCACACGGGCGACCCTGGTGGCGTCCGGGTCGGCCATCAGCTCGACGAAGCGCTGCGGAACGATCTGCCAGGAGACACCGAAGCGGTCGGCGAGCCAGCCGCAGCGCTCGGCCTCGGGCACGGCCGACAGCGCCTGCCAGTAACGGTCGACCTCGTCCTGGTCCGCGCAGAGCACGAGGAACGAGTTGGCCGGGCTGAAGCCGAAGGTGTGCTCCAAGGCACTGTCGCTCGCCATGAAGCGCTGGCCGAACAGGCGGAACTCGGCATGTTTCAGCGTGCCGGGCGCGTCCTTGCCGTCGCCCTCGTGACGCCGGACGCCCAGGCGCTCGGAGGTCGGAAAGACAGCCGTATAGTGTGCGATCGCCGCCTCCGCCTGGCCCGCCACCTGGCCGGTGAACAGGAGCGAAGGCGTGACGGTGCCGCCGCCCGAGCCCTGGACGATCTGCCAGGACACGCCGAATCGATCCTGCAGCCAGCCGTAGTTGGGGCTCCAGGGGGTCGCCCCGAGCGGGAGGAGGGCCGTACCGCCCTCGGCCAGGCCGGCCCAGGCACGCTCCACGTCGGCCGCCGCCTCGAGCGTGACGACGTAGGAGACGGCCGGAGTCGAGCGGAAGTGGGGTCCGCCGTTCAAGAGGACCATGCGAGTGCCCGCGAGGTCGACCTCTACGGTCATCGCGCGGCCCTCGGGCTGGCCGTGCTGGGCGAAGCCCGCCTTGCCGTAGCGCGTGACGCGGCCGATCGCAGCGCCGGGGATCAGCTCGGTGTAGAGCTTGGCCGCGGTCTCGGCGTCGCCGTCGAACCAGAGGTGGGGAACGATTTTCTGCATCGCGCTCAGACCTCCACGAGCGGCCGGAAGCCGCCGTAGATCAGGCGCTTGCCGTCGAACGGCATGGGATTGGTGTCGGGCTGGAGGCGCGGGTCGGCCATCGCCTTCTGCATGCCGGCGTCGCGCACCTCGCGCGACGGCCAGAGGATCCAGGAGAAGACCACCGTCTCGTCGTCCTGGCGCTTCACCGCCATCGGGAACGAGGTGACCTCGCCGTCGGGCACGTCGTCGGCCCAGCACTCGACGACGCGAAGCGCGCCGTGCTCCTTGAAGACGTGCGCCGCCGCCTCGGCATGTTGGCGAAAGATCCCTTTGTTGGCGGTCGGGACGGCGAGAACGAAACCGTCGATGTAGCTCATCAGATCGACTCCTCTTGATGTGCGAAGACTTCGGCTAGGAACTCGTCGCCGAGCGCCGTGTCGGCCGCGCCCCGCATCATCCGCTGAGAGAACAGCAGCCCCACGGCCCGGCTGGTGGGATCGACGAAGAACGTCGTGCCGTACCCACCCCACCAGCCGAAGCGCCCCGGCGTCGCCGACACGGCGTCTGGCGTGGTGACGACGGCAAGACCGAGCCCCCAGCCGAAGCGGTCCCAGAAGCCGGGGAAGAAGGGAGATGCCGCCTTCTCCTCGGCCGTGAGCTGGTCGGTGGTCATCGACCGAACGCTGTCGGTCGCGAGCAGCCGCCGGCCCCGGTGGACGCCGCCCTCCAGCAGCATGCGCCCGAAGGCGAGGACGTCGTCGACCGTCGAGATCACTCCCGTGCCACCCGCCTCCAGCCCGATGTCGTCGCCGCCGGCCTCCCACCGTCCGAGCCGGCCGTTCGAACCGACGCTATAGACGGTGGCGAGACGATGCCGTTCGGCGGTCGGCACGGTGAAGCCCGTGTCCTTCATCCCGAGGGGACCGAACAGTCGCTCATGGAGGAATGCGCCGAGCGACGTCCCCGCCGCCCGCGCGACCAGCACGCCCGCGACGTCGAGCCCGGTGTGGTAGAGCCAACGCGCGCCCGGCTGGTGCGCGAGGGGCAGGGTGGCAAGCCGGGCGAGATAGGCATCGGGACCATGCCGGAACGCGGTCGGGCCCGGCGCCACCTCCAACTCGGCCATCCGCTTGGCCAAGGGCGAGGCCGCCTCGGCGAAGAGCGCGCCCAGTCCCATTCGGCAGGTCAGCAGATCGCGCAGCGTGATCGGCCGCATCGCGGGCACGGTGTCGTCGAGCGGGCCTTCGGGGCTGCGCAGCACGCGCCGATGCGCGAGTTCGGGCAGCCAGGGGTCCACCGCATCGTCGAGTCCGAGGACGCCGTCCTCGACCAGCATGAGGGCGGCTGCGGCGGTCATGGGCTTGGTCAGGGAAGCGATGCGGAAGAGGGTGTCGCGCGTGCAGGGGGCACGGCTCTCCAGGTCGCGCACGCCCGAGGCCCACACCCGAACCGACGCACCACGCGCCGCGAGCGCCACCAAGCCGGGCACCGTGGCCCGGACGCGCGCTGCCTCCAGCATATGGGCGCTTCGGTCGGTGGCGGGCGCCTCGGCCATGGTCACGCAGCATCCTCCCCAGGCGGCGTTGCGTCGCGCTTGTTGCCATCA
>JBJHBG010000061.1:0-29801 GCA_050485385.1 Geminicoccaceae bacterium | reverse complement strand
CATCGGCTTCGTCCCTCCGGCCGAGGCCGAAGCCGCCTTCTACGAAGCCCTGGAGAACGAGCCGATCGCCGCGTAGGACTCACACCAATCAGCCTCCGGCAAACCCGGCGCGGTTCAATTGGGCGGCCTTCGTGCCGAGAGGGGATGACGCGACGCCACCGATGCGCCGCCCGTCTTGCAGCGCATGGTTGGACGGACGCGTCATCCCCGCTCCGATCAGCCGGCGGGGCTCGGCACCGGCGTGTTGAGCAGCTGCTGCTCCCATAGATAGGCGATGCCGCTCCCCGCCGCATGCTGGAGGACGACGTCGTTCAGCGCGTTGGCGGTTTCGGCGCGCGCCCAGTCGCGCTGCCATTCCGACACCAGCGCCAGCCAGGTCATCATGTTGATGCCGGCCCCGATCATGCGCTGGATGGCCACCTCGTGGGCCTCGACCGACGTCGCACCCGAGGCGTCGGTGACGACGGTCACGTCCCAACCTTCGCCCGCCGCCTGGATCGCCGGCATCGCGACGCAGATCTCGGTCCACAGACCGGCCATGATCAGCTGCTTGCGACCCGTCGCCTTGACCGCGTCGACCACCTTTCGATCCTCCCAGGTGTTGATCAACGTCCGGTCGATCACCTCCTGGCCGGGGAACACGTCGGTGATCTGCGGAAAGATGCGGCCGCCGCGATCTTCGACGACGCTCGTGAGGATCGTGGGGACATCGAAGACCTTCGCGGCTTTCGCCAACGCCGCCGAATTGTTGACCACCATGTGCGGGTCATGGCTGTTCAGGTTCGCGAGCTGGTAGGGCTGGTGATCGATCATGACGAGGACCGAGTCTTCGGGACGAAGCAGCGAAGCCAGGCCGTTGCGAAAGGTCATGAAAAACTCCTGTGCCGTTGCGGGCGAACTCGGCGCGTTGCCGGAGATGTCGCCGGAGATGTCGGGTGCGTTCCGGCGGCTGCCATGACGGGCCTCGAGTGCCGCCGGTGATCGGCAAGGCCCACGGGCTCGCATGGTCAGCGCAGCCGGAGCCTCCCGTCGCGGACGACCATCGGATCCGCCCAAGACGAATGCACTGTTCGATTCTGCGATTAGCAGCCCAAAACTGCTGCGGAAGCGTTCAGCTCGTCCGGTCGCGCCGCCATGCCCCCGGTGCCGCGCCCGTGAGCTTGCGGAACGTCCGTCCGAAATGCACGGCATCGGCAAAGCCGGTGGCCTCGGCCACCTGCTCGAGCGAGGTGCTGGGGTCGATCAAGAGGGCTTGGGCGCGCCGGATCCGTGCGTCGAGTTGCCAGCGATAAGGCGCCATGCCGGTCGAGGCCTTGAACGCCCGGCTGAAATGCGACTGCGAGAGCCCTGCCAATGCCGCCAGATCCGCGAGGTCGACGCGCTCGGGCAGGCGCGCCTCGAGATGGTCGACGACGCGCCGGAGCTTCCACGGCGGCAGACCTACGTCATCGGTAGCCGACGGCGCCGGATCGGTCGCGAGCCGTGCCATGATCGCGGCGGCCAGCCCGTCACCATAGAGTTGCATCGATGGATCGGGGTCGTTCACCGCATCGGCGAGCAGCCGGACCAGGGGCCAGATGCGGTCGTCGGCAAAGCGCAGCCGTGGCGTGGCGATCACGCTGGCGTCGAGTTTCGTCTCCAGCCGCTCGCCGAGTGCTGCGAAATCGAACGCCAGCGCCGCGTCCTTCACGAAGCGCACGTCGGCGCTGTAGCCCCACATCTCCATGCCGGCAGGGACGAAGTCCATGTGTCGGGGGGTGTAGCCGACGGGGCAAGGCTGGTCGGCGCGCAGCCGCGGCTCACAAGGGCTGCCGACCTCTTCGAGCAACGTGACGAGGCGGGTTTCCGTCTCGTAGCGAAACTTGTGGGAAACCCTGCCGGCGCCGCGCCACTCGGAGACCTCGACGCGCACGCCGTTCCACGACCGCGTCGATACCGTGAGGTCGACGACGTTTTCGGGCAGCGACGCCGCGGTTTCCTTGAAGACGTCCACGAATGACCACTCCGGTTATCGACACCACGT
Organism: Geminicoccaceae bacterium; assembly: GCA_050485385.1. Taxonomy (GTDB): domain Bacteria; phylum Pseudomonadota; class Alphaproteobacteria; order Geminicoccales; family Geminicoccaceae; genus RECO01. The sequence goes on along the minus strand of JBJHBG010000061.1, from coordinate 27,778 downwards.
CAATCGTCATATTCGGAGAAAGCCAAACGGCAGGCCATCTCGATGGAACGGCGGCAGAACTGTCGGACTCGAACATGCCAGATGCCCGGCGTGCTGTCGCCTTTCTCGTATCGCCGCTTGGCGACAGAGGCATGACGGCCTGCCCGACCGCCCGGATACCCGGAGATTACTGAATGTAGGCCAAGGCTCTTCAGCGGCGCCGAGCGCCGAGTATGTCTTGCGCTCGACGCTCCGCACGAAGCGGCGGCGATCACGAATCCATCGCAGATTCGGACTGCCGATCGCAGAATCGAGCAGGGCCTCCCGCAAGCCGATGCGGCAGCCTTCTCTCGATCGGACGAGCGAGCGAAGGCGGCAGCGCCCGGAACATGGTGCCGCGTCGGGCGCCGCTCCCGTCTGAGACCTGCCACCCCTCTGGGGCGCAGCGCCATCGATGTCCGGCGAGGAGCCACATGACCACCACGACGGCGCCCATCCGTATCGGCTACTGCCTCTCGCTGACGGGACCGCTCGCCGACAACGCCCGGTCGGCCCGGCTCGCCCACGAGATCTGGCGGGACGACGTCAACGCCCGATGCGGCCTTTTGGGCCGTCCTGTCGAACTCGTCTGCCATGACGACCACGGCGACGCTGCACGCGTTCCCGGCATCTACGAGCGGCTGATGGACGACGACCGGGTCGATCTCGTCATCGGCGGCTACGGCACCAACAGCCTCTTGCCGGCGATGAAGTCGATCATGGAGCGGGAGCGCTTCTTCGTCGGGCTCATGGGCCTCGGCGTAAACGACGCCTTCGGCTATCCGCACTACTTCGCCATGATCCCGACCGGGCCCGATCCGAGCGCGGCGCTGACCGAAGGGTTCTTCGCGCTTGCCGCCGCACAGACGCCTCGGCCGCTGACCGTGGCCCTGGTCGCGGCGGATGCGGAGTTCGCGCGCAACCCGGTCGTGGGCGCAAAGGCCAATGCGGCCAAACACGGCTTGCGTATCGTCCACGAGGCCACCTACCCGCTGACGACCGAGACCTTCGAGCCGATCATCGATGCAGCCGCCTCGAGCGATTGCGACCTGCTGTTCCTCTGCTCCTACCTTGCGGATTCCGTCGGGCTGGTGCGGGCGCTGCACGCCCATCGCTTCAGACCGCGCATGGTGGGCGGCGCGATGATCGGCCCACAGAACACCTCGATCAGGACCACGCTCGGCCCCTTGTTGAACGGGCTCGTCAACTACGAGTATTGGGTGCCCGCTCCCAACATGATGTTTCCCGGCGTGCGCCGGATGATCGGTGCCTATCGCGAGCGGGCCGGCGAGGCCGGTGTCGATCCGCTCGGGCACTACATGGCGCCGCTGGCTTATGCCCAGATGCAAGTGGTGGCACAGGCCGTCGAGGCGACCGGTGGCCTCGATGACGTCATCCTGTCGACCTACGCCAGCGAGGAGACCTTCGACACCGTCATGGGCCAGGTCCGGTTCGGCAAGAACGGGGAATGGGCGCAGCCGCGAGTCCTGCAGGTACAGTTCCGGGACGTCGCCGGACACGATGTCGAGCAGTTCGAGGATGGATCGAGACAGGCCGTCGTCTGGCCGGGCGCGCTGGCATCGGGGCCGTTGATCTTTCCCTATGCCGAGGCGCTTCGATCCGGCCGGTAGGCACGCGGCCGCCGTCCGGAGTCTCAGGAGAGGATGCCGCTCATGAGATGGAACCCGGCAGCGCGACCCTCGGACGACCGGAGGCAGCGTGCCCGGATCGCCCGCCCGCTTCGGCTCCAACGTATCGAGATGCTTCGGTACGAAGAAAGGAAGACAGCATGTCCGACACGATGAAGGCCGTCGTCCTGACCCGCTTCGGCGGTCCCGACGCGTTCGAGCTTCAGACCCTTCCCGTCCCTTCGGTCGGCGCGCGGCAGGTTCGGGTTCGCGTCCATGCCACGGCGATCAACCCGCTCGACTATCAGATCCGTCGCGGCGACTACGCCGATTACGTGAAGCTGCCGGCCGTGATCGGTCACGACGTCTCCGGCGTCGTCGAGGCCGTCGGTGCGGATGTCACCGAGTTCGCCCCCGGCGACGAGGTGTACTACACGCCGAAGATCTTCGGCGGCGCCGGGTCTTATGCCGAGGTCCACGTCGCCGACGTCGATCTCGTCGGCCGCAAGCCCCGCAACCTCACGCACGTCGAAGCCGCGAGCCTGACGCTCGTGGGCGGGACCGTCTGGGAGGCCTTCGTCAGCCGCGCTGGGCTGCGCGTCGGCGAGACGATCCTCATCCATGGCGGCGCGGGGGGCGTCGGGACGATCGCGATCCAGGTCGCGAAGGCCATCGGCGCCCGGGTCATCACGACGGCACGCGCCAAGGACCATGAGTTCGTCCGTGCGCTCGGTGCGGACGATGCGGTCGACTACACCGCCACCGACTACGTCGCCGCCGTGAACGCGCTCACCGGCGGGCGCGGGGTCGACGTCGTCTTCGATACGATCGGCGGTGACACGCTGACGAGGAGCCCGCTCGTGCTCGCGCAACTCGGGCGCGTCGTCTCGCTCGTCGATATCGCGGCGCCGCAGAACCTGATCGAGGCTTGGGGGCGGAATGCCTCCTATCACTTCGTCTTCACCCGCCAGAACCGCGGCAAGCTCGACGCGCTGACGAACCTCGTCGAACGCGGTCTCGTGCGGCCGGTGATCGGCGCCGTCCTCCCCCTCGAACGCTTGGCGGAGGGACACGAGGTCCTGGAGACCGGCTCGCGCCGCGGGCTGCGGGGGAAGGTCGCGATCGACGTTTCGGGCGAGGCGAAGACGATCGTGCCGCCGCTCGTCGCCGCAGCCTGAGCGTCGCCACCAGAGCATCGGAGGTCCAATGAGTTGGAACCCTGCAATCGAACCGGGCTGTCCCGACGAGGTCGGGATCGACGCGATCGAGACCCTCATCGTTCCGCGTTCCCGCGACCTCGGCGGCTTCGAGGTCCGGCGCGCCTTGCCGGCGCCGAAGCGGCAGATGGTCGGGCCGTTCATCTTCTTCGACCAGGCCGGGCCGGCCGAACTGCTGACCGGCCAGGGCGTCGACGTCCGGCCGCACCCGCACATCGGGCTCGGCACCGTCACCTACCTGTTCAAGGGCGATTTCCACCACCGCGACAGCACCGGCGCCGACCAGATCATCAGCCCGGGCGCGTTGAACTGGATGGTGGCCGGGCGCGGCGTCACCCATTCGGAGCGCACCTCGGCGGCTGCCCGGAGCGGTCCCAACGCTCTGTTCGGGATCCAGACCTGGTTGGCCCTGCCCGACGCCCACGAGGACGTGGCGCCCAGCTTCGAACATCACGGCAAGGAGACGCTGCCCGTCATCGAGGACCGCGGCGTCTCGGTTCGGCTCATTCTCGGCAACGCCTATGGCAAGGCAGCACCCGCGACGATGCTCTCCGAGACCTTCTACGCCGACGTCAAGCTCGAACCGAAAAGCCGGCTGCCGATGCCGGACGACCACGAGGACCGCGGCATCTACATCGTCGAGGGCTCCATCTCGATCGCCGGCCAGGAGTTCGAGGCCGGTCGGATGATGGTGTTTCGGCCGGGTGACCGCATCACGGTGGCCGCCGGAGACCAGGGCGCGCGGCTGATGATCCTCGGCGGTGCCACCCTCGGTGGACCGCGCTACATCTGGTGGAACTTCGTCGCCTCGTCCCAGGAGCGCATCGAATGCGCCAAGGCGGAATGGCGCGCCGCGAACTGGGGCCAGGGCCGCTTCGATCTACCCGTCGACGACCGCGACGAGCACATCCCCCTTCCGGATTGATCGACGGTTCTGGAGTGAGTTCCGGACGACTCGCCTAGCGAGCAGATGCTGGATGGAGACCAAGCCCGATGAACACCACGTGGCCCCAACTCGACTACCTTGGCTGGCGCGAGACGTGTTCGGCGCTGCATCTCTGCCTCCAGATCGCCGGCAAATACCGGCTGGCCCATACGCCTTGGCTGAACCACTCGTGGAACGCGACCTTCTACGTGACGCCGACCGGTCTGGCCTCCTCGCCGATACCCGACGGTCCTGGCATCGAGATCCTGTTCGATTTCTTGGAGCACAGGGTCGTCGGCACCTCCGGCGAGGGCCGCCGCGCGTCATTCGACCTCGGCCCATCCACGGTCGCGGCGTTCCACGCCAGCTTCGTCCGGTTGATCGAGGACCTCGGCGGCACGCCGACGTTCAACGGACAACCCAACGAGGTCCCCTACCCGATACCGTTCGCCGAAGATGATCGTGACCGGCCCTACGACCGCGATGCCGGCCGACGCTTCCATCGGGCGTTGGTCGCGGTCGATCGTGTCTTCAATCGCTTCCGCACCTCCTTTCTCGGCAAGTCCAGTCCCGTCCACCTCTTCTGGGGCAGCTTCGACTTGGCGCTCACCCGATTCTCGGGACGGCGCGCGCCGCTGCACCCCGGCGGCATTCCCGCCTTGCCGGACGACGTGGCGCAGGAGGCCTACGACCGCGAGGTCTCGTCGGCGGGCTTCTGGCCGGGTGGCGGCGGCATCGACTATCCGGCGTTCTATGCCTACGCCTATCCGGCACCGAACGGTTACCGGGCAGCAATGGTCCGGCCCGATGCCGCGTTCTGGCACGACGGGCTGTCCGAATTCCTCCTCCCCTACGATGCCGTGCGGTCGGCGGCCGATCCCGACGACGCGCTGATGGCCTTCCTCGTCTCGACCTACGAGGCTGCCGCCGATCTGGGCGGGTGGGACCGCGACCTTCTGGAATGCGCGCATGGACGGCCACGCCGGGTCCGCTCCCCGGACGCGGCACGGGCGACGGCGGCACCTGCGGCCGGCGACGAAAAGGTCGAGCGGGAGGACGGCCCGACGAAGGGGCGGTATCGGATCGTCGTCGACGGCGTCGAGCCCGAGATGACCTACAGTCGCGCCGGCGACGGCTTGATCATCATCGATCACACGGACGTGCCGGCGGCCTTGCGCGGCCGCAAAGTCGGCGAGCGACTGGTGCGCCAAGCGGTCGAAGATGCCCGCCGCGACGGGATCGCCATCATGCCGCTTTGCCCGTTCGCGAAAGCGCAGATCGACCGGCATCCGGAGTGGCAGGACGTGGTGCGTCGGTCGAACGCCTGACGACGATGAAGTCGGCTCCGTCGACCTCGAATAGGCAGGGGATGGCCTTCGCCTTTCGAAGAGCTGTCGAGCCGGATCGAGCGCGGCCGGATCGTTCGAGTGGTTCACCGGGGCGGATTGGGCCAGATTGGGGGGGCGGCGCAACCGCCCGCTCCAGGTTGGCAGCGATGAACGGCCTTCCGCGCATTACGCTTCCAGTGCGCCGTCCAAGCGGCGCCGAGGTCAAGGCGGCGATCGCCTGTTTGGCCCTCTTGGCGGTCGGCGTTGCCGCGGCGACGCCCTTCGCCGCCGTGCCGGGGGACGTCGCTGCGCCACTGCTGCCCGGCTACGCGACCGCCGTCCTCATGATCGACCTCTTCACGGCGACGCTGCTGGTCTCGCAGTACGTCGCCATCGGCGCGCCGGCGCTGCTCGCGCTCGCCGCCGCCTACCTGTTCAACGGGTTCACGGCCGTCGCGTGGGTCGCGAGCTTTCCGGGCGTCTTCGCGCCCGAGGGGCTCCTGGGCGGCGATCTCCAGACGACCGCCGTGATCGCGGCGTTCAGACGGCTGGCCTTCCCGATCGGCCTCTTGGCCTATGCGCTTTTGCGGCAGCGCGGAGGACGTCACGAGCGGTGGCGGCCCTGGTCGCGGGCCCATGCGACGGCCGCTGTCGCCGGATCCGCCCTCGCGGCACTGCTCGCAACGGGCGCTGCGCTGGGTCTGTCCGGTTCCGCTCCGACGCTCATGGCGGACGCCCGCGTCCCGACCGCCGCATGGGACGCCGTCCTGTGGGCGAGCATCGCGACCACGCTCGCAGCTGCGGTCGCGGTCGCGCGGCTGCGGCCTTTCTCCGTGCTCGACCTCTGGCTGCTGGTCACGCTGGCGGCCTTCCTCGTCGAGCTGGTCATGCTCGGCTTCGTGGCGGAGGGCGTCCGGTTCAGTCTCGGCTGGTGGGCGGGACGGGCCGTCGGGCTTGCGGCGGTCGCCGTCGTGGCGCTGGCACTCTTGGTCGACACCGTCCGGACGATCGCCCGGTCGGTGACCACCCTCGCGGCCGAGGTGCAGGCGCGCCGCGCCCGTGAAGCCTCGCTCGAGGCCCTCGGCGCGGCCATCGCGCACGAGCTGAACCAGCCGTTGGCGGCGATCGCGACCAGCGCCGAGGCGGCCGGCCGCTGGCTGGATCGTGCTCGGCCCGATCTGGGCCAGGCGCGCGAGCGCCTCCTCGCGATCTCCGAGGAAAGCGCCCGCGCGGGACGGGTGCTGGTCGGACTGCGCCGATCGTTCGGGCGGCGGTCGCCGAAGGGCGGAGCCGTCGAGGCGGGCGCGTTGCTGCTGTCGGTCGCAGCGCTCGTGCGCGACGACGCCAGGGCTGCGGACGTGCGGGTCGAGGTCGACGATGGCGGCGTTGGTGCCATGCTCGTGCGCGGCGACGTGGATCAGCTGCGTCAGGCGCTCTCGAACCTCGCGATCAACGCCATCGAGGCCATGGCGCAGCCAGGGCTGCCGTCGCGCGTGGTGACCCTCTCCGCCCGCAGCGGCGGTGGCACGCTCGTGCTCTCGGTCGGCGACACGGGACCGGGCATTCCGGACACGCTGATCGAGGCGGCCTTCGAGGCCTTCCGCTCCGGAAAGTTGCACGGCATGGGCCTCGGGCTCATGATCAGCCGCACGATCGTGGAGGCGCATGGCGGCGTCATCGCCGCGTCCAACAAGCCGGGCGGCGGCGCCCTGTTCGAAGTGACACTGCCGATGGAGGCCGCCCATGGCCGATGACGAGCCGGCAGTCGTCTACGTCGTGGATGATGATGCCGCGGTGCGGGCGGCGCTGGTCAGCCTCCTCGCGTCGGTCGGACAGGCGGCGACGGCGTTCGACTCGGCGGCGGCGTTCCTTGCCGCCGACTGCCCCGACGCGCCGTCCTGCGTCATTCTCGACGTGCGCCTGCCCGCGCGCAGCGGCCTCGATCTGCAACGCGACCTTCGAGCGAAGGGTGTCGCCACGCCCATCGTCTTCATCTCGGGCCACGCGGACGTGGCGATGGCGGTGGGTGCGATGAAGGCCGGTGCCCTGGAGTTCCTGACCAAGCCGTTCCGCGACCAGGACCTGCTCGACGCGGTGCATCGCGCCCTCGACCTCGATCGGTCGAGGCGGCGCGAGGCGGCAGCACTCGAGCGGTGGCGGCGCGCACACGACACGCTGAGCCCGCGCGAGCGGGAGATCATGGCGCTCGTGGTCAGTGGGCTCGCCAACAAGCGGATCGCGGCGATGCTCGAGATCAGCGAGATCACCGTGAAGGTCCACCGCTCCCAGGTCATGCGCAAGATGGAGGCGGGCTCGCTGCCGGAGCTGGTGCGGATGGCGGATCGGCTCGCGACGGACGATGGGGCCGCCGACGCTTCGGTATAATTGATCCCAACCATGGCGGCGGACGATGGTCCGGCCGAGCCTGATGCCAGGGCGCGGCGCGCGTCCGACCGCCATGGAGCCTCCGATGTCCGACCCCAAGCTCGACCTGCTGACGCCCACCAACAGCCAGCTCATCATCATCGACCACCAGCCGCAGATGGCGTTCGGCGTCCAATCGATCGACCGGCAGGCTCTGAAGACCAACGTCGTAGCACTGGCCAAGGCCGCGAAGGTCTTCGCGATCCCGACGACGATCACGACGGTCGAGACCGAGAGCTTCTCGGGCCATACCTACCCCGAGATCCTCGCGGTGTTTCCCGAGGCGCCGCTGCTCGAGCGCACCTCGATGAACTCCTGGGACGACCGGAAGGTGCGCGACGCGCTCGCCGCCACCGGGCGCCAGAAGGTCGTCGTCGCCGGCCTCTGGACCGAGGTCTGCAACAATTCCTTCGCGCTCGAGGCGATGCGCGACGGCGGCTACGAGATCTACATGGTCGAGGACGCCTCGGGCGGCACCTCGAAGGCGGCGCACGACATGGCGATGCTGCGCATGATCCAGGCGGGCGTCGTTCCCGTGACCTGGCAGCAGGTCATGCTGGAGTGGCAGCGCGACTGGGCGCGGAAGGAGACCTACGACGCCGTCATCGGCATCGTGAAGGAGCATTCCGGCGCCTACGGCATGGGCGTCGACTACGCCTACACCATGGTCCACAAGGCGCCCGAGCGGGTCGCCCACGGCCCGACGCTCGAGCCCGTCCCGGCGGTCTGAGCCGATGCTCGCGGCGAAGCTGCCCGGTCGGCCGGAGCCGAAGACATGAGCGGCGTCAGCCTCCGCTCACCTGCGCCGCCCTCGACCTTGTGCCCATGACATCGAAGGTCAGACCATGACGGACGCCCCCGACCTGATCCTGCGCGGCGGCCGCGTCACGACGCTGGACCCGGTGCTGCCCGCCGCACAGGCGCTGGCGATCCGCGACGGCCGGATCGCCGCGACCGGGACGGACGCCGACGTCATGGCGATGGCCGGTCCCACGACCCAGGTCGTGGCACTCGAAGGGCGCCGCGTCATCCCCGGCCTGAACGACAGCCATACGCACCTGATCCGGGGTGGCCTCGCCTTCAACATGGAGCTGCGGTGGGAGAACGTCCCGTCGCTGGCCGACGCGCTGCGGATGCTGAAGGCGCAGGCCGACCGCACGCCGGCCCCGCAATGGGTGCGCGTCGTCGGCGGCTGGTCCGAACACCAGTTCGCCGAGCGGCGGCTGCCCACGCTCGACGAGATCAACGCCGCAGCCCCCGACACGCCCTGCTTCGTCCTGCACCTCTATGCCGGAGCACTCTTGAACCGCGCCGCGCTGCGAGTCCTCGGCTTCACCCGCGCCACGCCCAACCCGCCGGGCGGCGAGATCGTGCGCGACTCCCGCGGCGAGCCCACCGGGCTGCTGGTGGCGAAGCCCTCGGCGTTGATCCTCTATTCGACGCTGGCGCGGGGGCCGACCCTGCCCTTCGAGCAGCAACTCAACTCGACGCGACACTTCATGCGCGAGCTGAACCGGCTGGGCGTGACCTCGGTGATCGACGCCGGTGGCGGCGGGCAGAACTATCCCGACGACTATCGCGTGATCGAACGGTTGCACGCCGACGGCCAGATGACGGTGCGCATCGCCTACAACCTGTTCGCGCAGAAGGCGGGCCAGGAACTGGCGGACTACGACCGCTGGATCGCCATGACCGAGCCGGGGGCCGGCGACGCCCTCTTGCGGATGAACGGTGCGGGCGAGAACCTCGCTTGGTCGGCTGCGGACTTCGAGAACTTCCTGGAGCCGCGCCCCGACCTCGCGCCGACGATGGAGTCGGAGCTCGAGCCGATCCTCGAGCGGCTGGCGGCGGCGAAGTGGCCGTTCCGCATCCACGCGACCTATGACGAGAGCATCGAGCGCTTTCTCGGCGCGATCGAGCGCGTCACGGGCGGGGCGCCGTGGCCGACGCGCTTCGTCATCGACCACGCCGAGACGATCAGCCCGAGCAACATCGACCGCGTCGCGGCCCTCGGCGGCGGCATCGCCATCCAGCACCGCATGGCGTTCCAGGGCGAAGCTTTCGTCCAGCGCTACGGCCGCTACGCCGCCGAGGCGACGCCGCCCGTTGCGTTGATGCTGGAGGCGGGCGTGCCGGTGGGTGGCGGCACCGACGCCACGCGCGTGGCCTCCTACGATCCTTGGGTGGCGCTCTGGTGGCTGACCACGGGCAAGACGCTGGGCGGGCTCGCGCTCTACGACGAGAGCAACCTGCTCGACCGCGAGGCGGCGCTGCGGCTTTGGACGCACGGCTCCGCGTGGTTCTCGGGTGAAGCGGACGTCAAGGGGACGCTGACGCCCGGCGCCTACGCCGATCTGGCGGTGCTGTCGGCCGACTATTTCGCCGTTCCGCCCGACGAGATCCGCAGCATCGAGGCGGTGCTGACGGTCATGGGCGGGCGGATCGTGCACGGGTCCGGCGACTTCGGCCCGCTGGCGCCGCCCCTGCCGCCCGCCGCGCCGGACTGGAGCCCGGTCAACGCCGCAGCGACGCCCGGCATGCGCGCCGACGCGCCGCAACTGCGCCGCTTCGCGCGGTCCTGCTCGGACGGCTGCGGCTCCGGCTGCGGCGTCCACGGCCACGACCACCGCATCGCCTGGGAGAGCCCGGTCCCCGTCGCCGACCGCCGCGCCTTCTGGGGTGCCCTCGGCTGCGCCTGCTTCGCCGCCTGATCCTCGCCCGCCGCGACGATCCCCGGCACCAACCTTGGAGACCAGACCATGCCCACCATCACCACCCCCGACGGCGTCGACCTCTACGTCAAGGACTGGGGACCGAAGGACGGCCCCGCCGTCACCCTGAGCCACGGCTGGCCGCTCAGCAGCGACAGCTGGGAGAGCCTCGCCTTCTTCCTCGCCAGCGAGGGCTTTCGCGTCGTCCACCACGACCGCCGCGGCCACGGGCGTTCCTCCCAGCCCTGGGACGGCAACGACATGGACCACTACGCCGACGACCTGGCGACCGTGATCGAGACGCTGGACCTGCGCGACGTTGCGGCCTTCGGCTTCTCGACCGGCGGTGGCGAGGTTGCCCGCTATGTCGGCCGCCATGGCACGGGCCGGATCGCCAAGCTGGGCCTGATCTCGGCCATCACGCCCTTGATGCTGCAGACCGAGGCCAACCCCGGCGGCCTGCCGCTGGAGGTCTTCGACGGCTTCCGCGCCGCCCAGGTGGCCGACCGGGCGCAATTCTACCGCGACATCGCCTCGGGCCCGTTCTACGGCTTCAACCGCCCCGGTGCGCAGGTGAGCCAGGGCCTGATCGAAAGCTGGTTCCAGCAGGGCATGCAGGCCGGCTTCAAGAACACCTACGATTCCATCAAGGCCTTCTCCGAGACCGATCTCACCGAAGACTTGAAGACGTTCGACCGGCCGACGCTGATCGTCCACGGCGACGACGACCAGGTGGTGCCCATCGACGCCTCGGCGCGCGCCGCGAAGCGGCTCGTCCCCCACGCCACGCTGATCGAGTACGAGGGCGCACCGCACGGTCTGCCCGACACCCACAAAGACCGCTTCCACGCCGACGTGCTGGCGTTCCTGCGGGCCTGAGGCGGATCGACATGACGGACAGGATCGACGCGGCACCACAGGTGGCCCTCGCGAGCCGCACCTTCGCGGTGGCCTTGGCCGCGACGGTCCTGTTCGAACGGCTGCGGGAGCCTTCGCGGCGTCCATGGCCACGATGGGGACGCACTCGGCTGCGCTCGCTTCCCGGCCCGATGCGGACGGGAGGCGGTAGAGCGCGCGAAGGGGCGACCGGCGAACCGGCGGCGTGGCGGGTGGCACTCGCGTGCGCCGCGATCCTTGCCTCCAGCACGGCCTCGGCCGAGCCGCTGCTGTTGAACGGCCGCGTCGAGGCAGCCGAACGTGGGGTCCTCTCGAGCCGCCTCGGCGGCGTCGTGACGGCGATCCTGTTCGAAGGTGGCGAGCGGGTCGAGCGCGACCAGCCGCTGATCCAGCTCGACCCGGCGGACGCCGAGCTGGCGCTGGCCGCGGCGGAAGCGGGCCTCGCCGAGGCGCTGGCCCGCCTCGAGGGCGCCGAGCGCCGCGCCGCGCGGCAGGAAGCGCTGTTGGAGCGCGGCGTTGCGGCCGATGCGCAGGTCGGCCCGGCGCGCACCGAGCTTGCCGCCACCCGAGCCGCGGCAGCCCTGGCGCAAACCACGCGCGACCGGGCAGCACTCGACCTCCAACGCGTGGTGATCCGCGCGCCGATCTCCGGCTACGTGTCGCGCCCGATGGTGGCGGTGGGCGCGTTTCTCGAGGCCGAGGCCGGATCGCCTTTGGCCGAGATCGTGGCACTCGATCCCGTCGTGGTGGCCTACGAGGCCCCCTACGCCGATCGGCTCGCAGCACTCGAGGCGGCCGGTGCCGCGACCGTCGAAGAGCTTCTCGCCGGTGTGCGGATCGCGCTCCACCTGCCCGGCGGGCGGCTCTACGCGGGCGAGGCGACGCCCCATGCCGCGAGCGCGGACGTGGATCCGGCCACCGGCGCGGTCACGGTCTGGGCACGCTTTCCCAACCCCGACGCGATCCTGCGCCCTGGCATGGCCGTCGAGGTCGTCTCACGATTCGGCGCCGCCGCCGAGCCGCGAGATGCGGGCAGCACACCATGACCCCGTCGGCGCCCACCGGCCCGGCGCCCTCCGCCTTCGCGCCACTCGCCCATCGCCCCTTCGCCGTGCTCTGGGTCGCCACGGTCCTGTCGCAGACCGGCACCTGGATGAACGACGTCGGCGCGGGCTGGCTGATGACCACGCTCGCGCCGAGCCCCTTCATGGTGGCGCTGGTGCAGGCCGCGACCACGCTGCCGGTGTTCCTGTTCGCGCTGCCCGCCGGGGCGCTGGCCGACATCGTGGACCGCCGCCGCCTCTTGCTGGCGGTGAACACGGCGATGGCGCTCGTTGCTGCCGCACTTGCGCTGGTCGTCGCCGCCGGCGCCATGACCGCGCCCTTGCTGCTGGCGTTCACCTTTCTCTTGGGCGCCGGTGCGGCCTTCATCGCACCCGCCTGGCAGGCGATCGTGCCGGGTCTCGTGCCGCGAGAGCAACTGGCGGCGGCGGTGTCGCTCAACAGCGTAGGCGTGAACGTCAGCCGTGCGATCGGCCCGGCGCTGGCCGGAGCACTGATCGTCGCCCTGGGTCTCGCCGCACCGTTCGTTGCCAACGCGGCCAGCTTCGTTGCCGTTCTGGCCGCGCTCTGGTGGTGGCGGGGCGAGCAGCGGGCGTCGAGCGCGCTGCCGCCCGAGCACGTTCTGCCGGCGATGATGGCGGGCCTGCGCTTTGCCCGCCGCAGTCCGGGCCTAAGGCGCGTCATCCTGCGCGCGGCGGCCTTCTTCGTCTTCGCCTCGGCCTATTGGGCGATGCTGCCCTTGGTCGCGCGCGACGTGCTGGGCGGCGGATCGGGCCTCTACGGCCTCCTCCTGGGCTGCGTCGGCGCAGGCGCCGTCGGCGGCGCCTTGGCGCTGCCGCGGCTGCGGGCCCGCATCGCGGTCAACCGGCTGGTGTGGCTGGGCGGGATCGGCACGGCAGCGGCCATGGCGGTCTTGGCGCTGGCGCCGTCGCCCGTCGTCGCCGCGAGTGCTGCGGTGCTGGCGGGGGCGAGTTGGATCGCGTGCCTGTCGAGCTTTCAGGTCGCGGCGCAGGTGGCGCTGCCGAACTGGGTGCGCGCCCGCGGCCTTTCGCTGTTCCTCACGGCCTATTTCGGCGCGATGACCGGCGGTGCGGTGCTCTGGGGACTGGTCGCGACCCGCGTGGGCGTGCCGGGTGCGCTGCTCGTGGCGGCAGGCGGCCTGATCGTGGCGGCATCGTTGACGCGCCGCGTGCGGCTCGCGCCCGGCGGCGCGGACCTGTCGCCCAGCCTGCACTGGCCGGCGCCGCCGCCGGTCCCGACCGAGCGCGGCGACCAGGGCCCGGTGATGGTGACGGTGGACTATGCCGTCCCGCCCGCCGCACGGGCCGCCTTCGCGCCGCTGATCCTGCGGCTGCGCGAGAGCCGGCTGCGCGACGGCGGCCACGGCTGGCGGCTGACCGAGGCGCTGGAGCGGCCAGGGGTGATGACCGAAAGCTTCCTCGTCGCCTCGTGGCTCGAGCACCTGCGCCAGCACGAGCGCGTCACGGCCGAGGAACAGGCCGTGCAGCAGGCCATCGCCGACCTTCTGGGTGCACCCCCCACGGTGCACCATCACCTGCCGGCCGATCTGGCCACGAAGGAGACCACGTCATGAGCTGGAGCCCCTGTCCCGAGCCTGCGCTGGGCGACCGCGCCGCCTGCGCCGCCGTAGAGACGGTCATCGCACCGCGTGCCGTCGACCTCGGCGAGATGACCGTGCGCCGCGCGCTGCCGTCCACGCAGCGCCAGATGGTCGGCCCCTTCATCTTCTTCGACCAGATGGGTCCGGCCGAATTCCTGACCGACCAGGGGGTGGACGTCCGCCCCCACCCGCACATCAACCTCGCGACGCTGACCTATCTGCTGGAGGGCCGCATCTGGCACCGTGACAGCACCGGTGCCGACCAGTTGATCGAGCCCGGTGCCGTGAACTGGATGCGCGCGGGGCGCGGGATCGTGCATTCCGAACGCACCGACGAGGAGAGGAAGGCGACCGGCCAGCGCCTGTTCGGCGTGCAGACGTGGATGGCGCTGCCCGCGACGCTGGAGGAGAGCGAACCCGCCTTCCAGCACCACGCCACCGCCGCCATGCCCGTGATCGAGGTGCCTGGCATCGCGGCACGGCTGATCGCGGGCGAGGCCTTCGGCACGGTTTCGCCCCTCCAGGCCGCCTCGCCCACGCTCTACGTCGACGCGCAACTCAGGGCCGGGGCCGCGTTGCCGGTAGATGCGACCTACGAGGAACGCGCGATCTACGTGCTGGAAGGGGCGATCGAGATCGCGGGCGACCGCTTCGAGCGCGGCCAGTTGCTGATCCTGCGCCCCGGCGACCCCCACGCCGTGCACGCCGTCTCGGCCGCCCGGGTGATGCTGTTCGGCGGCGAGCCGATGGAGGGCCCGCGCTGGATCTGGTGGAACTTCGTCTCCTCGCGGCCGGAGCGCATCGAGCAGGCGAAGGAGGAATGGGCGCGCGGCCGCTTCGACACCGTGCCCGGCGACGAGGCCGAGTTCATCCCGCTGCCCGAAGGGTCGGACAAGCCGCGTCGCGCCGTCGGGGGGCGGTCCTTCCGATGACGAGGCCGGCGCTCGGGCCGGATCGCGCCACTGCGTCGGCGCCTGAGCGCGCGGCCGGCGCGGCGGTCGGCACCGACCGTCCGGGGGTCATCGGTCGCAACGGCGACCGCGCCGCTCCCGTGAGAATCCATCCGGTCGACACCCGCATCGGCCACCTTGGCTTCGCGGACTGAAGTCGATGTTCACTATGGCGGGGTCGGACGAAAACCTGGGCACGGCGAGCCTGATCGCGCCGCTCCTGGAGCCGTTGGCAGTGGCTCTCGAGTTCTTCGGCGTCGGCGTCATCGTCACTGGCGTGCTCATCGCCTCGGTCGTCGATCTCAGGGACAGCTACGTCGGTCGTGCGGAGCGCGCCTATCGCCGGTGCCGGGCGAACCTGGGCCGCGGCATTCTGCTGGGGCTCGAGATCCTCGTCGGCGCGGACATCATCGCGACCATCATATCCCCCCCTTACCTGGACCAGTGTCGGCCTGCTCGGCCTCGTCGTGATCATCCGGACCTTCCTGAGCTTCTCCCTCGAAGCGGAGATCGATGGCGAGTGGCCGTGGCGGCGACGATCGCGCGAGAGCCGGACCGGCCGTCACAGCCAGACCTGACGATCTCTACCGAGAACCAGAAATCCACCCAATGGAAGGAAAGATCATGGCGAACCCGAAACCGATCAGGAACGCCGCCAACTTTGGCGTTGCATGGCAAAGTGACTATGGCTACATTCAGGCGATACAGATCAAGGACACGATCTATATTGCTGAACAAATAGGTCATGAAGAAAAAGGAAACTTCGTCGCGCCAGCTGCGCATGACGCGGAAGGAAGGCCCATCGACTATTCGCAGATGGAGCATCAATTCCGCCAGACATACTTGAATGCAAAGACAATTCTGTCCGAGTTCGGCGCGGAGCTGGATGACGTCGTCGAAGAGAACGTATTCGTTTTGGATGTGCCGGCTGGTTTTGCTGCGGCAGCAAAAGTGCGCAAAGAGATGTATGGTACAGACATCCCGCAATGCGCCAGCATGTACAGCGAGGGTAATCGCCTGACAGCGCCGCTCCTGGTGTGAGGATCAGGCCGCGTCGGGGCTTGGCCAGCGAGGCCGGGACGGTAGCCGCGGCCGGGGCTTTCCAAGGGGGCCGAAAGCCCCCTTGGCGTTCATGCCTTCAATGCCTTGGCCAGCGCCTCGAAGGGGAGGGTGACGCAGCGGTGGCGGGCGCGGAAGGGCTTGGCGGGGGCGAAGGGGTCGAGGCCGTCGAGGGGCGGGGTCGCGTTCACGTCCTTCAGGTAGGCCTTGACCAGTTCGGGCCAGGCGGCGAGCTCGGCGGCGGTGCGGCCGGGGGCGAGGCGGTCGATCAGGGTGGCCCCGGCTTCGCAGAGGAGACAGCCGCGGACCGCGTGGCCGGTGGCGGTGACGCGGTCGCCGTCGAGGGCGAGGTCGAGGGTGACGCGGTCGCCGCAGAGTGGGTTGTCGAGCGTGACCGTGGTGTCGGGTGCTTCGAGCCGGCCCCGGTCGCGGCCCTCGCGCGCCAGGGCCTTCAGCGCGTCGTGGTAGAGGTCAGCGGTCATCGGTGGGGGCTTGGGGGTCGCGATAGCCGTCGAGGGCGGTGGGCGTGTCGATGTCGACCAGCGCCGCGTCGTCCTCCATCGGGACTTCGACCAGTTCGCTTTCGTTGGCGCCGATGAGGTGGCGGGCACCGACGTCGCCGGCGAGGTCCTGCATGGCGGGGAAGTGGCGCCGGCCCCAGAGGACCGGGTTGCCGCGCTTGCCGTCGACCGTGGGCACGACGATGGAGCGGCCTTCCTCCGGGTCGAAGGCCGCGATCAGGCGGTCGAGGTGCTGGGCGGTGATGCGCGGCATGTCGCCGAGGCAGACGACGGCGCCGTCGACGTGCGCTCCGAGCGCGGCGATGCCCGCCTGGAGCGAGGTGCTGAGCCCTTCATCGAAGTGGGGGTTGTGGACGAAGCGGAGCGTGCGGCCGGCAAGCGCGGTTTCGACTTCGCGCGGCTCGTGGCCGGTGACGACCACGACCTCGCTCGCCTTGGACGCGAGGGCGGCGTCGACCGGGAAGGCGACCATGGGCTTGGTGCCCAGGGGTTGGACCAGTTTGTTGAGGCGGCCCATGCGGCGCGACTGGCCGGCGGCGAGGACGAGGACGGCGACCCTGGGGCGTTCGGGCGGGGGTGCGATCTCGCGCGGCTGCGGGCGGGTGGGGATTTCGGCGAGCAGGCCACCCACGCCCATCGCCATGATCTGCGCGCGGTCGACCTCGAGCCCGGCGCCCAAGCGTTGCAACACCCAGTCGAAGCCGTTGAGCTTGGGCGAGCGGGCGCAGCCGGGCAGGCCCACCACGGGGCGGCCGTCCTTCCTCGCGAACAGGAGCAGGTTGCCGGGGTCGACCGGCATGCCGAAGTGCTCGACCACGCCGCCGGCCCGCTCGATGCCGGCGGGCAGCACGTCGCGCCGGTCGGTGATGGCGGAGGCACCGGCGACCAGCAGCACGTCGACCGAGGGGGCCTCCGCGACGGCTTCGGCCAGGGCTTCCGCCGTGTGCGCACAGCGGCGCTCGCCGAGCAGGCGGCCGCCGACCTGGACCAGTCGTTCGCGCGTGATGGCGGCGGTCTTGTCGAGCACGCTCTCCTTCACCGTCGGCAGGGTGGTCTGGATCAAGAACGCGCTGATGCCGCGATAGGCTGCGACACGGAAGGGGTGCTCGCCCGCGCGGAGGCGGGCGGCGGCCGCGTTCAGGGCGGCTTCGGGGGCGGCGAAGGGGATGATCTTGATGGTGGCGACGAGTTGGCCCTCGAGCACCGGCGCGTAGTCGTCGAGGGTGCCGACGGTGAGCGCCTCGTCGATATGGTTCACGTCGTCGATGGCGGCGCGGTCGAGGCGCAGCACGCCGGCATGGCGGGCGCGCAGGTTGACGCGGCCGGTGAACGCCGCGTCGGCCGCGACACCGGGGCCGACGAGGGGGGCGGCGAGCCGGGTTGCCGCCGCGTCCTCCGGCACGTCGCCCGGCTCGTAGCGGACGACGGTCGCCTGGGCGATGCCGGCCTCGGCGAGGGCGGCGACGTCCGTTTCGTCCAGCCGCCGGCCTTTCCGGAAGGTGCGCTCGCCGACGCGAACGCTGTGGACGAGGACGGCACCGGCGCAGTCGGCGACGGGAAAGCTGCCGTAGATCATCGGGGCGCCCGCAGCACCTGGGTCATCTCGGCCATGACGGAGAGGGCGATTTCGGCCGGGCTGACGGCACCGAGGTTCAGCCCGGCAGGGCCGTGGATGCGGTCGATGGCGGCTTGATCGAGCCCGGCTTCCGCCAGCCGCTCGATGCGGCTGGCGTGGGTGCGCTTCGAGCCCAGTGCCGCGACGTAGAAGGCGGGCGAGCGCAGTGCCCGGATCAGCGCCGGGTCGTCGAGCTTGGGGTCGTGGGTGAGGGTGACGACGGCGGTGCGCGCGTCGGGTGCCAGCCGGTCGAGCGCTTCGTCCGGCCAGTCGTGCAGGAGCGCCACCTCGGGAAAGCGCGCGTCGGACGCGAAGGCGCGGCGCGGGTCGACCACGGTGACGGCGTAGCCGGCGAGCTGGGCCATCGGCACCAGTGCCTGGGCGATGTGCACGGCACCCACGACGACGAGCCGCAAGGGCGGGTTGAAGACCTGGACGAACCAGGCGCCCTCCGGGGTCTCGACCTTGACGCTCTTGTCGCTGCGCACCGCACCCCGAACGATCGTGTCGAGGCTCTGCGGCAGGAGCGGGCCGATGATCCGCTCGCCGTCGACGAGGAGCGTCTGCTGGTTGTCGGCGAGCCGGCGGACGAGGACGGCGGCACGTTGCGCCGCCCGGGCCTCGGTCAGCGCGGCCAGGATCTCGGGCGTCACGCCACGGCCTCGACGTAGACTTCGACGGTGCCGCCGCAGGCGAGGCCGACCTCCCAGGCCTGCTCGTTGGAGACGCCGAAGGTCAGGAGCTTGGGCGGCGCGCCTTCGATGATGTCGAGCGCTTCGGTGACGACCGCCCCCTCGATGCAGCCGCCGGAGACCGAGCCGACCATGGCGCCGTCCTCGGCGATGCCGAGCTGGCTGCCGACCGGACGGGGCGACGAGCCCCAGGTGTTGACCACGGTGGCGAGCGCCGCCTTCTTGCCGGCGGCCCGCCAGTCCTGGATCGCGGAAAGTACGTCGTCGGTCATGCGGCGCGGCTCCCTTCGCTCGCCTCCACCCAGCGGTGCATGGCGCCGCGGGTCGGGGCCTCTTGGCTCATGATGTGGGCAAGCTGGTCGAGGCTTTCGAGGTTGTGGACCGAGTGGAACGCATCGACGTGGCGAATCATCGCCTTGGCGCCCGAGGCGAGGGGCGCGTAGCCCTCGAAGCGCAGGAGCGGGTTCAGCCAGATCAGCCGGCGGCAGCTCCGTTGCAGGCGGTCCATCTCCTTCTCGAGCCCGTGCGCGGCGTCGCGGTCGAGGCCGTCGGTGATGAGCAGCACGACGGCCCCTTGGGTCAGGACGCGGCGACCCCAGACGCGGTTGAACAGCTCCAGGCAATGGCCGATGCGGGTGCCGCCGGACCAGTCGGTGCAGGCTTGGCCGATGCGGTCGAGGGCGACGTCGATGTCGCGGTGCTTGAGCTGGCGGGTGACGTTGGTCAGTTGCGTGCCGAACAGGAAGGAGTGCACGCGGTCGCGGTCGTTGGTGAGCGCGTGCAGAAAGTGCAGCAGCAGGCGCGAATAGCGGCTCATCGAGCCCGACACGTCGCAGAGCACGACGAGCGGCGGCGGACGCAGGCGTTGCGTCTTGCGTTCGAGGTCGATCACCGCCCCGCCGCCGCGCATGGAGCCCCGGAGCGTGCGCCGCATGTCGATGCGGGGACCGTGGAGATGGGGATCGAAGCGGCGGGTGCGCACCTGGGCGATGGGCAGGGCGAGGCGCTGCATCGCCTGCTTGGCCTGATCGACCTCGGCCTGGCTCATCTCTTCGAAGTCCTTGGTCTGCAGGACTTCGTTGGCCGAGTAGGTCATCACCGCGTCGAGTTCGACCTGCTCCTCGTCGGGCTTGTCGCCCTCGCCGTCGCCGGGCCGCTTCTCCGGCGCCATGGCGTCGGCGACGCGCTTCTTCACGTCGCTCTTCGGCGATGGCGGCGCTTCGTCCGCCTCCAGCGTCGGCAACAGGAGCTGCATCAGGCGCTCGAGGAGTTGCGGATCGCGCCAGAAGATGTGGAAGGTCTGGTCGAACAGCTCACGCTGGTCGGCGCGCTTCACGAACACCGCGAACAGCGTCCAGTAGAAGTCCTGGCGCGAGCCGAGGCCCACCGCGTCCAGCGCTTCGAGGGCCTGCACGATCTGCCCCGGCCCGACCTTCAGGCCGGCGGCGCGGAGGGCCCGGCCGAAGTGCATCACGTTGGCCGCCAGCATGCCGCCGTCGCCGGCGACCGGCCGTCGGGTGGGGGGCTGGTCCATCAGGGTTTGCGCATCTCCATGCGGATCTCGCCGAGCATGCGCGCGGCCTCGCTGCCTTGGATCTTCACGATGTCGTCTTGGTACTTCAACAGCGTGCCGAGGGTGTCGTTGATCACCTCGGGGCTGAGCTCCAGGCAGTCGAGGGTATGCAGCGCCTGCGCCCAGTCGAGCGTTTCGGCCACGCCCGGCAGCTTGAAGAGGTCTTCCTTCCGCAGCCGCGCCACGAAGTCGACCACCTCCCGCGACAACCGCTCCGGTACGTGCGGCAGGCGCGCCTTGACGATGCGCAGTTCCCGCTCGGCCGTGGGATAGTCGACCCAATGGTAGAAGCAGCGACGCTTCAGGGCGTCGTGGATCTCGCGCGTGCGGTTGGAGGTGATGATCACGATCGGCGGCGTTTCCGCCTTGAACGTGCCGAGTTCGGGCACGGTGATCTGGAAGTCGGACAGCACTTCCAACAGATAGGCCTCGAACGGCTCGTCGGTGCGGTCCAACTCGTCGATCAAGAGCACGGGCGCGCCGCGCGGGTCGGGGGCCAGGGCCTGGAGCAACGGCCGGCGGATGAGGAATTCCTCGGCGAAGATGTCCTTGGCGAGGCTGGTGCGATCGGTGTCGCCCGAGGCCTCGGCGAGGCGGATTTCCAGCATTTGCCGGGCGTAGTTCCACTCGTAGACGGCCGACGCCACGTCGAGGCCCTCGTAGCACTGCAGCCGCACGAGGTTGCGGCCGAGCGACCTGGCCAGCACCTTGGCGATCTCGGTCTTGCCTACTCCCGCCTCGCCTTCGAGGAACAGCGGGCGGCCGAGGGCGAGGGCCAGATGCACGGCGGTGGCGAGCGGCCGGTCGGCCACGTAGTCGCCCTGGCCGAGCAGTGCCAGGGTATCGTCGATGGTACGGGTCATGCAGCCTGCTTTCGAGGATGGCATGGCAACACGGCCATCGCCGTCCGTATTTCGGTGAGGTGGTGGCGGCTTCCCGCCGACTTGGCAAGGGGGCGGCTTGAACCGGAGCGCCGGCCAGCGTAGGCGAGGACGTTCACGCTTGGAGAGACAGATGGACGAGCCGAAAGAGGAGGCAAGCGCCAGCTGGCTGCATAGCTGGCAGGCGATCAAGCCGCTACCCTTGGACGCGCAGGCCGCCGGTGCGTCGCACGCGCAGGTGCGCACCCTCGACTATGCGGTCAAGGCGCTCAGGATCGACGACGAACCCTGGCGACTTCGGGTGATGTTGCAGGCGCGGGCCAAGCGATGAGCGAGCTGCCCACGATCGAGCGCGCCGCCGCCGCGCTGCGCCGCCGCGAGGTCTCCGCGCGCGAACTCGCCCAGGCTGCCGTCGAGGCGCTGGAGCGCGTGCATCCGACGCTCCACGTCCTGGTCGCCGCCGAGCCCGAGCGGGCGATGACCATGGCCGACGCGGCGCAGGCATCGCTGGATGCGGGCGACCCGCGGCCGCTGCTCGGCATCCCCATGGCGCACAAGGACATGTACTACCGCGCGGGCCGCGAGAGCGCCTGCGGCTCGAAGGTGCTCGCCGGCCACGTGCCCGAGGTGACCTCGACGGCCCTGGCGAGGCTCGATGCGGCCGGTGCGGTCGACTGCGGCCGGCTGCACATGGTCGAGGTGGCGCTCGGCGTGACGGGCCACAACTCCGTCACCGGTACGCCGAAGAATCCCTGGGATCCGAGCCGGATCACCGGCGGCTCGTCGTCGGGCTCGGGTTCGGCGGTGGCGAGCGGGGCGATCTTCGCGGCCCTTGGCTCCGACACCGGCGGCTCGATCCGGATTCCGGCCGCCTGCTGCGGTCTCGTCGGCATCAAGCCCACGTACGGCCGGGTCAGCCGCTTCGCCGCGATGCCGCTTTCGGCCTCGTTCGACCACATCGGCCCCTTGTGCCGCACCGTGCGCGACGCGGCGCTGGTGCTTCAAGCCCTCGCCGGTCACGACCCGAACGACCCGCTGAGTGCCACCGAGCCCGTGCCCTACTATCTCGCCGACATCGAGCGCGGGCTCATGGGCACGACGCTCGGCATTCCCGAGGCGGCCGACCTGGACGGGTTGAGCGAGCCCGTGCAGGCGGCCTTCGACCAGACGGTGCAGACCTATCAGCGCCTCGGCGCCCGCATCCGCCGCATCTCGCTCCACGCGCTCGCCGACGCCAACGCGCTCGCCAGCTTGGTGATCGCGACCGAGGGGGCGGCGGTGCACGCCAATGCCATGCAGGAGCGCCCGGAGGACTTCGGTCCGCAGACCCTGGCGCGGCTGCGCACGGGGCTGTACGTGCCGGCGACCCGCTATCTCCAGGCGTTGAGCCTTCGGGCGCGCATCGCCGAGGACTTGCTGGACGCCGGACTGGGCGCGGTGGACGGGCTGTTGGTGCCGGCGCTCGACGACCCGATCCCGACCATCGCCGAGACCGACGTTGCCGCCAATCCCGGTTTCTTGAAGATGCTGACGCGCTTCGCCCGTTGGATGCGGCCGTTCAACGTGACCGGACTGCCGGCCCTTGCCATGCCGGTCGGCTTCGATGCCAACGGCATGCCCATCGCGGCGCAGCTCGTCGGCCGGCCGTTCGACGAGACGGGGCTCTTCCGCTTGGCCCGTGCGTTCGAGCGCGAGACGGGCTTCACCGGCAGGCGGCCCGAGATCGCGCAGACGCTGCCGTGCTGAGCGACCGGTTGCGGCAGCGGGTGCGGGATGGCCGGGACGATCTGGTGGCGCTTTGCCGCGACCTCGTCCGCATCCCGAGCGAGAACCCGCCCGGCCGCGACTACCGGCCATGCGTCGAACTGGTCGGCGAGAGGCTGCGCCGGCGGGGTTTCGAGGTGCACTACCTTCGCGCCGAAGGGGCGCTCGGCGACAGCGACCGGCATCCCCGCTGGAACGTGATCGCCCGGCTGGAGAGCGGCCGGCCGGGACCCACGGTGCATTTCAACAGCCACGTCGACGTGGTGGCACCCGGCCACGGCTGGACGCACGAGCCCTATGGCGGCGAGGTGGCGGATGGCCGCATCTACGGCCGCGGCACCTGCGACATGAAGGGTGGGCTCGCGTCCTCCATCGCCGCCGTCGAGGCGCTCGTGGACGAAGGGGCGCTGACCCGGGGTGCGGTCGAGGTCTCGGCGACCGCCGACGAGGAAAGCGGCGGTCAGGCAGGCGTGATGTGGCTCGCCGAGCAGGGCTGGTTCGGCCCCGACCGCGTCGACCACGTGGTCATCCCCGAGCCCTTCAACCGCGATCTGGTCTGCCTCGGCCACCGCGGTGTGTGGTGGGCCGAGATCGAGACGCTGGGGCACATCGCCCATGGCTCGATGCCCTTCCAGGGTGACTGCGCCATCCGCCACATGGCGGCCGTGCTGGAGGCGTTCGAGCGGGACCTGTGGCCGCATCTGGCCGAGCGTGAGACGGCGGTGCCGGTGATCCCGGAGGGGGCCCGGTTCGCCACGCTCAACGTCGCCGCCGTGCATGGAGGGATGCCGGAGGTCATCGACGGCCTGCCGACACCGCTCGTACCCGACCGGTGCCGCGCGACGCTCGACCGGCGCTATCTCCTGGAGGAGACGCGGGACGAGGTGGAGGCCGAGGTCCGGGCGATCCTGGAGCGGCTGAAGGCGACGCGTCCGGGTTTCGCCTGCACCTTGCGCGAGACCATGCACGTGCCGCCGACGACCAACACCGAGGCGGCACCGACGCCCCGGGCCTTCGCCCAGGCGATCGCCGAGGTTTACCGACGGCCGGTGCGCTTCGTTGCCTCGCCGGGCACCTACGACCAAAAGCACGTCCACCACATCGGCGGCGTGACCGACTGCATCGCCTACGGGCCGGGTCACCTGCACCTCGCCCACCAGCCGGACGAGTACGTCGAGATCGACGACCTCGTCGGGGCCGCCGAGGTCATGGCGGTGGCAACCGCAGCGCTTTTGCGGGCACCGTGACGCTGCGGCCGGGGCCGCGCAACGCGCTGACCGACGTGGCAGGCCTTGCCGTCGGCCAAGCCCACGACGCGGACGTACCGACCGGCGTCACCGTGGTCGTCGCCGACGCGCCGGCGGTCGCGGCGGCCGACCAGCGGGGCGGTGCGCCGGGCACGCGGGAGCTGGCGTTGCTGGCGCCGGGCTGTCTGGTCGAGCGCGTCGACGCGGTGGTGCTGGCGGGCGGCTCCGCCTTCGGGCTCGCCGCCGCCGACGGCGTGATGGACGGGCTCGCCGCCGACGGCCGCGGCTTCGTGGTCGGACCGGCGCGGGTGCCGATCGTGCCGGCGATGATCCTGTTCGATTTGAAGCTCGGTCCGCCGCAGCGGTCGACCGCCCTCTACGCGGCCTTGGGCGAGGCGGCCTACCGGGCGCGGGGGGCCGAGGTGGAGCTGGGCTCCGTCGGTGCCGGGCGCGGCGCCACCTGCGGTGCGCTGAAGGGCGGCATCGGCACGGCCTCGGTGATCGACGACGCGAGCGGTGCCGTGGTGGCAGCCCTCGCCGCCGTCAACGCCTTGGGCAGCGCCGTCATCCCCGGCACCGATACGCTCTGGGCCTGGCCATTCGAACTCGCAGGCGAATTGGACGGGCAGGTGGCGCCCAAAGGGCCGTTCGACCTCGGCCTGCTGGCTGGAGGCGACCCCGGCGGCAACACGACCCTGGTGGTCGTGGCGACCGACGCGGCGCTCGACCGGCCGGCGGCGCTGCGCCTCGCCACCATGGCGCAGGACGGTCTCGCCCGCGCGCTGCGGCCGGTCCACACGCCCTTCGACGGCGACACGGTGATCGCACTGGCGACCGGCCGAGGGCCGGCGGTCGACGCCCGCGGCCTCGCCCGGCTCGGCATGCTGGCGGCCGACGCGACGGCGCGGGCCATCGCCCGGGCTGTGGTCGAAGCGACACCCTTGGCGGGTTTTCCGAGCTACCGCGAGCTTCACCGGGGCGACATTCACCGTTAATTCAGCTATCGCATCTAAGTGCTTGCATCCATTAGCGGTGGCGGAGGATGAGGGTTGGCGGAGGGCCGGCGGCGTCCGGGAACGACGAAGGCGGCGGTTGCCCGGCGCGGGCCGCAGCGGCGCGTGCGGGCCGCGAAGCCGAAACGCCGGGCCGGCCTGTTCACTTGGCTGCGTCGCGGCGGTCAGGCGCTGGCCGCCACCATCGTCGTGGGTCTCGCCGCCTGGACCGCGCTGGTCTACGCCTACGCCCCGAACCTGCCCGACACCGCCGAACTCTGGCGGACGCCGCCGCAGCCGGGCCTGACCTTCCTCGCCGCGGACGGGGAGGTGCTGGCGCGGCGCGGCGCCTATCAGGCGCGCATCGTCACGCTGGACGAGATCTCGCCGCACCTCGTCGACGCCGTGCTGGCGACCGAGGATCGGCGCTTCTACGCCCATTTCGGGCTCGATCCCCTGGGTACGGTGCGGGCTGCCCTCGCCAATCTGCGCGCCGGCGGGGTGGTGCAGGGCGGCAGCACCATTACCCAGCAGCTCGCGAAGAACCTCTTCCTCACCCACGAACGGTCCTACGACCGCAAGATCCGCGAGATGATCCTCGCCATCTGGCTGGAGACGCGGCTCACCAAGGACGACATCCTCACCCTGTATCTCAATCGGGTCTATCTGGGGGCCGGGGCCTACGGGGTGGAGGCCGCAGCCCAGCGCTATTTCGGCAAGCCCGCCGCCCGGTTGGAGCTGGCCGAAAGTGCGCTGATCGCGGGGCTGTTGAAGGCGCCCTCGAGGCTGACGCCGACCGCCAACATCCAGGCGGCCCACGCGCGGGCGGGGGTGGTCCTCCAGGCGATGGTGGACGACGGCCGCATCACCGCCGAGCGAGCGCAGGCGGCGCGGCGCGATCCGGCCATCCCCGAGCAGTACGCCGATGCGGGGGCCGCCGGCTGGTTCCTCGACTGGGCGGCCCGCGATCTGCCCGAGGGCTGGGAAGAGCGCGGCGTCAATCTCGTGGTCGAGACGACACTGGATCGAGGGTTGCAGGCCGCCGCGATGGAGGTGGTGCAGCGGGCGCTGGCCGGGCCTGGCGCGGAGGCGAACGTCGGCCAAGCCGCCATCGTCGTGCTCGACCGTCAGGGCCGGGTGCGGGCGATGGTCGGCGGCAGCGACTACCGGCGCACGCCGTTCAACCGGGCGGTCGACGCCAAGCGTCAGCCGGGCTCGGCGTTCAAGCCCATCGTCTATCTGGCGGCCCTGCAATCGGGCTGGCGCCCGGAGCGGCGCGTGTTCGACGGACCCATCAACGTCGGCGGCTACCGGCCGACGAACTACGACGACGCATTCCAGGGCGAGATGACGCTCACCGACGCCTTCGCCCGCTCGCGCAACACCGTGCCCGTACTGCTGTTGGAGGACGTGGGTCGGCGCAAGGTGATCTCGACGGCGCGGCTGCTCGGTATCGAGAGCCCGCTGCCGGCCGATGCCTCCCTCGCGCTCGGGACGGGTGAGACCAGCCTTCTCGAGCTGTCGGCGGCCTATGTGCCGTTCATCAACGGCGGCCGCTTCCAGCCGCCGACCGGCGTGGTCCGCGTGGCCACCGACGGCGGCCGGCTTCTGGCCGAGCGGCGGGGTGACGGCGGCGCACCGTTCCTCGACGGCGGCGTCATCCGGCAGATGCAGGGGTTGTTCGAGGCGGTGGTCGGCCGCGGCACGGGCCGCGCCGCCGATCCGGGCGACCGCTGGGTCGGCGGCAAGACCGGCACCAGCCAAGGCTGGCGCGACGCGTGGTTCGTCGGCTTCTCCCATGACGTCGTCATCGGTGTGTGGGTCGGCAACGACGACAACGCACCGATGCAGCGGGTGACCGGCGGCGGGCTGCCGGCGCGGATGTTCGCGGAGGTGATGCGACGCACCCCGGTGCCGGCCGATGCCGTGCCGCTCGGCGGTGCGCCGGCGCAGGTCGCGGCGGCGCCGAGCCCAAGGCCGGCGGAGGCGGCCCCCCGGGCCGCGAACGACGGCGACGTGATCGACCGCATCGTCAACTGGATCGTCCGCAACGCCAGCCCGCCCAACGTCGGCGACGGCCGCGGCAACTGACGGGTCGTCGGGCGAAGTTGGCGTTGTTGGCCGTACTCCTGACTGCATGTGGCGAACTGGGACACGAGCCGGATGACCTTTCCAGCGAGTTTCACCGCGGCTTTGCATTCACTGGCAGAGGTATTCCGCGACTATGTTGAAGAGTGTGGCTCCTGGCCCGTCTTGGTCGGCGGAGCAGCCGCCGCTATACACAGTGGCGATGCTATCGTGAGCGGTGACCTCGACGTCGTGGCCGCTCGGGATGACATCTTCGAGAAACACATGGCAGGGTACGGCTGGCGCCGCGAGGATCGGTTGGGCTATCTGCTCTGCGGCTGGTATCATCCGAACATCCCAGGTATCGGCGTTCAATTGGTTCGCGGGCCGCTGTTCGACGGCCGTGTCGATTCCAAGGTAGAGGGTGCGGTAGTGGCTTTCGAGTTCGCGGAGGGCGCCCTACTCGTCCTGCCACGAATCGAGTATTTGATTGCCGATCGGCTCGGTCAAGCGGGCACCTCGAAAAACCTCTTGATCGCAGGCCGTTGGCGTGAGTCGATGGTCATGACGAGCGGGAGAGCGGCAT